>JBAWYQ010000109.1:0-13416 GCA_037143475.1 Burkholderiales bacterium | reverse complement strand
CTTCGACCCTCTGGTCCCAAACCAGATGCGCTACCAGGCTGCGCTACGCCCCGACAGCTAGTATTCTAACCGCATGAGCGCGTTGTCTTTTCCATGCGACCACTTTTTCCTTTCAATTCACAATAAGTACCCGCACGCCAACATGTCAAAAAAGCAGTTTTCACTGACCTGGATGGAACCGGGAGACGATTTTCCGTTGACTGACAATGCATGGGATGCAGACACAGACGCACCCGGGCTGTTGGCGGCCGGCGGTGATCTAAGCGTCGACACCCTGGTACGAGCCTATGGTCGTGGCATTTTTCCCTGGTTTAGCGAGGGTCAACCCATACTCTGGTGGAGTCCGGACCCACGCATGGTGTTGAGTACGACGGACTTTCGGTTGCACCGATCACTGCGTCAAATATTGATTCGGTTTAGCCGCGATGCACGGTGTGAAGTACGTTTCGATACCGCGTTCATCGACACCATTACCGCTTGTGCCGGCACACCACGAAATGGCCAAACTGGAACATGGATTCTGCCGCCCATGATTGATGCGTACTGCCGCCTTCACCAAGCGGGACATGCACACAGCATAGAAACCTGGGTCGACGGCAAGTTGGTTGGCGGTCTCTATTGCGTGGCCATCGGAAGGGCAGTTTTTGGCGAGTCCATGTTTATGCATATTCCCAATGCATCAAAAATAGCGTTGGCCGCACTCGTTGGCTTTTGTCGGGAATACGGTATTGCGTCAATTGATTGCCAGCAAAACACACAGCACCTGGCGTCTTTGGGTGCGCAGGAGGTAGCCCGCAATGTCTTTTTAAAGCATATAACCCTTGCACAATGCGCCACGCCCGCAAAATGGCACTTTAGCCCTCTATACTGGAATCACATTCTGTCTGCCTGATGCACCCACCGTGACAGACCTAAAAGACCTCCCTCTTCAAACACTGCAGTTTTATGCGACGGCGCCCTATGAATGCAGCTATTTGCCGCAACGCCAAGCCCGCTCGCAAGTCGCGACTCCCAGTCATTTAATTAATAACTCCACCTATTCCGAGTTGGTCGGCAAAGGATTTCGCCGAAGTGGGATGTTTACCTACCGACCATATTGCGACAATTGCCAAGCGTGCACTCCATTAAGGGTAGTAGCTGAACCATTCCAGCCCAACCGCAGTCAACGCCGCGCTTGGACTCGACACCAGGGACTATCTGCTCGGGTACTCAAGCTTGGCTTTGTCGCAGAACACTACGCGCTGTACCTGCGCTACCAAAGCAGTCGGCATGCGGGCGGCGGTATGGATGAGGACAGTGTGGATCAATACACGCAGTTCCTTTTACAAAGCCGTGTGAATTCACGACTGGTGGAGTTTCGCGAATCTGCAGCGGATGGTTCCCCAGGCGCATTGAAAATGGTCTCCATTCTCGACGTGCTTGATGACGGCCTTTCAGCCGTATACACATTTTTTGAGCCCAGCGAGGCAGCCAGCTTCGGCACATTCAATGTGCTTTGGCAAATTCAGCAGGCGAAACGCTTAGGACTGGCCTATGTTTACCTGGGTTACTGGATTCACGAGAGCCCGAAAATGAACTACAAAGCGCGGTTTGCTCCCATCCAATTGCTATTAAACGGCGAATGGTGTTCGCACGCGACGGTGCAAGCACGGTCTGTGCCTCAACCAGATACGACAGAGATTTGAAATTGAAGACTACAAGACCACCATGACCAAGCAAAAAACCGACATCCCCGCGAAACCAACCGTTCAGGTTATTGAGCGCATGTTTACACTCATTGATGTACTCGCATCCCGCGAAGATTCCATCAGCCTCAAAGATATCAGTGAAAAGGCCGGCCTTCATCCGTCCACTGCGCACCGCATCCTAAACGACCTCGCAACTGGACGCTTTGTAGATAGAACGCAGCCCGGCAGTTATCGACTGGGTATGCGATTGCTTGAACTGGGCAACCTGGTTAAAGGTCGACTGAATGTACGCGATGCTGCGGTAGCACCAATGCGCGAGTTGCACAAGCTGACACAACAACCTGTCAATTTGAGTGTTCGTCAAGGTGATGAAATAGTCTATATTGAGCGCGCATTTAGCGAGCGCTCAGGAATGCAGGTTGTCAGGGCCATCGGTGGTCGTGCCCCGTTGCATCTCACATCAGTCGGGAAACTGTTTCTAGCAGCCGATGATCCGCAAAGGACCCGCGCGTATGCCTTACGCACTGGTCTGCAAGGGCACACGAAGAACAGCATCACCGAGTTGGATGCACTGGAGCGCGAACTTTCAAAAGTACGCCAATACGGCCAAGCCAACGACAATGAAGAACTGGAACTGGGTGTCCGGTGTATGGCTGCGGGAATTTATGACGACCAGGAACGCCTGGTCGCAGGATTGTCTATATCCGCGCCTTCTGATCGCCTGGAAGAAAACTGGCTGCCTAAACTTAAAGAGACAGCTCGGCAAATTTCCGAATCACTTGGGCACAAACATAGCAAAGCCCAATAGGTTTCAGCCTCAGTTGACAACAACGCGCTGATCAACAACAGCGCTTGCCACCGGCACTGCCTTTGAGACCGGTGCAGGATTCGACTCTACCCAACGCTTGACCCGCTCCGCATCAGCGATTCGGCTCAACTTTCCAGCTGAATCCAAAAACACCATGATCAGCTTTCGTCCAGCTACTTTTGCCTGCATCACCAAGCATTGCCCAGCCTCTGTGATGTAACCTGTCTTTTGAAGGCCAATATCCCAAGCAGGATTCTTGACCAAACGGTTGGTGTTGTTGTACTGCAAGGTGCGATGACCTACCGCAACCTGAAATCCAGTCGAAGTTGAGAACTCCCGTAGCAGAGCATCTCCCGAGGCAAAATTCACCAACGTTGCCAAATCACGCGCGCTTGACTGGTTCTTGCTGGACAAGCCCGTAGGCTCCACGTAACTCGTGTCGACCATTCCCAACGTCTTTGCGCGGGCGTTCATCAAACCAACAAATACCGGCAAGCCACCGGGATAACTGCGACCCAACGCATTGGCGGCACGGTTCTCACTGGACATCAAAGCCAAATGAAGTAGCTCAGAACGACTCAACTCAGTTCCGACACGCAGACGTGAAGAACTGCCCTTTTCCATGTCCACATCGTCCTGACTAATCGCGATCATCTCGTCCATTGGAAGCTTGGCTTCGCTAATCAACAAGCCAGTCATCAACTTGGTAATAGATGCAATGGGCAGAACTGCGAGTTCATTTTTGCGAAAAAGAACTTCGTTTGTGTCTTGGTCGACCACAAGAGCAACGCTTGACTTCAACGCCAACGCATCATGAGCACCATGGAGTCCCGCTAGTTGACCAAAAGACGGCACCTTCGGCACCACGGCCGTCCTGACAATCACACTTTTCTTGGCTACTCTTGCCTTAACAACTGGTCGCTTCGTGTTGTGATTTTCGGTTGCAGACGCTCGTTGCGGTACTGCCGCCGCCACTGGCACAAAAACCAACGAAGAAAAAACGGCAAAAATGCCCACCGCTAACAAAGTTTTTTTCATGTTGTATCCCATGGACACTGCACGGTGATCGAAAAAATCGGCCATATACAAATGCCTGCAAGCGGGAGTGTAAACAAAAAAGTCGCGCAAGATCAACTACTTGCGCGACAAACCTCAAGAAATCAACTGGTTCGCATGAAGTTTCTCGGGTTAACCCTGAGCAGCCACCCGATCTGCCTTACTATGCAGCTTGTTGAGCGCACTCAGGTAGGCCTTGGCCGAAGCGACCACGATGTCAGGATCCGAGCCCACGCCGTTGACAACTCGACCGCTATTTTGCAACCGCACGGTCACCTCGCCCTGGCTTTCCGTCGAGCCACTAATCGCATTGACTGAATACAAAACCATCTCAGCGCCGCTTTTTACATGCGTTTCAATGGCCTTTAGTGATGCATCCACAGGACCATTGCCGTCAGATGCTCCTTTGACCTCTTTGCCGTCAACCGTGAAAACGATGCTGGCCATGGGCCGCTCGCCTGTTTCACTGTGCTGAGACAGAGACACAAAACCGTACTGCTCTTTCACATGGCTGACACTTTCATCGCTCACCAAAGCCAGGATATCTTCATCAAATATTTCGCTCTTGCGATCAGCCAATTCCTTAAATCGGGCAAATGCAGCATTGATGTCAGACTCACTTTCCATTTGTACACCAAGCTCCTGCAAACGCTGCTTGAAGGCATTGCGACCACTCAGCTTTCCAAGAACAATTTTGTTGGCCGTCCAGCCTACGTCTTCGGCGCGCATGATTTCGTAGGTGTCACGGGCTTTCAAAACACCATCCTGGTGAATGCCCGACGCGTGTGCAAACGCATTGGCTCCGACCACAGCCTTGTTGGGTTGAACCACAAAACCGGTAGTCTGGCTGACCATCCGACTGGCCGCCAAAATATGACGCGTGTCGATCCCGAGTTCGAGATCGAAATAATCTTTGCGAGTTTTGATTGCCATTACAACCTCTTCAAGGCTACAGTTACCCGCGCGTTCACCCAAGCCATTTATCGTGCACTCAACCTGCCGTGCACCACCAATTTTTACACCTGCCAGTGAATTGGCGACCGCCATTCCCAGATCATTGTGGCAATGTACAGACCAGATCGCTTTGTCCGAGTTGGGAACGCGCTCACGCAGCGTTTTGATGAAGTTTCCATAAAGTTCCGGGATTGCATAGCCAACCGTGTCAGGGACGTTGATGGTCGTGGCGCCTTCGTGAATGACTGCTTCAATGACGCGGCACAAAAAGTCGACGTCGCTTCGGTACCCGTCTTCAGGACTGAATTCAATGTCACCTACCAGATTACGAGCAAACCGCACCGACTGCTTGGCCTGTTCGAACACCTGGTCTGGCGTCATGCGCAGCTTCTTTTCCATATGCAAGGCCGAAGTCGCAATAAAGGTGTGGATGCGCGCGCTGTTGGCACCCTTTAGCGCCTCAGCTGCCCGGGAAATGTCCCGGTCGTTCGCGCGCGACAGTGAACAGATCGTTGAGTCCTTGATGCTATTGGCAATGAGCTGAACTGCTTCAAAATCACCATTGGAACTTGCTGCAAACCCTGCTTCAATGACGTCGACTTTCAGACGCTCGAGTTGTCGGGCAATTCGCAGCTTCTCGTCTCGCGTCATGGAAGCACCCGGAGACTGCTCTCCGTCACGCAAAGTGGTGTCGAAAATAATAAGTTTGTCAGCCATCGAATTACTCCTTTTGATCTTCAAAAAAACTCGCAACCTGTATTTTGCAGCCCAAAGCAAAAAGGCCCGTTGCGAGTGCTAACGGGCCTTTTTGGATTCAGTGCGTGCGCTACTTCTTCCGCCCGTGATGGCGTAGGAACGATAGCGTTAGCGCAAAGAAACTCATGGGTTCAATGTAACACAAGATGATTGGCACTAAACATTGGGACTCACGCTATTTGTGCAAGCCGCGCTCTTCAGGTTCGTCCGTCGAGGTACTAATCAAACTTGTCTGAACACCTTTAACCTTGCGCCAACCATAAATCACGTAGCCGCTCAAGCCATAAATCACAAACACACCGAACATCACGGTGGGAGGATCGATGTTGATCACCGCGATACCAAGTGCAATCATCACAATGACAGCAAACGGCACGCTGCGCTTCATACTGACATCCTTGAAACTGTAAAAAGGTACGTTGGTCACCATGGTCAAACCGGCATATAGCGCCACTACAAACATGGGCCAGGCAACTTCAGGTCCTCGAACACCCAGATCGGTGCACAACCAGATGAAACCTGCAACCAGCGCTGCGGCTGCAGGAGATGGCAAGCCCTGAAAATATCGCTTGTCTACCACCGCAGTATTGACATTGAAACGTGCCAACCGCAATGCGGCACAGGCGCAGTAAACAAACGCGGCAAACCAGCCCCAACGCCCCAGTTCCTTGAGTGCCCAAACGTACGAGATCAAAGCAGGCGCAGCGCCGAAAGAAACCATGTCTGACAGCGAATCCATCTGCTCCCCAAAAGCACTTTGGGTATTGGTCATGCGCGCAACACGTCCATCCAGACTGTCCAGGACCATTGAGCAAAAGATACCTACCGCCGCCAAGTCAAAACGTCCATTGATTGCCATGACGATGGCATAGAACCCGCCAAACAATGCCGCCAGAGTAAAAAGATTGGGCAACACATATATACCCTTGCGCCGCTTGCGCACAACCACATCGGCAACATCAGTGTCAGCACTTGCCGAGTCCGAACCATCATGCATAAAGTCTCCTTACTTGGCCATTGAAGCGGGAATCGGAATATCGCACCGACCAGCGCCTACAAAAGCTGTCGGCGCCAGTGTAAGCGAGTCGATACGCTCAATACCCATTCAACGCCAGCCACAAAAACAAAGGCCACCGAAGTGACCTTTGCACGTCCGTCTGACTGGACTTAGTTGCGGGTCTGATCGACCAGTTTGTTCTTGGCGATCCATGGCATCATGGCGCGCAATTGGCTGCCGACCTTCTCGATCGAGTGGTCCGCAGTGTTGCGGCGACGGGCCGTCATGCTCGGATAGTTCAGGCGGCCTTCCTGGATGAACATTTTGGCGTATTCACCGTTCTGGATGCGCTTGAGGGCATTGCGCATGGCAGCACGCGACTGGTCGTTGATAACTTCAGGACCGGTCACGTACTCACCGTACTCCGCGTTGTTGGAGATGGAGTAATTCATGTTGGCAATGCCGCCTTCGTAGATCAGATCAACGATGAGCTTCAACTCGTGCAGGCATTCGAAGTAGGCCATTTCAGGTGCGTAGCCAGCTTCTGTCAAGGTCTCGTAACCCATCTTGATCAACTCGACTGCACCACCGCACAACACAGCCTGCTCGCCGAACAAATCTGTCTCAGTTTCTTCCTTGAAATTGGTTTCAATGATGCCAGCTTTGCCGCCACCGTTGGCCATGGCGTAGGACAACGCCAGATCACGGGCCTTGCCAGACCTGTCCTGGTGAATGGCAATCAAGTGGGGCACGCCGCCGCCCTGGGTGTAGGTATTGCGCACGGTGTGGCCAGGGGCCTTGGGCGCAACCATCCACACGTCCAGGTCGGCACGGGGCACGACTTGGTTGTAGTGAACATTGAAGCCATGGGCGAAGACCAGTGAAACACCCTGCTTCAGATGCGGCTCGATCTCTTTGTACACGCCAGCGATGTTTTCGTCAGGCAACAAAATCATCACCACGTCTGCGGAGGCAGCCGCCTCGTTCACTTCGGCCACTTTGAGGCCGGCCTTGGCAACTTTATCCCAAGACGCACCGCCCTTGCGCAGACCGACCACAACTTTGACGCCGCTGTCATTCAGATTTTGCGCGTGCGCGTGGCCTTGGCTGCCGTAGCCAATGATGGCAACGGTCTTGCCCTTGATAAGGCTCAGGTCGCAGTCCTTGTCGTAAAAAACTTTCATTTGTTCTCCGAGATAAATAGTGGCGACAAGCGCCCGGTTACAAAAAATACCCCAACTCAGGGCAATCGTTAAAAACTGCTGTCAAACTCTGAGGATGCGCTCACCACGACCAATGCCACTGGATCCGGTTCGCACCGTTTCAAGAATGGCTGCGCGCTCAAGCGCTTCCAGGAACGCATCGTTCTTGGACTGGTCGCCAGTGAGTTCGATGGTATAGCTCTTATCGGTCACATCGATGATTCGGCCACGGAAGATGTCCGCCATGCGTTTCATCTCCTCGCGCTCCTTGCCGACCGCACGTACCTTGACCATCATGAGTTCACGCTCAATGTACGACCCTTCCGTCAAATCCACCACTTTAACAACCTCGATCAGGCGATTCAAGTGCTTGGTAATTTGCTCGATGACGTCATCCGACCCCGTGGTCTGTATCGTCATGCGGGAGAGGCTTGGGTCCTCCGTGGGTGCCACGGTCAGGGACTCGATGTTGTAACCACGGGCGGAAAATAGACCAACTACGCGGGACAGTGCGCCCGGCTCGTTTTCCAAAAGAACTGCAATGATGTGTTTCATGAGATGGATTCCTCTTTTCGCCGCCCTCCCCCGCAACCGGTAAGTTGCGGGCTTGGCGGACAATAGATTCGCCTTTTAAAATGCTAGCTTTTTGATAGCTAGCTACGCTTATTTTACGGGGTCTAGAGCCCTATTTCCTTATAGATCCTCGCTTCCGAGCAACATTTCGGTAATTCCCTTGCCGGCTTGCACCATGGGGAACACGTTTTCAGTGGGGTCCGTACGGAAGTCCATGAACACTGTGCGATCTTTGAGCTTGCGGGCCTCGCGCAGCGCCGGCTCCACGTCCTGGGGCTTCTCAATCAGCATCCCCACGTGGCCATATGCCTCAGCCAATTTGACGAAGTTAGGCAACGCGTCCATGTAACTGTGGCTATAGCGACCCTCGTATTCAACCTCTTGCCACTGGCGCACCATACCCAGATACCGGTTGTTCAGCGACACGATTTTGATCGGCGTGTTGTATTGCAGACAGGTTGAGAGTTCCTGAATGCACATTTGCACCGAGCCTTCACCCGTAATGCAAAACACCTCGCTATCAGGTTTTGCCAGTTTTATGCCCATGGCGTAGGGAATGCCCACACCCATCGTTCCCAAGCCACCCGAGTTGATCCAGCGGCGGGGCTCGTCAAACTTGTAGTACTGGGCCGCCCACATCTGGTGCTGACCAACATCGGAGGTGATGTAGGTGTCCGCGTCCTTGGTCATATTCCAAAGTGTTTCCACCACATGTTGTGGCTTGATCACGTCGCCCTTGCCCATGCTGTACTTCATACAGTCACGCTTGCGCCAGCCTTCAATCGTGTCCCACCATGCACCCAGTGCATTGGCATCGGGCTTGACTGCCCCTTCTTTGATCATGGCGATCATTTCACTCAGCACATCTTTCACATCGCCGACGATGGGAATGTCCACCTTCACGCGCTTGGAGATGCTGGACGGGTCGATATCAATATGGATGATCTTGCGCTCGTTCTGAGCAAAATGCTTGGGGTTACCAATGACGCGGTCATCAAATCGAGCACCCACGGCAAGCAAGACATCGCAGTGTTGCATGGCGTTGTTGGCTTCTACCGTGCCATGCATGCCAAGCATGCCCAGAAATTTGCGATCACTGGCTGGATACGCCCCCAAGCCCATCAGGGTGTTGGTGCACGGATAACCCAGCATGTCCACCAACGTGCGCAATTCGGCCGATGCGTTGCTCAGCAATACCCCGCCACCGGTGTAGATGTAGGGTCGCTTGGCGGCCAGCAACAACTGCAAAGCCTTGCGAATCTGACCGCCGTGTCCTTTGCGAACCGGGTTGTACGATCGCATCTCGACCGACGCGGGATAGCCAGCGTACGGCACCTTCTTGAACGACACGTCCTTTGGAATATCAACCAATACGGGGCCGGGACGTCCACTGCGGGCAATGTGGAACGCTTTCTTTAGCGTCATTGCCAAGTCACGTGCATCTTTGACCAGAAAATTGTGTTTGACGATCGGTCGGGTAATACCCACCGCGTCGCATTCCTGAAATGCATCCATGCCAATCGCGTGCGTTGGCACTTGACCGGAAATGATGACCATCGGAATGCTGTCCATATAGGCCGTTGCGATTCCTGTCACGGCATTGGTCACACCAGGGCCTGATGTGACCAGCGCAACGCCGACATCACCAGTCGCCCGGGCATACCCGTCGGCCGCGTGTACCGCCGCCTGCTCATGACGCACCAAAACGTGCTGGATTGTGTCTTGCTTGTAAAAAGCATCGTAAATATGCAAAACCGCACCACCGGGGTAGCCCCAGATGTACTTCACGCCCTCGGCTTGAAGCGCCTTGATCAGAACTTCGGCGCCACGTAACTCTTGTACGCCGGTCGCAGACCCTGAAGACTTGTTTGTGCTGGATGCAGCAGATGCCGAAGCGATTTCAGCTTTTGAAATTTCCATGATGAACCTTTGTGATTTTCTCTAACGAAAAACCTTGGGTGCCCCTTCGCAAACACTTTTGGAGTCGCGTCGGAACTTAGGATTTAGGCCATGGGCGCATTGAATGCTGCGCCGAACCAAAACCCGTTTGCCTTTGAATGCAAGGCGCATTATCGCACTGCCCGGATGCATTTTTTGGATCAATGCCACGGAATGTCACCAAAGTGGGTGCGATAATCGCCCGCGTCCTGCGAAAACTGCTTCCTCCAGCTGTCTGGCAACTGCGGTTGCCTCAATTTTTAATATTTTCACACTTGGCCACCGAACGCGAACTGTCCGACTTCTTGAAGAGCGTAGAAAAACGCGCTTTCAAACGGTCCGTGTACCACGTTCGCAACGATGAATCGGCTCTGGACATCGTGCAGGACAGCATGATGAAGCTGGCAGAGCACTACGGACACAAGCCCGTGGAAGAGCTACCCATGCTGTTTCAGCGCATCCTGTCCAATTGCACTTTGGACTGGTTCAGACGCCAAAAAACGCAAAAAGCCCTGTTTTCCACCATGAGTGACTTTGACAATGGCAGTGAAGACGAGAGTTTTGATCTCCTTGAAACCCTGCATGCGTCAAACAATGGGGAACAAAATGAGAGTGCCGAGACTCAAACCGAGCGGGCACAGACCTTGCATGAGATTGAAATAGAGGTTCAACAGCTCCCAGCACGTCAACGGGAAGCCTTTTTGATGCGTTATTGGGAGGATATGGATGTTGCTGAAACGGCAGCGGCTATGGGTTGCTCACAAGGCAGCGTCAAAACGCACTGTTCGAGGGCAGTTCAGGCTTTAGGAAAGGCCTTGAGCGCAAAAGGAATACGACTATGAAGACACTTGACTCCACTTTGAGCGAAAGCTACCAAGACCGGTTTGGGCGCAACCTCGCGGCGCGCCTATCCGAGTCTACCCAGGGCCTGCCCAATGATATTTCCGAGCGCCTGAAGGCAGCCCGGATGCAGGCGCTTGCCAAACGCAAAGTCATCAAGCTGGAAACTGCCACTGGGGTCAACGCCAATGGTGGGGCTGCCACGCTTCATTTGGGCAATTCAGACAATAGCCTGTGGACCCGTTTGGGCTCCTTCCTTCCTCTGCTGGCACTGATCATCGGTCTATTGGCCATTGCGGTGGTTCAAGAGCAACGCCGAGCCAACGAACTCGCCGATGTTGACGTGGAGTTGCTTGCCGACGATTTGCCTCCTGCGGCATACACCGATTCAGGATTCGTTCATTTTTTGAACACCAATCGCCGCGATTAAAAGTTGCCGAAGCCCATGTCGTTTGTTGATTCACTCGCACGCACCAAAGAACGAAATCGGTCGAGCCTTTTTTGTGGATTGGTTTTATTTTGTGCGATAGCCTTCGTCAGTGTGCAGCCTGAAGTCCAGGCACAGACGCCAGATGCCATCGCACCAAAGGCACCGGCACCGATATCAAAGTCATCGGCACCGCCCGCGGTTGCGAGCCAGGCTGGTCCCCAATGGAATGACCTGAACGGCACACAAAAGCAAATACTGCGTCCGTTAGCGGGTACCTGGAATTCAATGGCGGTAGCGCACAAGAACAAGTGGATTGCACTTGCGGTGAACTACCCCTCAAAAGCGCCAGCAGAGCAGGAAAAGATGCAAAGCCGAATGGCAGAATGGGCGGCACTCTCACCCAGTGACCGGGCACTTGCACGGCTCAATTTCGCTGAAACCAAGAAAATTGCCCCTTCGGATCGCGCTGCCGAATGGGAAGCCTATCAAAGCTTGAGTGCCCACGAAAGGCAGAGTCTGGCTGCAAAAGGGAACGGGAAGCCCACCGGGGCAGCAATTGCGGTCACGCCAATACCGCCAAACAAGTTGACGTCAGTCCCAATTACGCGACGGACTTCCCAACAAGGCGAATCCGCAGCGACTGCAAAGCCACGGATCGACCCCAACACCCTGCTTCCAAAACCGCCCATCCAGGCACCCAGCGCACCCGTAACTGCCGCCAGCGAACCAGCCGCTACTGCCAGTGAACCGTCTCCAGTGGCCAGCGCCCCCAACTGATCCGCGCTCCTGGAAATGACGACCCCCGGTTTATGGCGCCGAATGGCCTGTTGGCTGTACGAAGGCATGCTCCTGTTTGGCGTAGTTTTTTTGGCGGGCTATCTTTTCAGCACCCTCAGTCAGTCCCGCAACGCCATGGACAACCGCCACGCGTTGCAGGCTTTCATATTCGTAATTTTTGGCATTTACTTTGTCTGGTTTTGGGCAAAAGGGCAGACATTGGCCATGAAAACCTGGCACATCCGGGTCGTGGACCGCAACGGTATGCAGGTCAGTCAGACTCGGGCGCTGGGGCGTTATGCCTTGAGTTGGCTGTGGTTCCTGCCCCCCCTGATTGGTCTGTCACCGTTTCAGTTGGGTGGTGGCGAGTCAGCCGTAATCATCCTCGGTTGGGTCATCATCTGGGCACTGCTCAGTCGCTTTCACCCGCAAGACCAGTTCTGGCACGATGCTTTGGCCGGTACGCGATTGATTTCTTCGCAGCCACTCAGTCGCTAAGTACATCGCCCTGTGACACATCCCACTGAGACCACTCCAGCCAATCCGCAAAAAACGCGCAAGGGCCTGAGCCGTGTCTGGCACGCCACAGGCTATTCGCTGGCCGGTCTGCTTGCTGGTTGGGGTGAACCCGCCTTCCGCCAGGAAGCACTGGCGGCCACCCTGATGCTGCCACTGGCATTTTGGATAGGGCGCACTTGGCTGGAAACCGTGGTGCTGTGTGCCAGCGTCGTGCTGGTCATGATTGTGGAACTTCTGAACACGGCAGTGGAAACCGCCATTGACCGCATCGGTCCCGAGTGGCACGACTTATCCAAGCGTGCCAAGGACATGGGCAGCGCGGCGGTTCTGCTAAGCCTCCTGCTGTGCGCCGCAATTTGGGGCGCCGCGCTGTACCAGCGCCTGTAAGGCGACGGACTACTTAAAGCTAAACAGCAGATTCGTCCTGCTCGCCGGTACGGATGCGCACCACGCGCTCAACACTGGTAACGAAAATTTTGCCATCCCCAATCTTGCCAGTGTGTGCGGCCTTGACGATGGCATCCACGCAGCGGTCCACGTCGTCAGTCTTCACGACCACTTCCACCTTGACCTTGGGCAAAAAGTCAACCACGTACTCGGCGCCACGGTATAACTCAGTGTGACCCTTTTGACGGCCAAAACCCTTCACTTCAGTGACGGTCAGGCCGGTCACCCCGCATTCAGCCAGTGCTTCACGCACCTCTTCAAGTTTGAACGGTTTGACGATGGCAGTGATTTGTTTCATATGACTCCTAGGCTCTAAATCGGTTGGTTATAGGATAACGCCAATCCTTGCCAAAACTTCGGTGGGTTACCCGAATTCCCACCGGCGACTGCCGGCGCTTGTATTCATTGAGCTTGATCAGGCGCGTCACCCT
>JBAWYQ010000108.1:0-13736 GCA_037143475.1 Burkholderiales bacterium | reverse complement strand
CTCTTCGGCCACAAACGCGGCTCCTTCACTGGGGCGTTTGAGGACCACGTGGGCCTGTTCCAGCGCGCTGATGGCGGAACAATCTTTCTGGATGAAATTGGCGACACCACACCCGCCTTTCAAGTCAAGTTGTTGCGCGTGCTGCAAGAGGGCGAAGTGCGCCCGGTGGGTGCCAGCCGCCCGGTGCTGGTGAACGTGCGGGTGATCGCCGCCACCCACCGTGATCTGGAGCAGGATGTGCGCTCGGGCCGCTTTCGCGAAGACCTGTACTACCGCATCGCCGGCAGCACCTTGTGCGTGCCGCCTCTGCGCGAGCGCAGCGCCGATATTTTGCCCATTGCCGACATGCTGCTGGCGAGCGCCGCACAGGAGTTGGGTCGACCCCAGGTGCGCTTTGCCAAAGACGTGCAAGCCAATCTGCTGGCCTACGCCTGGCCGGGCAATATCCGCGAGTTGAAGAACGAAATTTACCGTGCCGTGGCACTGTCAGACGGGCAGGTGGTTGCGGCAAGCGCGTTTTCTGCGCGCGTGCTCTACGGGCAGTCCGGCGTTGCCACTGCGACCAATCACGGAAAGCAGGCGCTACCGCAGAGCGGCAGCCTGCAAGAACGCATGGACGCCATGGAAGCCGTCATCCTGCGCGAGACCATGCTGCGCCTGCACTGGAACAAAACCCACGCTGCCAAGGAGCTAGGCCTCTCGCGCGTCGGGCTGCGTCAGAAGCTGGCACGGTTTGGGCTGGAGGGGCAAGGCGATGCTTAATGTGCTCTGGCTGCAATCTGGCGGTTGCGGCGGTTGCAGCATGTCGCTACTGTGCGCGGACACGTCAGACTTTCACGGCCTGCTGCGCCAATTGGGAGTAAATGTATTGTGGCATCCAGCGTTCTCGCTGGAGTCGGGACAGGAGTGTTTGCAGGGGCTCGAAGATTGCCTCAATGGCACGACGAAGCTGGATGTTCTGTGCATTGAAGGAGCAATCTTGCGCGGCCCACATGGCAGCGGGCGTTTTCACATGCTGGCGGGCACGGGACAATCCATGCTGCACTGGGTGGAGCGCCTGTGCAGCGTGGCGGATAACGTGCTGGCCGTGGGCAGTTGCGCAGCCTTTGGTGGCATCACCGCCGGGGGTCTCAACCCCACCGATGCCTGCGGTTTGCAGTATGAGGGTGACCACGCCGGTGGCGTGCTGGGCACACAGTGGCGCAGCCGTTCGGGCCTGCCAGTGATCAATGTGGCAGGTTGCCCGACCCACCCCGGCTGGGTCCTGGAGACTTTGGCCGCACTGGCGCAGGGCAGTCTGGACGCCGATGCCCTCGACACCCTGGCACGGCCACGCTTCTACAGCGACCAACTGGTGCACCACGCCTGTGCCCGCAACGAGTATTACGAGTACAAGGCCAGCGCGCACAAGCCGTCCGACCTGGGCTGCCTGATGGAGAACATGGGCTGCAAAGGCACGCAAGCGCACGCCGATTGCAACATTCGCCTGTGGAACGGCGAGGGCTCGTGCATCCGTGGCGGCTACGCCTGCGTGAGTTGCACCGAGCCTGGCTTTGAGGAGCCTGGCCACCCGTTCCACCAGACACCCAAGGTGGCCGGTATTCCGATCGGGTTGCCCACTGACATGCACAAGGCCTGGTTTGTGGCGCTAGCCTCGCTGTCCAAATCGGCCACGCCGCAGCGCGTAAAGCTCAACTCCCTGGCCAACCATCTGGTGGTTGCGCCGCAGATCAAGAAAACCCGACTGAAATGACTCGTCTACTGGTAGGTCCGTTCAACCGCGTGGAGGGCGATCTGGAAGTCCGTCTGGAAGTTGCCGACGGCCATGTAAAAGAAGCCTGGGTGAATGCGCCCATGTACCGCGGGTTCGAGCAAATCCTGCAGGGCAAGCACCCGTTTGATGCCATGGTTTACGTGCCCCGCATCTGCGGCATTTGCTCGGTCACCCAGTCGGTCGCGGCGGCGCGCGCGCTGGGCGCGGCCTGTGGCGTGGAGGCGCCGCCCAACGGAATCTGGCTGACTAACCTGATGCTGGCCTGCGAGAATGCGGCCGACCATCTGACGCATTTTTATCTGTTTTTTATGCCCGACTTCACCCGCGAGGTCTACGCCAGCCGGTCCTGGCATGCGCTGGCCCTGCGCAATTTTTCCACCCAATCCGGGGAACATTCCCGTGAAGCCGTGGCGGCGCGCCAGCGCTGGATGCACATCATGGGCACACTGGGGGGCAAATGGCCGCACACGCAGTCCATCGTGCCCGGCGGATCGACCCGCAACCTGAGTGGGTCTGAGCGCTTCCGTCTGGGCTCACGGATGGCGGAGACGCGCAGCTTTCTGGAGCGGGTGCTGTATGCCGCCCCACTGGAAGAAATCGTCGCACTGGACAGTGAACACGCCCTGGAACAGTGGCTCCAGCGCGACCCGCTGCATGGGGACCTGCGCCTGTTCCTGACCATTGCCCGCGACCTGAAACTCGACACGCTGGGCCGCGGGCCCGGCCTAACCCTGAGCTACGGCGGCTTTGCCGACCCCAACGGTGAATATGCAATGGCACCCGGTGTGTGGGACGGCAGCACACTGCAGCCGGTCAACACCACGCATATCGCTGAAGATGCGCGCCATGCCTGGCTGGCCGACGCGGGTGCCGCACTGCACCCCTCAGCCGGACTGACCTTGCCGCAAATGGACAAGCCCGACGCCTATACCTGGAACAAGGCGCCACGCCTGGATGGCCGGGTGATAGAAACCGGCGCGTTGGCCCGGCAGCTGGCAGACGGCCAGCCGCTGGTTCGCGCTCTGTGGGCGCGCACCGGCGGCAACGTGATGACGCGGGTCCTCTCCCGTGCCATGGAACTGGCGCATTTGGTCATACTGGCCGAGCACTGCCTGCGCGCCGTTCAACCCGACGCGCCTTGCAGTAACGAAGCGCAGCTGCCGGACGAGGCCGATGCATTTGGCCTGTGCGAAGCCGCTCGTGGCAGCCTGGGCCACTGGCTGTCCATCCGCGGCGGGCGCATTGCCAACTACCAGATCATCGCCCCCACCAGCTGGAATTTCTCCCCCCGTGACCGCCACGGCACACCCGGCGCACTGGAAGCCGCACTGGTGGGCGCTCCGGTGCAGCCAGGCGAAAAGACACCGGTGGCGGTGCAGCACATCGTGCGCTCGTTTGACCCCTGCATGGTCTGCACAGTGCATTGACAGAGGCAGACCCTGCATGAAACGGCCGCACGCCCCAGCCTCCAGTCACCTGCCCATGAAAGGGGTGGACGACGACACCTGGCTGGATGTGATCCACAAGATGGACGACGTGTATTCGCAATTGCTGCGCGACGAGGTGGCTCTGGAGGAAAAGAACGCCCAACTCGAAGCATCGCAGCAACTGATTTACAGCCTGCTGTCGTCGATGTCGGATGTGCTGGTCGCCGCCGATGCACAAGGCTTGATTGAACAGACCAACCAGGCTCTGTGCGAACTGGTGGGTTGTAGCGAAGAGGCCTTGCTCGGCGCCCACATGCGCACGCTGCTGCACAACAGTGCGGGGGCCGATGTGCTGCAGGACATGATGCGCCACACCGCCGCCGTGCGACAGGGCGAGACAGTGGAACTGCTGTTGCACGACGCAGCGGGCCAGGCGGTGCCGGTTGATTTCACGGCCACGCCGCGCTATGACGGGCGCCGGCGTTGCGTGGGCTATGTGTTTGTGGGACGGCCCATGGCCGAGATCAAGCGCGCGTACCGCCAACTGCATGAGGCGCATGAAGCACTCAAGCTGACCCAGCAGCAACTGCTGCACGCCGAAAAAATGTCGTCCCTGGGGCGCCTGGTGGCCGGGGTGGCCCACGAACTCAACAACCCCATCAGCTTCGTGCTGGGCAATGTACACGCGCTCAACCGCTACACCACCCGCCTGCGCCAGTACCTGGATGCGGTACATGCCGAGTCCGCCCTGGGCAACAACCCTACCCTGATGGCTCTGGCGCAGAAACTGCGCATTGAGCACATTCTCAATGACCTGCCCTCGCTGATGGACGGCACCATCGAAGGAGCGCAGCGCACCGCCAGTATTGTGGACGGGCTCAAGCGCTTCTCCGCACTGGACGGCGAAACCTCGGAAAATGTGGATGTGAACGGCGTCATTGAACGCGCCATTCACTGGGTACGCACCGGAATGAAGCTGGACTTTGACGTCGAACTACAAGCCTGCCCGGGTTGCGTGGTTCCCGGCAATGCGGGCCAACTGCTGCAGGTACTGATGAACCTGATCCAGAACGCCTACGACGCCGCCAGCGCGCAGCCTGGTTTGTCGCCCGTACTCAAAATCTGTGCCCGGCGCGAGGCGAATGCAATGGTGGTCTCACTGCACGACAACGGCCCCGGTATTGCCCCGGACGCCATGTCCAGCATTTTTGAGCCATTTTTCACAACCAAACCCGTGGGCAAGGGAACGGGCCTGGGCCTTTCCATCAGCTACGGCATCGTCGAACGCCACGGCGGCACCCTGACTGCGCACAACCACCCGCTGGGTGGGGCCGAATTCGTATTGCGCCTGCCTACGGGCAAGCCGAACGCATAAACCGCAAAGGCTGGCGGCACTTGCACGGCCGGTGTACGATCCAAAGCCATGCGAGTCGATCCAGCCGTTGTCAAGATATTTGCCGAAAACGTGCGCGCGGACATCATTCAGCGCCCAGCCGGCCTGAACCTGGACGCGGCCATCGTTCAGAAGATTGCCAACAAGGTCAAAGTCTTCCAGGGCATGACCCACGACTGCCTGATGAGCACGCTGGCCATGGCCGAGCATATGCCGCACAAGGCCGGCGATGTGGTGTTCAACGAAGGCGACATTGGCAGCTCGTTCCACGTGCTGATTGCCGGTGAGGTGGTGATCGAGAAAAACCGCGGCGATCGTACGGTGACTCTGGCCACCATTGGTTCGGGCGAGTGCTTTGGGGAAATGGCCCTGGTGGGGAACCATTTACGCTCTGCCACGGTGCGCGCATCGCGTGACAGCGTGACCATGCGCTTTGACCGCGAGCGGGTGGACGCCTACCCCGACAGCGCCCACATCATCTACCGCAACATTGCCCGCGTACTGTCCACGCGGCTGGACATCTCCAGCGAGCGCCTGGCCGACCTGGTCTTGCGCAGCGGCGAAACCGAAGCACCCCCGTTGGACTGATTGGCAGAAAACTAAACGCAGTGAGCGACCGTGGGGGCCAAATCAGCCCTGCATGTTCTGCAGGGCAGCAATACGCTCTTCGATCGGCGGATGGGTGGAGAACAACTGCCCGATGCCGCCCGCAATGCCAAACGCAGCCACGCTCTTGGGCAACTCGCCCGGCGCCATGCCACCCAGTCGAGCCAGTGCGTTGATCATGGGCTGCTTGCGACCCAGCAACTGCGCGGCACCGGCGTCCGCGCGAAACTCGCGGTGACGCGAGAACCAGGCCACGACCATCGCGGCGGCAAAGCCCAGCACGATGTCGAGCACAAAGGTCGTAATCATGTAGCCAATGCCGGGGCCGGAGCTGCGGTCGTCCCCCTTGCGCAGAAAACTATCCACCGCGTAACCGATGACGCGGCTCAGGAACACCACGAAGGTGTTCATCACACCCTGAATCAGGGTCATGGTGACCATGTCCCCATTGGCCACGTGGGCGATCTCGTGGCCAATCACGGCCTCAATCTCTTCCTTGGTCATGCCTTGCAGCAGGCCCGTGGACACCGCTACCAGCGCCGAATTCTTGAACGCGCCGGTGGCAAAGGCATTCGGATCGCCCTCAAAAATTCCCACTTCAGGCATGCCGATGCCCGCCTTGTCAGCCAACTTGCGTACAGTTTCTACAATCCACGCCTCGTCCACGTTTTGCGGCTGCTCGATGATGCGCACGCCCGAAGTCCACTTGGCCATGGGCTTGCTGATCAAGAGCGAAATAATGGCGCCGCCAAAGCCCATGATGAGGGCGTAGCCCAGCAAAGCGCCCAGGTTGAGCCCGCTGCCGGTCAGGTAGCGGTTAACCCCCAGCAAACTCGCCACAATGCCCAGCACCGCAACGACCAATACATTGGTCAAGACAAACAAAATAATGCGTTTCATGGTTTCCTTGTTACTTCGGCCCGTTCACAGGAGCCTACAGCGTGAATGGTAAGGTCGATTTGATCAAATTCAAGCGCGCGGCGCGCGGAACACGCTGGCGTCCCCGTAGAACGTGGGGACATCATTGCCGGGCCACCAGCCGGGCACTCCCAGCACCGGCAAATGTGCAAAGGGTTTGCTGGCCAGGCGCTCGGCGCTCAGGTCGGTGGCCATCCAGGCATCCAGGTCTGCTATCGAATGTGTAGCTGCTTGCGCCCGATAGACGTGGGCTGTGATGGGTTTTCGTGGATAAACCAACTTCTCCAGCAGAGCGTGGCCAAACAGCACCAGGTGGGACTGCGCCCATAGCGGACGCAACGCCCCAAACAGGTGGCCCCAGTCCTTGGCTGCCAGCGCGTCCCACAGCGCATCGGGGCACTGCAAAAATGCCGCATTTTCGTCAAACACGGTCAACCCATCCCGCGCGGGGCCGCGCACCGGCTGGATGCCGGTTTGCGCGATCTGCGCCACATGGAGGTGGTTGAGACGGCGCTTCGTCTGGGGAAACAACAGCCAGGCCAGTCCATTGAAAAAGTCATGCAAGCCCTCGCGGGTCGGGCAGCAGTTGCTTTCGAAAATATGGCTTTCGTAGGCCACGCCGACGGGCAGATCGCGCTGCGGAACAAAGAGCACCGGGGTCTCGAGGGGTGCCAGCGCGGCGTTCAACGCATCGGCGTTGGACACACCCACGGCCACCTTGGCGGCAACGCTTTGCCCCACAACGGCGTAGGGGGCCAGCCAGGGCGCAGACCAGTCGATAAAGGCTAAGGGCATGGGCGGCAGGGCGTTCTGCGCAAGTAAAGGAGGAGGCCGCAGGCCGGGGGACATGGAGCAGAGCGCCCTGCCGCCCATGCCCTTAGGCAACGCGCCAGGGCAGTAATTCACCGCCACACAGCGGCTTCAACTGCGCCTCGCCAAAGGCAAAGCTTTCAGGCACGGTCCATGATTCGCGACGCAGGGTAATGCTGCCTGTATTTCGGGGCAGGCCATAGAAATCGGCGCCATGAAAACTGGCAAACCCTTCCAGTTTGTCCAACGCCCCAGCCGCGTCAAAGGCCTGGGCGTACAACTCCATCGCAGAGAAAGCGGTGTAGCAACCCGCGCAACCGCTGGCGTGCTCCTTCAGGTGGGCGGGATGCGGCGCACTATCCGTGCCCAGAAAGAATTGGGCCGATCCGCTGGTGGCTGCCTGAACCAGCGCCAGGCGGTGGGCTTCACGCTTCAGCACCGGCAGGCAGTAGTAATGGGGCCGGATGCCACCGGTGAAGATGGCGTTGCGGTTGTACAGCAAATGGTGGGCGGTGATCGTGGCGCCGGTGAATCGGTCCGCCGCCTGCACGTACTGTGCAGCCTCCTTGGTGGTGATGTGCTCAAACACAATCTTCAACTCGGGGAAATCCTTGCGCAGCGGTATCAGCTGCGTGTCGATGAACACCGCCTCACGGTCAAACAGGTCAATGTCGGGCGAGGTCACTTCGCCATGCACCAGCAGCAACAGGCCGGCGCGCTGCATGGCTTCCAGCGTCTTGTAGGTCTTGCTCAGATCGGTCACACCCGCATCGCTGTTGGTGGTGGCCCCTGCCGGGTAGAGCTTTGCCGCGACCACACCGGCATCCTTGGCGCGTGCAATCTCGTCAGCGGGCAGGTTATCGGTCAGGTACAGCGTCATCAACGGCTCAAACTGCATACCGGGAGGCACGGCCGCCTGGATGCGCGCCTTGTAGGCCAGCGCCTGCGCGGCGGTGGTGACCGGCGGACGCAAGTTGGGCATGATGATGGCGCGGGCAAATTGGGCGGCGGTGTGGGGCACCACGGTGCGTAGGGCGTCCCCGTCGCGCACATGCAGATGCCAGTCATCAGGTCGTGTCAGGGTCAGTTCGTTCATACCACTATTGTCCCAAAACCGGGAAGGTGTTCACTTGCTCACTCGCGACTGTGTCAGCAAATAGTCCCATAGTGCCTGTGCATTGCTCTTGGGACCGCGCACCACGCCACGGGCGCTGGCGTTGGCGCCGCGCTGGAATTCCTTCAGCATCGGCTTCTCACGGTACACCCGCACATCCATGGTGATGTCCAGTCCACGGGTGTCGGGAGGCAATGCGCTGACAAGGCGCTTGGCGCGCAACTCCTTCTTGACCGCGCTGTGTGGCAGAAAGGCGATGCCATGACCTTCGAGCGCCATCGCCTTCAGGCCTTCGGCCATATCGGTCTCGTACACCCGGTCAAAGTGGATGGCCGTGGACGATTGCTTCAATATCAGGTCCACCATCTGCCCCAGATACGCACCCGGTGCGTACCCCAGATAAGGCAGTGGCTGGCCCACGCGGCCGGGCAACTGATACAACGGTGCGCCGTTGCTACCCGGTTTGACGTAGGGCGCCACCACCTCCTCACCCAGGCTGACCATCTCGTAGCGGTCCGCGTCCAGCTGGTAGGGTTGTGACGGGTGGTAATAGGCAATCAGCAGGTCGCAACTGCCCTCCACCATCCGCATGACGGCATCATGCACATTGAGCGCAATCAAACGGCTTTTAAATGGGCCAAAGGTTTCACGCAGGCTCGACACCCAGGCCGGAAAAAAAGTGAACGCCAACGTGTGCGGCACGGCAAATTCAATCACGTCCTGTGCAGCAGATGTGTGGCCCCGCAACATGGCACGCGTACTCTGCAAGGCCTGCAGCACCTCCAATGACTGGTCGTACAGCGTTTCGCCAGCGGGTGTGAGTCGGGTCGGGTAGCTGCTGCGGTCCACAAGGTCAGTGCCGGCCCACGCCTCCAGTGACTGAATGCGCCGCGAGAAGGCGGGCTGCGTCACATGGCGCAACTGCGCGGACCTGCTGAAGCTGCGGGTCTCCGCCAGCGACACGAAATCTTCAAGCCATTTGGTTTCCATGGTTCAAATTATGCGCGGTCGGTCAGCCAGCGCCGCAGTGTGGCTGCAAGCGTCTCCCGATCAACCGGCTTGCTCAGAAAGTCATCCATTCCGGCGCTGATGCACCGTACACGGTCTTCGGCAAATGCATCAGCGGTCAAGGCAATGATGGGCATTCGCGGCAAACCGCGTTCTGCTTCCCACGCCCGGATCTTCGCGGTGGCTCCATAGCCATCGAGCACCGGCATTTGCAAATCCATCAGGATGAGGTCCGGTCTATCGGCGTCTGCGCACGCCAGCAATGCGTCAACGACTTGCTGGCCGTCCCCCGCTACCTCGCAAGTCAGGCCCAGCTTGGCAAGTAACGCGCGAATCACCATCTGGTTGATCCGGTTGTCCTCGGCCACCAGCACACGCCCGCTCAGGTTGCTCTGGGTCGGGTCAGCTGGCACTTCTACACTTTGTCCCCGCTGCGCTTGTCGCTTGTCCGTGCCTTCAGCAACCCGATGCACGCCAATGCGAAACCAGAACCGCGAGCCCTGCCCGAAGGTACTCTCGACGCCTGCGTCACCATCCATTACCCGCGCCAGGCTGCGCACGATGGAAAGCCCCAGCCCCGTACCGCCGAACTCGCGCGTGGTCGAATTGTCGGCCTGCGAAAAAGGCTGAAACAGTTGCTCCTGCTTGTCTTGCGCAATGCCGATGCCACTGTCGGTCACCGAAAACTCGACCTGCGCCGTATCGCCGTTGCACGTCACTTCGCGGGCCTCGATGCGAATTTCCCCCCGCGATGAGAACTTGATGGCATTGCCCACCAAATTGGAAACCATCTGGCGCAGGCGGTGCGCATCGCCCAGGTAGTGCTGCGCCGGGCCGCTCCAGAGTTCAATCAGGGCCAACCCCTTGTGGGCAGCGGTCTCGGTGAACAACAATCGGGTTTCATGCAGTATCTGGGACGGATCGAACGCTCGGGACTCGAGTTCCAGCTTGCCCGCCTCGACCTTTGACAGGTCCAAAATATCGTTGAGCAGGGTGAGCAAGGTCTGGCCTGAATTGAGAATGGTGCGGGCATATTCCAGCCGTTCTGCTTCTTGCAAGTGGGGCGTCATCATCAACTGCGCCATGCCAAGCACACCGTTCATCGGTGTGCGAATTTCGTGACTCATGGTCGCCAGAAAACGGCTTTTTGCCACGTTGGCGGCCTGTGCAGCCCGATTAGCCTGTTCAAGCGCAAACTGCTGCGCCTTGCGCTCGGAGGCGTTGGTGCCCGTGCCGCGAAAACCACAAAACCCGCCCGCTTCATCAAAAATCGGCACCCCACTGATGCTCAGCCATTGGTAGGCGCCCCCCGGCAACGCCACGCGATACTCAAACTGCTTGAACGGGCGGTGATGGGCAAGATCCTCCAGGTGCGGTGCCCACATTTCCTTTTCATCGGGCGACAATTGCGCTGCGATCTCCTGGCGCCGAAGTCCCAGCATCGCATCGGGCGAGCGCCCGATGGCCTGCTGCGCGTTTGGTGAAAACCACGAAAAACGCAGCTGTGCGTCCATTTCCCAAAACCACCAATCCGAGGCGGCTGAGCCAAAGTCATGAAAGCGTGCCTCGTTCAGGGCCACCTTGCACTCAAGCCGGCGACGCACCATGGCATTACGCACCGCACGGCGCAACGCGTCTCTGTCAATCTGGCCCTTGACCAGGTAGTCCTGCGCACCGGCTTCAAGCGCATCGGCAGCCAGAGCCGGGTCATCGTGCCCGGTCAGTACCACAATCGCCAACTCCGGCGCTGCCGCGCGCATGCTGCGCACAGTGGCCAGGCCCGCCGAGTCGGGCAATGACAGGTCGAGCAACACAACATGGGGGGCGGCCAGACATTGAACGGCCGCCACCGCCTCGGCCAGCGTTTTGGCCCACACATTGGTATCCGTCTGGCCTATCGCCACCAAACCGGCTTGGCGCAGGGTGGCGCGCAACAATCCGTAGTCGCCCGCGTCGTCCTCGACTACCAGAATCTGCACCGGCTCTGGCAGCGGCTCATTCATGTAGTCTCTCCAGTGTGGCGGTTTAGCGGGGCATCAAACACGCAGTAACGGTTTTTCCCGGCCACCTTGGCTTGGTACATGGCCTGGTCAGCCTGGCGCAACAACTGGTCGGCGTCGAGTTCGCTGGCCTGCGGGTAAAAGGCCACACCCAGGCTGGCCGAGACCTGCAGAGTGATGTCACCAAAAGGTATGGGCTGGGCCGCTGCGTCGAGCAAACGGGTCAGCATGGGTTTGCAAGCCGACGCATCATCCAGATCGATCAACACCGCCACAAATTCGTCGCCGCCAATGCGCGCCAGCGTGTCGCCCTCGCGCATCGCTTGTTTCATGCGCACCGACAGGGCAATCAGGAGCTGGTCGCCGGCAGCATGCCCATGTGTGTCGTTGACACCCTTGAAACCGTCCAGATCCAGAAACGCCACCGCCAGCAACTTGCCACGCCGCTGCGCCTGAGCCATGTTCTGACGCAGGCGGTCGGCCAGCAGCACGCGGTTGGGCAGGTCGGTCAGCGCATCAAAATGCGCAATGTGTTCGAGCTCGTTTTCGTGCAGCTTGAGGGCGGTGATGTCGGCAAACATGGCGACATACTGGTGCACACTGCCAGCAGCATTGCGCACTGCACTAATGGTTTGCAAGGCGGCATATACCTCGCCATCCTTTCGCCGGTTCCAGATCTCGCCCTCCCAGAAGCCTTGCTGCTGCAGACCAGACCACATGGCGGCATAAAACTCCTTGGGCTGGCGTCTCGCACTCAGCAGGCGCGGGTTCTGGCCCAGCACGTCATCGCGGTCATAGCCGGTGATGCGGGTAAAGGCAAGGTTGACATCCATGATGGTGCCGTCCGACCCGGTAACCATAATGCCCTCTCGCGCGTGCAAGAACACGGTCGTCGCCAGGCGGGTGTCGGCATCGCGCTGGTGACGCAGCATGGCGTAGCGCACCGCCCGGCGCAGTGCGCTGGCCTCGCCGCCTTTGGTCAAATAGTCTTCTGCGCCCGATTGAATGGCGACCTGGGTAGCTGATGCGTCGTCCAACCCGGTCAGCACCACAATCGGCGCCTCCACCAGTTGGCGGCAGCGCTCCACGGTGGCGGTGCCACTGGAGTCCGGCAGGTTCAGGTCCAGCAGCACAACATCGGGACGCAGCCCCTGTTGATTGATCAGAATCCGCGCGGCACCCAGTGACTCGACCAGATGCACCACGAACGCGTCACCCCGCTCCAGCAGTTGTTTGCGAATCAGGTGTGCATCGCCCGGCTCGTCTTCAATGACCAGGACCACCGGGGTTCGGTCAGGCGCTTGGGGTGTTGTAGATTTCATGGGGATTTCTCCTTCGCCAGGGGCATCGCCACACAGAACCGGCTGCCCAGGCCTTCGCCACTGGACTCGACCCAGATGCGCCCGCCGTGGTGCTCGGCAATCTTGCGGCATAACGCCAAACCGATGCCGGTGCCCTCATACGCGGTGCGGCTTTGCAGGCGCGCAAACACCTGAAACAGCCGCCCGATCTGGTCAGGCAGCAAGCCCACGCCGTTGTCGGCAATGCACATCTGCCATGTGTCGCCGGGCTCGCCCGCTACGCTGGAGCCACTTACGGTGCTGGTTATGGTGATCTGCGGCGCTCTTCCAGCCACGCGAAACTTGAGCGCGTTGTCCACCAGGTTTTGCAGCAGGCGCAGCATCTCATCGGGGCAGACATGAACGCGCGGCCAATCGCCTTCGATGCGCACAACGGCCTTCGCCTCGGCAATCAGCGTGCGCAGAAACAGCAGCGCCTCGTTGAGCAGCGAGCGGCTGTCGATCCAGACCGCTGGCTCGCCCTTGCGACCCACCCGCGAGTAGTCCAGCAAGCCCAGCAGCATCGAGTCCATGCGCTTGGCACCGTCAATGGCAAAGTTGAAATACTCGCGCTTCTCGGTGTCCAGCGTCTCGCCCAAATCACTTTTCAGCATTTGCAGGTAGCTCGAAATCATGCGCAGCGGCTGGCGCATATCGTGCGAAATGCTGTAACTGAACTGCTCCAGCTCGCGGTTGGAGCGTTGCAACTCCTGGGATTTTTCCAGCAGGGTCACCTCGGCTTGTTTGCGCTCGGTGATGTCCATGTGCGTGCCCACCGCCCGCAGCGGCTGCCCCGCTGCGTCCCACTCCACCACACGCCCCCGGTCCAGTATCCAAATCCAGTGACCATCCTTATGCGCAATGCGGTGTTCACATTCATAGAACGGGGTTTCACGTTTCAGATGCCCCTGTAGCGCAGCGTGGATCGCCGGCCAGTCATCCGGATGGGCCAGCCGGTGCCAGCTTTCAACATGGGGCTGAATCTCATCCAGGCGATAACCCAGCAGGGCGCAGCCGCGTTCGCTGAAAACCATGGCACCGCTGGGAATATGCAAGTCCCACATACCCAAGCCACCACCGTGCAAGGCCAGTTCCATGCGCTGCTGTATGGCTCGATTGGCCTGGTCGCTCTCGTGCAGTCGCTGATTGAGCCGGGCAAACTCGGCTGTAAAACTTTGCAATTGGGCCGGGTTGGCCGACTCGCTGTAGTCAGCATCCGCAGGCTCCAGCATTTCGGCAAACGGTGGCATGGCCTGCGACGGCACTTCAAGCAGTTGGCACCAGTCGGTCCATTCGCGCACCACAGCGTCACACAGCACCAGCAAGTCTTCGCGGCCCAGCTGGGC
>JBAWYQ010000107.1:0-13769 GCA_037143475.1 Burkholderiales bacterium | reverse complement strand
CTGCCATCCGTGCGGTAGCGGTTGAGCACACGCGACAGCACAAACATCAGGTCTGACAGGCGGTTCAGGTACTGGCGCGGCGTGTCTTGTAGCGCCTCTTCATTGCCCAACGCCACCACTGCGCGCTCGGCGCGGCGGGCGACAGTACGGCAGATGTGTGCTTGCGCTGCGGCACGGGTGCCAGCGGGCAGGATGAATTCCTGCAGACGGGGCAACGCCTGGTTGTGTTCCTCCAGCGCTTCGTCCAAAGCCAACACGGCCTCCGGCTTGAGCAGCTCAAAGCCGGGTATCGACAGTTCGCCCCCCAGGTTGAACAACTGATGCTGTATTTCCACCAGCAAGTTGCGCAACGCGTCGGGCATGGCCTCGCACAGTAGCACGCCAATGTGCGAGTTGAGCTCGTCCACATCGCCCATGGCGTGCACGCGCAAGCTGTTCTTGGAAACCCGGGTGTTGTCGCCCAGGCCGGTGGTGCCGTTGTCCCCCGTGCGGGTGGCGATTTGCGAAAGGCGGTTGCCCATGGTCAACTCCGTGAAAACACACAAAATGGTGGCCCTATCGTAAACTGACTCATTGAACGGGAGTTTGCTTGGTATCAGCAGGTACGGTTTATGAGGGCCGCCGCCTGGCTGGATAACTGACTTTAAGGAAAAACATGAAACCATCGGAAGCGCTGCAACTTCACCGCGAAGGAATTCGTCGTATTGTGGAAAGCAACAACGCTACCAATCCGCGTGTGTTCGGATCCGTTGTGCACGGTGATGACGGTGAGGGAAGCGACCTCGACATTTTGGTCGATGAAATCGATGGAAAGACCACTTTGATCAGCTTGGCCAAAATCCAGCTTGCAGTTCAAGCGCTCACTGGCATTCAAGCTGACGTGTTGACTGCTCTTGATCTGCACGAGCGATTCCGCTCCCAAGTGCTGTCTGAGGCGCAATTGTTATGAACGACAAAGCCAGAAGACTACCGGATTGGGTAGGCGACATTCGAGAGACGATTGCCAATATTCGTGCAGATATCGGCACGCTTTCCAAGTCGGAGTTCATAGCCGACGGAAAGTCACAGCGTGCCGTGATCAAAGGCCTGACCGATATCGGTGAGGCTGCCAACAACATCATGAAAATTGCCCCTGACCTACAGCAACAAGACTCCGAAATCTGGACACATTTGGGTTCTGTGTATGCGATGCGCATTCGGCTTACACATTCGTACCACCGAACGAACCCAGGAATCGTTTTTGAAACGGTTCAAAACGATCTTCCAGGGTTGGAACTTCTCTTGGACAAAGTGTTATCGACATACAAATAGAGATCAACAAAAAATAATTTCTTGCTCGCATCCAAGACTGCCCCTTATGAATGCCCCTACGACGCACCTGCAGCTACTCCCCGTTGTGAATCAGCGCCCGATACCCCCGGGCCTGGTTGAAGCCCTGCAAGCCCAATTCGGGGCACGCTGCTCCACCGCGCTGGTGGTGCGCGAGCAGCATGGGCGCGATGAGTCTTCGTTTGACGTACCACCACCCGGTGCCGTGGTGTTTGCCCACAGCACGGCCGAGGTCGCGCAGGTCGTGAAGTTGGCGGCCCAACACAACATACCGGTGATCCCCTTTGGCGTGGGCACCTCGCTGGAGGGCCACTTGCTGGCGGTGCAAGGCGGCATCAGCCTGGATGTGAGCCAGATGAACCAGGTGCTCAGCATCAATGCGGATGACTTGACCGTCACCGTGCAGCCGGGCGTGACCCGCAAGCAGCTCAATGAAGCTGTCAAGTCCACCGGTCTGTTCTTCCCCATCGACCCCGGTGCCGACGCCACCCTCGGCGGCATGACCGCCACACGCGCCAGCGGGACGAATGCCGTGCGCTACGGCACCATGCGTGAAAACGTGCTGGCACTGGAAGTGGTCACCGCCCAGGGCGAGGTCATCCGCACCGGCACGCATGCCAAAAAGTCGTCGGCCGGCTACGACCTGACCCGCCTGATGGTGGGCAGCGAAGGCACGCTGGGCATCATCACCGAAGTCACCGTCAAGCTCTACCCGCTGCCAGAAGCTGTAATGGCCGCGACGTGCTGCTTTGACAGTCTGGCCGATGCGGTTAACACCACCATCCAGATCATTCAGCTCGGCGTTCCCATTGCACGCTGCGAATTGCTGGACAGCAACACCGTGCGTGTGGTGAACCTGCACTCCAAACTGGGCCTGCCCGAAAGCGCCATGTTGCTGATGGAGTTTCATGGCTCCCCGGCTAGTGTGCAGGAGCAGGTCGAGACTGTGCAGTCCCTCGCCGCCGACAACTGCGGCAGCGCCTTTGCATGGGCTGCTACGCCCGAGGAGCGCACCCGGCTGTGGACCGCACGGCACAACGCCTACTTTGCCGGCGTGCAGTCGCGCCCGGGTTGCAAGGCCATCACCACCGACACTTGCGTGCCTATCTCCCATTTGGCCGACGCGCTACTGGATTCGGTGGCCGAGGCACAAGAGGCCGGCATTCCCTACTTCCTGGTCGGCCATGTGGGCGACGGCAACTTCCACATGGGCTACCTGATCGACCCCAACATTCCTGCCGAGCGCGAAACCGCCGAACGGCTGAACCACCAACTGGTAGAACGCGCCTTGAAGCTCGACGGCACCTGCACCGGCGAACACGGAGTAGGCCTGCACAAGATGGACTTTTTGGTGACAGAAACTGGCAGCGGCGCGGTGGACATGATGCGCGCCATCAAGCGCGCGCTGGACCCGCAGAACATTCTGAACCCGGGGAAGATCTTTACGCTGTAGTTCGCGGGTATGCGGGGCTAGTGGCCTTTGATTGTGTAAGAGCCGTCCTTGGTCCACTTGATCTCGGCATCCAGAAAGACGGTTTTCAACACCGGCTTGTAGAGCTTGACCATGTCGTGCGCTTCTCCACTGCGGCCGCCTGCGCCACAGAAGAAAATAATGGGTTTGTCGGTGGGCAGCTTGTCGATATCTTTCTCCAGGCTGTTGATGGGCATGTTGATGGCTCCCTTGAATGTGCCCGTCGCGACCTCCTGGGGATCGCGAACGTCAACCAGATACACGCTGGAGGGCGCCTCTTTGTAGATGCGCTCAAATGACGCTACGGTGATGGTGCCCGACTCTTTTCCGGCTTCTATGGCCGGGGCAGCTGGTGTGGCCATGCCGTAAGTTTTTTCCCATGCCGGGTAGCCCTCTGGTACGACTTTGACGTTGGTGTATCCGAGTTTGATGGCCTTCATCGCGGAGTCGTTGCTCAATTTGCAACTCAAGCCATCGCAGTAAAAGTACAACGCGGCGGCCTTGTCTGCCGGAAGGCGTTCAGCGGCCAACTTGTCAAATTGAAGGTCCGGCAGACTGATGGCACCCGGAATATGTCCGAGGTCATATTTGCGCTCTTTCGGGCGTGAGTCCACCAGGGTCATCGGCGCCTTTTCGTCCATCAATTTCTTGATCTGCGCCACGCTGACGGCGTGCAAATTGCCGTTCTTGATCCAGTCAGGGAATCCATCTGCATACACCCGGATGTTGGTGTAGCCCAGCTTCTCGGCTTTGAATGCAGAGTTGTGACTCAGGATGCACTCCGGCCCGTCGCAGTAGAACACCAGCAACACGTTCTTGTCTGGCGGCAGCAGTGTCGGTGCCAGCTTGTCGAACGCAGAATCCGGAATATTGACTGCGGTTGGGATGTGTCCGACATCGTATTTGCGGGCTGTCGGACGGGAGTCGACAATCATGACGCCGTCGATTTTGGGAACCACTGCCTGCTGCCTGACCAAGTCGACCGTCACCAGCTTGCTGTACCAGCCGGCCTTTACCTGCGCGCTGGGGGCATCTGTAGCGAGCGCTGATGTAGAGACCAGTGAAGTTCCTGCCATTACGACGGAGGCCAGAATGGCCGCTATCAATGGCGCGTGCTTGAATGTCATGTCTTTCTCCTTGAAAAGAACCGTATGAAAGTCTCGAATTCACTTAGCTGCAAGTGGCTGGTGAGTCGCCGTCCTTTGCACCTTTCAGCAAAAATGCCTTGATGTCATCAAGCAATTCCGCGTCGGGTGTCTCTGCAAATTTTTCTGCTGCCTTATTGGTGGCCTTGATACTGGCCCGGTAGGGCTTGCCGACATACTTACTGACCGTGTCCTTACCCTTTGCGTGTTTGTCAAGCAGCAGGTAGGTGCTCCATTCCGCCTTGGTCTTGGTGCTCGGGTTGATCGAGCCTATCGGCGCCGCCGTGTGGCACGACGTGCAGACGCTGCGGTAATAGACGCGGCCGCGCTTCCAGTCGGCGTCGTAGGCCTGCGCCGTGAAAGAGGCGCCCATCAGTGCGAGCAGTGCGGCGGCGGTGAGGGTTTTGGTATGTGTCATACAACTTCTCCTAAAAAATGATTGGGTTACTCAATTTCTTCCCAGCCGGTGACCATCGCCTTGACTTGCGAGGTGATCTTGTGCCCGGTGGTAATGAGATACAGATGGGAAATCAGAAAGGCCAGCGTCAGAAACGCGCCAATGGTGTGTGCGGCGGCAACCCATTGCAATTGCAAGGCAGTCAGACCCCACGCCGCCCAATCGGCATAAAACAGATACAGCCAGCCGCTTACCCACAGCAGCGGGTTAAGCATGGTCAATATGGCCAGATAGGTCAGCCGCTGCAACGGGTTGTGCTTCTGTTGCGAAGTGGGTTTGAAGGGGTGCGGCTCATTCCTGAAGATGCCTGACCCGTAGTAGTGCATGATGGCCAGCACCTTGTCGGTGGTAGGGATGTACTGGCGCCATTCACCCGTCGTGACGTGCCAGAAGATGGCAAACACCCACAGCCCCACCAGCGACCAGGCGGCGATCGTGTGGTAGTTGACGGCGCGTTCGAACCCGAAGTTGGCATAGGTGCCATGAATCTCGAAACCAGTGAGCAGCATGAAGATGATCAGCGCGGCCTGGGTCCAGTGCCAGAAACGTTCGAAACCTTTGAAAAGATAGACGCGTTGGGTCATTTTGTTTCTCCTTGAGCTTTACCGCGTGAAATCAGGCGCACCACACCATGTCCGATCATTCCGAGCAAGGTCAGCAGTGCCAGGCCCCAGCCCAACTTGTCAACCAGCGTGTTGGCGTGGCTGCCCGGTATGTAGATGCCCTCTAATCCGTCCAGACGGCCACCCTTGGCGTGGCAGTCGATGCAACCCAGCGCCTTGTCCTTGGGGGCCACCATGTGGGTGATGGGCCAGTCCATCTGGGTCTTGATGAAGGAGAACTGGCCTGAGTAGGGCGTGCCTGACGTTTTCATGCCCACCTCGATAGCCTTGTTCCACTCCAGATTTTTCCAGTAGCCGGTGTCGTCATTGCCAGCGGTGTGCGGTGTGATCAGGGTCTTGTTGACGGTGTCATAGGGCTGTTTGCCCCCGAACCGCTTGATCGGCCAGATCATGGACTTGCCATCGGTGGGGCTGCCACCCAGCGTGTTGATCCGGGTCACCGGGCTGGTGGCGTCGATCTTGTCGGTCAGCAGGGTGTAGTTGACTTGGCCGTTGAACCAGACGTATTCAGGCTTCACATTTTCGGCGAGAACGAAATCGCCCTTGCGTGACTCGTAGATGAGGCGACCCTTGGCGTCCTTCTTCTCGATGTGCTTGCCGTTGGCATCGCGCTGTCCGGCGGTAGACCAGTCCCAGTTCATCTTGGTGGCAATGCCGCCACGGGCGAACTCCGGAATGTGGCAGGTCTGGCATGCCAGCTTGGTGGCGTGCTGGTTCATCCGCGCCTGTTGCTTGTGCGGGGCGTTGCCGTGGCATGAGACACAGGTGGCGGGGTTTCCGTTGTCCGAGGCCCCGCGCAGGTGAGCGCCCTTGGCATCCTTGGCCGTGGGGGTGTAGCGGCTGCCGGCCACGTCGTGGCTGGCCGTCTTGTGGCAAGTTCCGCAAGTAAAGTCAAGGCCCGAGGCATCCATGTGCACGTCCAGCGATTTTTCTGGTGCGGCCAACGAACTGTCCATATCCCCGTGCTTGACGCCATCGCCGCCGCCGCCGTTGAAGTGGCAGCTACCGCAGGTGTCGCGACTGGACTTGCCGACTTTCTGGGCGATCTTGCTCAGATCAATGGCTTTGAGAATCTTGCCGGATCCGGGCGGGAACTCCATGTCCTTGGTGACCACGTTGCCCGCCAGACCGGAGGGCTTTTTGTAGTTTCCGGTGGTGTCGTGGCACACCACGCAGTCCACGTTTTCTTCTGACTTGAAATCAAAACTGGCATCTTTCCAGCCGTAGCCAACGTGGCAGCTGTTGCATGCCGCTTCGTTGGATGCAATGGAGATGCAGAAGTTGTTGACGACGTTCTTTTTTCCCAGCAACTGATTGGTGTCGGGGTTGCGATACTCCCACTTCCAGTGTTTGGTTCGATGGATTTGCCCTGCGGCCTCCGTGTGGCAGCTCAGGCAGACTTTGGTTAGCTCCGGCCCACTATTGAACTCGCGCTGCAAGTCCTTGAATTTTGAGTGGTCTGCGGTGGTGTTTAGCTTGACCGCCTTGGGCTCCTGGGCCCAAGCAGCCCCAAAACTGGTCAATCCAAGCCAGCCTGCCAAGCATGCCATCAGCACCACTCGATTTGATTTGGGTGTCATGTGCAACCTTCCCTTCTGTAGTTCCAAAGATCAGTATTTACCCTTAGAGCCATTCTGGTTCCATTAGTACATGCTTATATTGATATAGATCAAACATACTAGGGGGAGTAATAAATACACTGAATTCACTTCAGCGAAAGGCGTCACCATGCAAGAGCAATCCCAAGACGGACACCGCGTCGTCAAACCTTTTTGGTCACCACTGGTTGCGGGCGTTGCGCTCGGACTGGTCTTGCTGCTGACCTTTGTGATCTCGGGCCACGGTTTGGGTGCCAGTGGTGCGGCAACCCATCTGGTAGCAGGTGCAGGCTTGGCAGTCGCACCCGCCGCAGTGCAAGCCAACGGCTACCTTGGGCCCATGGTGGCTGATGGCAGTCCGATGGGCTCCTGGATTTCGTGGGAAGTGCTCGGCATCGCCATCGGCGCGCTGTGCGCATCCTTCATGGCGGGACGGTTTCGTGTTCAGCTAGATGGCGCACACAGCGTTGGCACGCCACAGCGCCTGGTAAAAGCCTTGGCCGGTGGTCTGATTTCCGGATTTGGGGCCAGGGTGTCGGCCGGTTGCACCAGTGGGCTGGGGCTGTCGGGCGCGGCAACATTGGGCATTGCGGCCTTTGTGTTTCTGGGTTTGTTTTTTGCAACCGGCCTGATCGTCAGCCGTGTCGTAAAAGGAGTTTGAAATGATCCCCTTGAATAACGGTGGCATGGTCTCCGGACTGGTTTGTGGTGTTTTGTTCGGCTTCGTTCTGGAGAACGCCGGTTTTGGCAGCCCCCTCAAACTGACGGCGCAATTCAAACTCACCGACTGGTCAGTGTTCAAAGTCATGTTTACGGCCATCGTGGTGGCAGCGTTTGGCCTTTGGGCCCTTCGGGCGCTTGGCTTGATGGCACCTGACTCCGTGTTTGTGCCGCAGGCGCTGGTCATGGCCTCGGCGGTGGGCGGCGCGCTGGTGGGCGCCGGATTTGCCGTGGGTGGCTATTGCCCCGGAACATCGGTGGTGGGTCTGTCGTCGGGGCGGATCGACGCGCTGGTATTCGTTGTCGGGCTGCTGCTGGGCACGGTCGCTTTCGCCGGCTTTTATGGCCCGGCCATACGCGCCGTGATGGCGATGGGTGAAAACATTGACGGGGACACCGTGGTCGACGCCTATGGCATCGCCGAGCCTTTGGTGCTGGCGGTGCTCGGACTGGCGCTCGTGGCCGTCTTCTATTTTGGCAGCTGGTTCGAACGCCGCTCGGTTGGGCCGGTTACTGCACAGGAGGCGGTAGCGGGCGCAGGTGCAGACACCTAAAGGCGAAAGCCAGTCGCTGAACTACCCAACAGCAGTGGCCCGTGTGCCACTGCGATGCGCAGACAAATCCTCAGGCCGCACGCCCAACACCGCCATGGCCTCGGGCACTGGCAAACCCCGTACCAGCGCAGCCGTCAACTCCCCCATTGCCGGGGCGGTCTGAATGCCGTAGCCACCTTGGCCCGCCAGCCAGAAAAAGCCGGGCGCGCCAGGCGCAAAGCCCACGACCGGTGATTTGTCCGCCACAAATGAGCGCAGCCCGGCCCATTTACGCCGCACCTGACGGATTTGCAGCGTGGTGGCAGTCTCGACCCGGTCCACTGCAATGGCCACATCCAGTTCCTCGGGCTGCACATCTTGCGGGCTTACCGGGTCTTCGTTGGCGGGCGAGATCAGCAGCACACCGGCATCGGGTTTGAAGTAGAAGCTCTCCAGCGCGTCTATCACCAGCGGCCAGTCGCTGATGTCGCAATCGGCTGGGGCTTCACTGGTGAACGCGGTGCGGCGCTTGGGCACCAGACCGACCGGGGCGACACCGGCGAGTTGTGCCACTTCATCACACCAGGCTCCTGCAGCGTTGATCACAATAGGCGCAAAGAAGCGGCCGGCGGCCGTTTCAACCCGCCAGCCGCCCGCTTCGCGCTGAACCTGTTGCACGCCGGCCCCGCACACCAGTTGCGCACCGGCCGCTTTGCCCCCCCGCAGAAAGCCCTGGTGAATGGCGTGCACATCCATGTCCATCGCATCCGGCTCAAACACACCGCAGTGGGCCATCTCGGGCCGCAGCACCGGCACGCGCTGCAAAATTTCAGCCTGCGTCCACCACTGCACATTGGGCACCAGTGCGCGCAGTTCCTCCCAGACAGCGCGCAACGCGTCATGGTCAGACACCGCCCCCACGAGGAGTGAGCCGCGCGGCGTGACCAATGGATAGTCTGAAAAGCCCTTGGGCGGATCGAAGTAGAACGGCTTGGACGCCGTGGTAATGGCGCGCACCGTGGCGTTGCCATAGGTCTCGGAATACATCGCCGCCGAGCGCCCCGTGGCGTGGTAGCCGGGTTGCGCCTCGCGCTCCAGCATCACCACCCGGCGGTGTGGCGCCAAATAATAGGCTGCCGATGCGCCAGCCATGCCGGCTCCGATGATGACGACGTCCGTAGATTGCATATCCATACTTTCTCCACATTTGGTGGGCACAGTCTGCCTGACCCGATGCCACGGTGGCATCGTCAAGGAGATTTTCCATGAACTACCCCTCTGCCCTGCGGGCATTCTTCCAGACCGCCAGCGCAACAGCCCTGATCGCATTGAGCGGCTGCGGCGGTGGCTCCGCCGACGTCGCGGCACTTACCCCAGATCCGGTCGCCGCCCGGGCGCAGGCCATTGTGCTGGCAGATGACCGGGCTCGCCTGGGCCAGCAAATATTCGGCGACCCCGACCTGTCCGAGCCACGTGGCACCGCCTGCGTGGCCTGTCACCAGCCTACCCAGGGGTTTGCCGGCAACCACGGATCGCGCATCGGCGTGGCGCAGGGCAGCCAGCCCGGCGCGATAGGCCTGCGCAACGCCATGACCAACAGCTACGTGGGCCTGGTCCAGCCCCTAGCCTTCATCACCACCAACGGCGCGACCGAAGCCCGCGGCGGCCACTTCTGGGACGGCCGGGCCGACACACTGGCGCAACAGGCTCTGGGGCCATTGCTCAACCCACTGGAAATGAACAACCCCAGCCGCCGTGCCGTGGTCGACAAGATTGCCGCCTCGCGCTACGCCCCCCAGTTTCGCCAGCAGTTTGGCGCCAATATCTTCAATGACACGGAAGCCGCTTTTACCCAGATAGGCGTGGCCATAGAGGCCTTTGAGCGCGCGGCGCTACAGCCCTTCAGCTCCAAATATGACGCCATGGTGCGCGGCGCGGCCACACTCACTCCGCCCGAGGCCCACGGCATGGCGCTGTTCATGGACCCGGCCCGCGCCAACTGTGCGGGCTGCCATTTGATGAACCCGAGCAGCGGCAAACCTGAGGAGTCGTTGTTCTCGGATTTCGCCTACTACGCCACCGGTATCCCACGCAACACCGCCATACCCCGCAACGCCGACCCCGCGTTCTTTGACCTGGGACTGTGTGGCCCCGAGCGCGCCGCACCGGTTCTGCCCGCCACCGTAGCACCGGGCGTGACCATTGACAACTTCTGCGGCAAATTCCGCATGCCCACCCTGCGCAACGTGGCCGAGCGGCCGGTCTTTATGCACAACGGCGTCTTCAACAACCTGGCCGATGTGGTGCGCTTTTACTCCACCCGCAAAAGCAATCCGCAACGCTTCTATGGCCCCAGCGGCGTGCCCAACGACCTACCCGCCAAGTACCTGGCCAACATTGAAACCACCAAGGCCCCGTTTAACCGCGCGCCCACTGCAGGCCCGGTGCTGACTGAAGCCGAGGTTGCCGACATCGTCGCGTTTTTGCACACCCTGTCGGACGGTTTTCGTGCGCCTTGAGTCGCATCCGTGAAGTCTTACCTGACCGGTTCGGGCTGCTTTGCACGGATGGATCAGCCGTGAGCAGCCGCCTGCAACGCTTTTGCAGCCCACTGGTTCAGGCTCACTCCGCTGGCCTGGGCCGCAACCAAGGCAGCGCTATGCACCTCCGGAGCGACCCGCAGCATCAGCTTGCCGCTGGCTGGCTTGAGTGCAACTTTTCCGTTTTTGATGCAGTCGGCAATGTAGAAATCAACCGCGTTGTGGAAGTCTTGCGTCAACTGTGCAACCGTCTCACCCTCAAAGCTGATACTGGTTGTTGCAGGCAAACCCAGTACCTTGCCCCAAAAGACGCCATCGTCTTCAGAAAACTCAATGCGGGCGGTATAGCCCTTGTAATTCATGCTGCTCATGCCTTTACTCCTAGTGCGGTAAGCCATTCTTTGACTTCCCTGATTTGGTACTGCTTTGCTTCCTTGCCCGGGTGTGGGCGGTGAGCGTGCTTGACACCGCCATTTAGCAACAAGGCCACCCGCGATCCATCTCCTTCGCGCACTTCGCCACCCATGCCTACCACCATTGCCTCGATGTCAACAAACTTGATGTTGCTTGCGGTGGGCTTCGCAAATATCGCTTTCAACGTCTTGGCGTGCTTGCTGTTCATGCTTGCAAGTATAGCAAGCACCGAACAAATGCAATCACTATTTGATAGCGCAAATGGTAAAACTCAACTGCCCACCGTAAGATGACACCATGAACCTGCCCCGCTTGCGCATTGCCCACCAACTCTCGCTGCTGATCAGCGCTGCGGTGGTGCTGGCCGTGCTGGTCGTGGGGGGGCTGAGTTTTTTGAACCTGCGCAGTGGCTTTCGTGACTATCTGCAGGTGCGCGACGACGAACAGTTGACACGTTTGGTGGCATTGATCGAGCAGCACGCTGCCACCGACCCGCAACTGCAATGGCTGCGCGATGACCCCGAGCCCATGCGCGCACTGATGGACGAGTTCAATGGCCGGGCCATGCGGGGGCAGCGTCCGCGCCCCCGACAGCCGCCAGGGTTTGGCAGACCGCCGCCTGCAGAGCCACCACCCGAGCACCCCGAAGACCCGCCGGGCGCACCGCGTGGTGGCTTGGGCAGTCTAGGGGAGCGCGCCTTCATCCGCGACCTGCAAGACCAGCGGCTGGCCGGTCGACCCCAGCCACCCAACGCACGCAAGACCACGCGCGCCGTCAAGGTCAACGGCCTGGAGGTGGCCTATATCGACCTGATGTCGGAGCCCGAACCCGAGGGCGTGGACGCGCGCTTCCTGCAACGCCAGACCAGCCGCCTGATCTGGGCCACCTTGGGCAGCATTGCGCTGGCTGTCATTGCCGCCTGGTGGATGGCGGGCCGCTGGAGCCGCCCGCTGATGGCCTTGCAACGCGCCAGCCGCGACATTGCGCGGGGCAAACGTACGCCAATTCTGCAGCCAACGGGGGCGCGTGAAATTGCGCAGCTGATGGAAGACATCAACACCATGACCGCCGAACTGGCGCGCCTGGAAGAAGCCCGGCGCAGCTGGATTGCCCAGATCTCACACGAGCTGCGCACCCCGCTGTCCGTGTTGCGCGGCGAACTCGAAGCCATTGAAGACGGCGCGCGTGCACCCACACCCCAGGTGCTGTCCGGCCTGCGCGACGAAGTGCTGCAACTCAACCGCCTGGTGGATGACTTGCACACCCTTTCCGTGGCCGACATGGGTGGCATGCAATGCGCGCTGACACAGGGCGACGCCCACGCGTGGTTGTGGCGCGTGGCGCACCGATTTGCCGCACAGGCCAAAAAGAAAGGGCTGACTTTGTCGTTGCCACCCCAGAAGGCCTTACCCATTCCCGCGCAGTGGGACTTTGGCCGCATCGAGCAATTACTGACCAACCTGCTCACCAACAGCCTGCGCTACACCGATGCACCGGGCACCGTGGTGGTAGACTGGCAATGCGATGCACGCCAATTGACCCTGACCGTTGACGACAGCGAACCCGGCGTCAGCCCTGCTGACCTGCGCGAACTTTTTGAGCCCCTGTTCCGCGGCGACCGGGCCCGCCAGCGCAGCGACCAGCACAGCAGCGGCCTGGGCCTGTCCATCGCCCGCACCATTGCGCAGGCCCACCAGGGCACCATAACGGCCAGCGCCTCGGCCCGTGGTGGCCTGCAGCTGTGTGTGCGCCTGCCATTGCGGCCGAACAAGTCCGCCGCCAGCGGGGGGGCAACATGACAGCGCCACTGCATATTCTGGTGGTCGAAGACGACGCAAAAATTGCCGACATGCTGACCAACTACCTGCACATGCACGGCTTTGTGACCACGGTCTGTGGCGATGGGCTGGAAGCCGTGCGGCAAGTGCGTGTGCTGGCCCCGGCCCTGGTATTGCTGGACCTGATGCTGCCCGGCCAGGACGGCCTGGCCGCCTGCCGGCAGATACGCGCGTTTTCCAATGTCCCCCTCATGATGGTGACGGCGCGGGTTGATGAAATTGACCGCCTGCTGGGGCTGGACATCGGCGCCGACGACTACATCTGCAAGCCCTTCAGCCCGCGCGAGGTGGTGGCCCGCATCAAGGCGCTGCTGCGCCGCTCAGGCGGTGCGCTGGTGTCGCATCCTGCGCGCCTGCATGTGGACGAAGCCAGCATGACCGTATTTTGGGATCAGCACCCCGTCCCGCTGACGCCGGTGGAGTTTCGGCTGCTGGCGCTGCTCATGTCGCGCCCGGGCATGGTGTTTTCGCGCGCCAAGCTGCTCGACCACATGCACCAGGACCTGCGCGATGTCAGTGACCGGGTGATAGACAGCCACATCAAGAACCTGCGTCGCAAGCTGGAAACTGCGGGTGCGGTGGGTCACGGTGTGGCGTCGGTTTACGGGGTGGGATACCGTTTCGAGGTGGCCTGAGCCCCCGGCGCGGCATGACCGAAATTTCGGGTTTTTGCGACTATTCCAAGCCGTTTTTTTGATGCATCATGTGCAGACGCCTGCGGTTCTGTATTTCTGGTCCGCGCCTGCATGGCTTTACATCAAGGAACAGGGATGAACGACCCGACACACACTACACCGTCACAACCGGCATCCAAGTTGGTACTGGTGGTTGACGACGACTCCTTCAGCCAGGAAATCTTCACCGAAATGCTGCTTTCGCTGGGGATCACCGACATCCACACCGCAGCCAGTGGCCGCCTGGGGCTACGCACCCTTGCGGCACTGCCACGGGCACCCGACTGCGTGATTTGTGATGTTTACATGCCCGACATGGACGGCATCGAGTTTTTGGCAGAACTCGCCAAGCGAGGCTACCAGGGAGGCGTCATCCTGGTGAGCGGTCTGGACATCACCATGATGGACATCGCGCAGCAAGTGGCA
>JBAWYQ010000106.1:0-14084 GCA_037143475.1 Burkholderiales bacterium | reverse complement strand
ATGCGGGCGAGGAGGCCCCTCCGGCCTACATCTGGAGTGCGCTGGACGTGCTCAATGTAGAGCGCATAGACCACGGCGTGCAAGCCATACACGATAGCGCGCTGATGGAGCGCCTGGCCAAGGACCGCGTACCCCTGACGGTCTGCCCCTTGAGCAATTTGAAGCTGCGCGTGTTCCCCACACTGGCACAGCACACCTTGAAGCGCATGCTGGAGGCTGGCATCATGGCGACGGTCAACTCCGATGACCCGGCCTACTTTGGTGGCTACATCAACGAGAACTTCACCCAGACCTTTGCTGCGCTAGGCATGACCGCACAGCACGCCTACCAACTGGCGCGCAACAGTTTTGACGCCAGTTTTATCGATGCGTCGCTGCGCGGCCAGTATGTGCAACGGCTGGATGAGGTCTTCGAGACTTTTGAGTAATTGCTCCCATTTCATCAAGCATCGGCTGACTGAATGCCTCATGCATGCGGCACACAATGTGACAATGCATTGCAGGCTCAAATTTCTGGTGCCGCACTGCAACCGAGTGAACCTATGAACGCCGAACAAACTGCTTCCCCGCAAGAGCTAACCCTGCTGGAAATCTCGCTTCCCTCTGCAATGGAGATGTGCCGCCTGGGGCTGGCCACGATGATTGACATTCGCCAGTCCTTCGAGATCGAGATGAAGGGAGCGATTCCTGACGCCGTGCATATCCCTATGTTTGAGGTCAAAGTGATGCTGGGCCATACCCTGACTGAGGACGAGCAGGACATTCTGGATGCCGGTCAACCCAAGGACGTGGACGCCAAGGGCTTCTTCACCATGATCAACCAGTTGCACCATGGGCGCGACCACCTGCTGCTGTGCATTTGCAATAGTGGACGGCGCAGCGTCACTGCGGCCGAGTTGCTTCGCTCGCTGGGCTACCCCAAGGCGCTTTCGGTGGCGGGTGGCTTCCAGGCCTGGAAGAAGTTGCGCGCTGCGCAGTAAAATAACCGCAAGGTCCGCTGCTCCGGCGGGCCTTGTTTTTTGTGTTTCGGAGCCATGTAGAGGACTACCATGTATAAAAACCTCGCAGCCACGTTTGTGGCGGCCTGTGCTTTTTCGCTTGCGCCTATCGGCGCATCTTCCCAAACTTCCCAGGCAAAAGTCGCGGCAGGGGCCGAGCCACTCAAGATTGGTTTTGTCTATGTAGCGCCGCTATCCGACGCCGGTTGGGTACGCCAGCACGAGCAGGGCCGGCTGGCGGTGGACGCTGCGCTGGGCAAGTCGGTGCAAACCACCTATGTGGAAAATGTGGCTGAAGGGCCCGATGCCGAGCGCGTCATCCGCGACCTGGCGCGCCAGGGCGCCAAACTCATCTTCACGCCCAGCTTTGGGTACATGGAGCCCACGCTCAAGGTGGCAGCCGAGTTTCCGGACGTCAAGTTTGAATCTGTCACCGGCTACAAGACAGCGCCCAACGTGGCGGTGGCCAATGCGCGCTACTACGAGGGCCGCTACCTGGCAGGCATTGCAGCAGGGCGCATGACCACCAGCAACATGGCAGGCTATGTGGCGGGCTTTCCCATTCCTGAAGTGCTGCAGGGCATCAACGCCTTCACGCTGGGTATGCGTTCGGTCAACCCCAGGGCTGAGGTGAAAGTGGTTTGGCTCAACGCATGGTTTGACCCCACGCGCGAGCGCGATGCGGCCATGACCCTGTTCAATCAGAATGTGGATGTGATTGCCTTTCACACCGGCTCTACCGCGGTGATGAGCGCTGCGCAAGAGCGCGGCAAGCTGGCCGTGGCATACCACTCCGACATGCGAAAAATTGCACCCGACGCCCAAATTGTGGCCGTGACCCACCAGTGGGGTGACTACTACACCCACCGCGCCCAGGCCGTGTTGGGCGGAACCTGGAAGAGCGGTGGCATTTGGGGTGGCGTCAAGCAGGGCATGATCCGTGTTGGCGAATTCGGCAGCAAGGTGCCCAAGGCGGTGCAGCAGGAAGTGCTGGCACGTCAGAAGGACATTGCCAGCGGCAAACTGCACCCGTTCTTCGCGAAGCAGGCCGTACTGGACAACGAAGGTCACACTGCCATCGTCAAGGGTCAGACGCTGAGCGACGAGCAAATTTTGAACATGAACTGGTTGGCCGCTGGTGTACAGGGCAAACTCAGTCACTGATCCGGTTTAAGCTCTGTCCAATGAAAGTCTACCGCGCCTCCATTCTCTGGTTTGCCCCGTACAGCGAGGGCCCCGCACGTGCCCTGTTTGAGGAGGATGGCCTGCTGGCTGTTGGTCTCAATGCTGCGGGCGTGCACGTGGTGCAGGCAATCGGCGCGTGGCGTGATCTGGCGGGCCAGTATCCCGGCGTCGCCGTGGAGCATTTGCCCGGGCGCATCATCGCCCCTGGTTTTGTGGACCTGCACGTGCATTACCCGCAGACCAACGTCATTGGTTCCCCGGCCGATGGTTTGTTGCCCTGGCTCGAAAACTACACCTTCCCAGAGGAAAAAAGGTTCGCAGACCCCGAATACAGTGCGCGAGCAGCTACTTTTTTTGTAGCGGAACTGCTGCGCAATGGTGTAACGGCGGCCCTGACCTTTGCCACCTCGCACCCTGAATCGGTCAATGCGCTGTTCACCGAAGCGCAGGCGCAAGGCATGCGCCTGATCACTGGCCTGTGTTTGATGGACCGCCATGCGCCGCCCGACTTGCTGAACCAGCCGTCGGCACCCGGTCGCCTGGATGCTACCGAGCAAAGCCTGCTGGAAAGCGAAGCCCTGATCCAACGCTGGCACGGCCAGGGCCGCCTGGGCTATGCGATCACGCCACGCTTTGCACCCACATGCACGGACGCGCAGTTGCGCGGGGCCGGGGAGGTGGCCGCGCGGTACCCCGACGTGTGGATTCAGTCGCACGTCGCAGAAAACAAGGACGAGATTGCCTGGGCGCGCGCGCTTTTCCCGAAGTCGCGCAGCTACCTGGCCACCTATGATGACTTTGGCCTGATGCGAAAGCGGGCCATCTACGCCCACTGCATCCACTTTGACGACGACGACCGGGCGTTGATGCGTGACACCGGAGCTGCCGCGGCCATCAGCCCGACCAGTAACCTGTTTTTGGGCAGCGGGTTTTTTGACTATGCTGGGGCTGATCGTGTCGGTTTTCAATACGGACTGGCCAGTGATGTGGGCGGCGGCACGTCGTTCAGTCCGTTCCACACCATGCTGGGTGCCTACTACGTGGGGCGCGAGGGGCAGACCAAGCAAGGGCTGTCTCTCAGCCCGCAACAGCTTTGGTGGCAGCACACGGCGGGCGCGGCCCGAGCGCTGGGGCTGGATGGTGTAGTGGGCAACTTGCTGCCCGGCTGTGAAGCCGACTTTGTAGTAATGAACCCCGGAGCCACGCCGCTGCTGGCGCGCAAGACCGCAATTGCTACCAACCTGGACGAACTGCTGTTTGCGATGATTGTTCTGGGCGACGACCGGTTGATTGAGCGCACGGTGATTTTACAAGCTATTTGAGGCTCTAGACCCCGCAGATATTGCGTGAGACGCTACATTTTTGATAGTAATCTACAATCGCTGCAACTTAGGAGCTACTCCCCATGAGCATCAAAAGCGACAAGTGGATTCGCCACATGGCCGAAACGACCGGCATGATTGAACCCTTTGAGCCCGGCCAGATTCGCCAGAACGCGGATGGCCAAAAGATCGTCAGCTATGGCACCAGTAGCTATGGCTACGACATCCGGTGCGCCCCCGAGTTCAAGGTCTTCACCAATATCCACAGCACCGTGGTTGATCCCAAGAACTTTGACGAAAAGAGTTTTGTCGATTTCAATGACGACGTCTGCATCATCCCGCCCAACAGCTTTGCTCTGGCCCGCACCATGGAGTACTTCCGTATTCCGCGCAATGTGCTCACCATTTGCCTGGGCAAGAGCACTTACGCGCGCTGCGGCATCATCGTCAACGTAACGCCGTTCGAGCCCGAGTGGGAAGGTTATGTGACGCTGGAATTCAGCAACACCACCCCGCTGCCCGCCAAAATTTACGCCGGCGAGGGTTGTGCGCAGGTATTGTTCTTCGAAAGCGACAAGGACGACGTTTGCGAGACCAGCTACAAGGACCGTGGCGGAAAATACCAAGGTCAGGTGGGTGTGACTCTGCCCAAGGCGTGAGGTGAAGCCGGGCCGGGGTGGCCTGATTCGCACGGCATTTGTGGCAGATAGAGGATAATACGGGTTTGCCCTAGCGTTGGGGGCACCATCAGCTATCGGATCGATAGCACTCACCTTTGCTATGAATGACCGATTTGAATACTGAACTGAATATCGCAGCTCCCGCTGAAACATCGAACGAATTGAACTCGCAAACGCCCATCATGGCGTTCGCCCAGTTGCAACTGGCCGCCCCTTTGGCTCGCGCCGTGGCAGAAATGGGCTACGAGTCCATGACACCCATTCAGGCCCAGGCCATTCCTGTGGTCATCACGGGTAAAGACGTCATGGGCGCTGCCCAGACCGGCACGGGCAAGACGGCGGCTTTTTCGCTCCCGCTACTGCATCGCCTGCTCAAACACGAAAACAGTTCCACTTCACCGGCTCGTCACCCCGTGCGCGCACTGGTGCTTCTGCCCACGCGCGAACTGGCCGACCAGGTGGCGCAACAGATCAAGCTGTACGCCAAGTACACCAATCTGCGTAGTGCCGTGGTGTTTGGCGGCATGGACATGAAGCCGCAGACGCTGGAACTCAAAAGAGGCGTCGAGATTCTGGTCGCCACCCCCGGACGCCTGCTGGACCATATCGAAGCCAAAAATGCCGTGCTGAACCAGGTGGAGTATGTGGTGCTGGACGAGGCAGACCGCATGCTGGATATTGGCTTTTTGCCCGACCTGCAGCGCATCCTGTCCTACCTGCCCAAGCAACGCACCACACTTTTGTTCAGCGCCACGTTCTCGCCTGAGATCAAACGGCTGGCCAGCAGTTACCTGCAAAACCCGGTCACCATCGAAGTAGCACGCGCCAATGCAACGGCTTCCACCGTGGAACAGCATTTTTACAGCGTGCCAGAAGACGAAAAAAGGCATGCCCTGCACCAGATTCTGAAGGCGCGCGGCATGAAGCAGGCGTTTGTGTTTGTGAATAGCAAACTGGGTTGTGCGCGCCTGGCCCGCACGCTAGAGCGTGAAGGTTTGAAGACCACTGCACTGCACGGTGATAAGAGTCAAGACGAGCGTTTGAAGGCGCTCGAGTCGTTCAAAAAAGGCGAAGTCGATTTGCTGGTGTGTACCGATGTTGCGGCCCGTGGACTGGACATCAAGGACGTGCCGTGCGTGTTCAACTTTGACATCCCTTTTAATGCCGAAGACTACATCCACCGCATTGGTCGCACCGGCCGCGCGGGCGCTGCCGGCTTGGCAGTGAGCTTTGTCGGCGGCAACAACGATGCCCGCCTGGTTGGCGACATTGAGAAGCTGATCAAGACCAAGATTGAGCTCGAAGCGGTCGAGTACGACGAAGACGCGCCTGACATTCGCAAGCAGGGCCGTATCAACGACGGTCGGCGCATGTACTCCCACGAAGGTGAAAACACGGGCGGTGACAATGGCCGAAGTGGTGGTCGCACGGGGCGAAGTGAAAGCACCCGGGCCGCACGCGACGATACCTATACAACGCGCGCTCCACAGGCTCCGCGTAGTAACTATGCCCGCTCGACACAAACTCCGCGCGACCCGTTTTTTGACAAGCCCTACGAAGCGCCGGCTGTAGCCGAGTCCGCTGCGCCATCCTGGGAGGCTTCTGCACGCCCGGTGGCACGCAGTATTTCGGCCAATATCAAGCCCAAGCTCAAGGTTGCCGCGCTGTTCAAATCGGCCTGATTACTTGCCTGGTTGCTGAGCGGCTTGGCATTTCACCTGAATCAGTTCTTGTGAGTCGTCCTGCAAGTTGAAACGCAGGGCGCTCAAACAGCCACCCCATACGCAGCCGGTGTCCAACGAAAGCAGGTCTTTGCGGCCCATCCACCCCAGTGTGGACCAGTGTCCAAAGGCCACATCAGCATCAGCCGTTTTTCGGCCCAGCACATCAAACCAGGGCATATAGCCTGGTGGGGCTCCCCCAGCACCTTCTGTGGTTTCAAACTCCATTTCACCCTGTGCGGTGCAAAATCGAAGGCGTGTCAACGCGTTGACGATCACCCGCAGGCGGTCTGTGCCGGCAAGTGAGTCGCTCCAACCGGTGGGCGTATTGCCATACATGCCATGCAAAAATATTGCGGCCCGGTCACCCTGTAGTTCGGTTTCGACCTCGTGCGCCAGTGCCAGGGTTTGTTCAACAGTCCACATGGGCAGCACGCCGGCGTGCACCATCAATAGCGGCTTGCCACCTCGCCTGAGCAACATGGCCATTTTCTGGTGGCGTAACCACTGCAGCATGGCGCTGCAGTCGGGCGCCTGCAAAACAGGGTCCAGCGTGTCTTTGTGGTGGGGCTTTCGTGTACCCTGGGCCACAGCCAGCAGGTTCAGGTCATGGTTGCCGAGCAGGCAGCGTGCGGTGTCACCGTAGCCCATCAGGCGGCGCAATACGCCAACGGAGTCGGGGCCGCGGTTAACCAGGTCGCCCAATAGGTAGAGCGTGTCGCGACTGGGAGTGAAGTTAACGGTGTCCAACAGGTGCTGCAGGGCCGAGTTGCAACCCTGCACGTCACCAATCATGTAAAGTGCCATGGTCTTCATTCTCGCTTGGGTTTCATGGAATTTCTTTTGATCGTGGTGCTTACGCTCCTCAATGGCGCGTTTGCCATGTCAGAGCTGGCGCTGACCGCTAGCCGCAAGGTGCGATTGCAAAATATGGCGGACGCGGGTGACAAAGGCGCGCAAGCAGCGCAGGTGCTGCTGGAAAACCCGACGCAGTTTTTGTCTGCGGTGCAGGTGGGCGTGACGTCGATTGGCATGCTCAACGGCATCGTGGGTGAGGCGGCGTTCAGCGAAGGAGTGGCCCATTGGTTGGGGGCTTTGTTGCCTATTTCTCACCGCGCGGCCGAAATTTCGGCCACCGCGCTGGTGGTGACGCTGATTACATTCAGTACCATCCTTTTTGGTGAACTGGTGCCCAAGCGCATTGGCCAGCTCTACCCCGAACCAGTGGCCCGGGTGCTGGCCCGTCCCATGACCTGGTTTGCCAGTGGTGCCAAGCCCTTTGTGCGACTGCTGTCCGTGTGTACGCACGGCATGCTCCGGTTGATGCGCATTGACGCCACCGACAACCGCGTGGTGACCGAAGCCGAGATATCAGCCAGCCTGGAAGAAGGCGTTGACGCCGGCATCATCGAGCAGCACGAACACCAGATGGTGCGAAATGTGTTTGACCTGGACGACCGCACACTGCCATCGATGATGCTGCCGCGCTCCGATATCGAATGGATGGAGGCTTCAGCCACCGTGTCGCAGTGTCTGATGCAGGCCAGTACCGGCGGAAGCAACGGTGCACATTCGTGGTACCCGGTTTGTCGCGGTTCACTTGATCAGGTCGTCGGGTTGGTGAGTGTGGCGCGCTTGCTGGAATTGGGTGTTGATCGTGAAGGCAGTATTGAGCCCATCGCCGAGCCCGCCGCGTTTGTGCCCGAGACCCTGAGTGGCATGGAGTTGATCGAGCAATTTCGCACCAAGTCAGCGCGAATGGTATTTGTGGTGGATGAATATGGCGTAGTGCAAGGTCTGATGACTCCGCACGATTTGCTGGAAGCCATTACGGGTGAGCTCAAGCCCGATGCTCAAACACAGGCTTGGGCGACGCATTTGTCCGATGGGTCGTGGGAACTGGATGGGCTCATGCCAGTAGGCGAACTCAAGGCACGCCTCGATATTGACGAATTGCCCCAGGAAGACCGCGGCCGTTACAACACGTTGGCAGGCTTGTTGATGGCGGTTTCAGGGGACTTGCCCACTGTGGGGGAGTGCATTGAATGTGCGACATGGCGATTTGAGGTCAGGGCACTGGAGGGGAAGCGCATTGACAAGGTTATCGCGCGTCGACTGGCGCAAATCTAAAGTCGCCCGGTAAGGCGATAGGCCACCCAGCCCAGGCATTCGTGCAGCAAGAGCTGCCAGTTGCGGGCCCCGTCCTTGAGCGAATATTCGGTCCAGGGCGTGGCGGTACCGGTTCTGAAATCAACCGGGTAGGCGGTCACATTCCATCCGGCTTTGGTGAAGGTGGCCATCGACCGAGGCATGTGCCATGCCGATGTCACAAGCAGCCAGCGTTGCTGGGTGTCAATGTCTGGCAACTGCGCGGTCAGAACCGCGTTCTCATAGGTGGTGCGCGATAACGCTTCGTACGTTACCTGATTTAAGCCCAGGCCCAGGCCGTCAAAAAATGGCCGCACACGTTCTGCTTCGCTGGGACCCGTGCTGAGTAGCGAACCTTCTCCTCCAGTAAAAACAATGCGCAGATGCGGGTTGCGCCGCAACATCGAAATGGGGGCGGTCATGCGCTCGGCGGCTTCGTTGAGCAATGGCTGGCTATGCGCCTGTGCGATGTAGCCCTCTTCTGTTGCGCCGCCCAGAATGATGACCCCTGCATAGGGCTTCAAGTTAGCCTCCGGCGCGATTTCAGCGTATTGCGTTTCCAACTGGTGAATCAGCCAGTGGGGCAATGGCTGCCAACCCATCAGCAACAGCACGGCGAGGGCGGTACCGACCAATTTTCGCCCCAAGGCGGGCCTTTGGCGGACCATCAGACTGACGGCCAACAGGGCAACAACCCATGTCAACGGCTGGGTCAGTACGGAGAGCATTTTTGCGACGATGAACACAGTGTGGTGTCGATGAATGGGATAAACAGGTATGTGATCGTAGGCTATCCCGCACGCAACGGGTTAACCCTTAGTGGAACTCCACACTTGAGTTATTTCACCATCCGAATATGCTTAGACTCCGTGTTTAATTAACAATATTCATTCATTATTGACAATAACTACGAGGCAATCATCATGAAACTTCGCTCCTTTGTAATCGGTTTGGTCGTTGGGACCTTTTCAATTCTGGCCACGGCACAGCAGCCCATTAATATCAAATTCAGCCACGTGGTGGCGGCCGACACGCCAAAGGGGCAAGCGTCGGATTTCTTTGCCAAGCGCGCCGCTGAGTTGACCAAGGGCAAAGTGAAGGTAGATGTATACCCGAATAGCCAGTTGTACAAGGACAAGGAGGAGATGGAGGCGCTGCAGATGGGCGCGGTGCAAATGCTGGCCCCCTCGCTGGCAAAATTCGGACCTCTGGGTGTCAAAGAATTTGAAGTGTTTGATTTCCCTTTCATCTTTGACGACACCGACGACCTGCACAAGGTTACGCAAGGACCGGTCGGTGCCAGCTTGCTGGGCAAACTCGACGCCAAGGGCGTCAAAGGCCTGGCTTTCTGGGACAACGGTTTCAAGTCGTTTTCTGCAAATACACCGCTGAAGACCTTAGCTGACTTCAAGGGCAAGAAGTTTCGCATTCAGTCTTCCAAGGTGCTGGAAGAGGAAATTCGCACTTTGGGCGGCATTCCCCAGGTGATGGCCTTCTCCGAGGTTTACCAGGCACTGCAAACTGGCGTGGTAGACGGAACTGAGAATCCGATTTCCAACCTGTATAGCCAGAAGATGCACGAAGTGCAGAAGCACCTGTCGCTGACCAACCATGGCTACCTGGGCTACGCAGTGATCGTCAACAAAAAGTTCTGGGAAGGTCTTCCCGCAGATGTCCGCGGACAACTGGAACAAGCCATGAAAGAAGCCACCGCGTTGGCCAACAAGGTGGCCCAGAAAGATAACGACGAAGCGCTTGAAGGTGTGAAGAAGGCAGGCAAGACCACGGTTTACACGCCGACCAAGGACGAGCGTCTGGTTTTGAAGAAGGCGCTGGTCCCTGTGCATGCCAAGATGGCTGACCGCGTCGGCAAGGACCTGCTCGAGTCGATCTACAAGGCTACCGATTTCGATCCAGGCAAGCTCTAAGCTAACTTTGCAACCAACCACGCGCGAAACTACGCCGGAGTGAAACCATGAAATTTCTGGACCACATCGAGGAATGGATCATCACCTTCCTCATGGGTGGCGCGACATTGATCATCTTCTTTGCCGTGCTGCACCGCTACCTTGCCAGCGCACCGATCCCCTACGTCCAGGACTGGATGTTGACTCTGAACTTCAGTTGGGCGCAAGAGCTCTGCATCATCATGTTTGTGTGGATGGCCAAGTTTGGCGCCGCTTACGGCGTGCGCACCGGCATCCATGTGGGCGTCGATGTCGTTGTGAACCGGTTGGAGGAAAAGACCCGTGCCAAGTTTGTGCTATTTGCCCTGCTGGCAGGTGCCTTCTTTACTGGCTGCATTGGCTACCTGGGTGGTCACTTCGTGTGGGAAAACGGGGCGCACCATGCGTTCCTCCAGTTCTTTGGCATGAATGTGGGTGATATTCCAGAGGGGCCAACCACGCCCGATCTGGAGTGGCCGACCTGGATGGTGTACTGTGCCATTCCCTTTGGATCGTCGCTGATGTCGTTCAGGTTCCTGCAAGTCGCCTATGGTTTCGTCAAGACCGGCGAACTGCCGCACCATGACCATGCCCACGTGGAAGGGGTGGAGGACGCACCCCCACTGGTTGGTGAAGCGCTTGCAGAGGGCGAGGAAATAACCCACGTTCATCTGGGCCAAGGCGACAAGGAGTGGAACAAGAGCCACCCGAAAGTCGGAGGTGACAAGCCATGAATGCCTCCATCCTTTTTGGGCTGCTGATCGCCCTCATGCTTACGGGCATGCCTATCTCCATTTCGCTGGGCCTGACGGTACTGACTTTCATTGTCACCTTCACCCAGGTGCCGCTGGAAGCCGTGGCGCTCAAACTGTTTACCGGCATCGAGAAGTGGGAAATCATGGCAATTCCATTCTTCATCCTGGCGGGCAACTTCCTGACGCACGGCGGCGTGGCCAGACGCATGATCAACTTTGCAACGTCCCTGGTTGGGCATTTTCACGGCGGACTGGCACTGGCGTCCATCCTGGCTTGCGCTATGTTTGCTTTGGTCTGCGGTTCCAGTGTTGCCACGGTGGTGGCAATTGGCTCTATCGTGCTCCCTGCGATGGTGGCGCATGGTTACCCGATGGCCTTTGGCGCAGGGGTCATGATTACCGCTGGTTCGTTGGGCATTCTGATGCTTCCCAGCATCCCCAAGGTGATCTACGCGATCTCGACCAATACCTCGATTGGCGCACTGTTCGTAGCCGGTCTGTTGCCTGGAACCATGCTGGCCTTGATGCTAGCGGCCGTGACCTGGTACATCGCCAAGAAAAACAACTACCCACGCATGAAGAAGGCTACCTGGATGCAACGCATCAAGTTCTTTCAGAACAGCGTGTGGGGCCTGATGCTGGTCGTGATCATCGTCGGCGGTATCTACTCCGGCATCTTTACCGCCACCGAAGCGGCAGCGATGGCTGCGGTGTATTCGTTCTTCGTGTCAATCTTTGTCTACAAGGACATGGGCATGAAGGACGTACCTAAAGTGCTGCGTGACTCAGCCAATATGTCGGCGATGCTGCTTTACATCATCACCAATGCCGTGCTGTTCTCGTTCGTGCTGGCCAATGAAAACCTGCCGCACCGACTGGCCGACTGGATGCTGAGCATGAATCTCGGGAAAGAAGGCTTTTTGTTTGTGGTCAACATCATATTGCTGGCTGCAGGTAACTTCATGGAGCCGTCTTCCATCATTCTGATCATGGCGCCGATTTTCTTCCCGGCTGCGATGCAGTTGGGCATCAACCCGGTCCATTTCGGTATTCTGATCGATGTGAACATGGAAGTTGGACTGTGCCATCCGCCGGTGGGTTTGAACCTGTATGTGGCCTCGGGTATCTCGCGGCTGGGCATTACTGAATTGACCAAGGCGGTACTGCCGTGGCTGGGCACCATGATTGTGTTTTTGGTGATTGTGACCTACTGGCCATGGTTGACATTGGTGGTGCCACAGATGATGGGTATGCTGTAGGCGACCCGGCTTTGACCACGTTTATCTTTGTTGCCGCCTTTTGTGTCGTCGCTGTATTGGTCTACATGGCCCGCTACAGCGGTCGTGTGCGGGTGGAGCAAACGCGGTTGATTGATGCCCCGTTGGACGTGGTTTATGCCAGGGTGGTTGACCTTGGTCAGTGGCAACAATGGAATCCCTGGATGGAGCCCGGCAAGGGAGCCGCGCTGACGTTATCCGACCGTACCGATCAACGCGGCAGCACGTGCATTTGGACCAGCGAGACGATGGGGAGCGGCATGGTCGAACATGTGCGCGTGGTCGCGAGTCAACGCATTGAGCAGCGTTTGCGGCTGAAACATCCGTTCACCGTTTCGGGAAGGAGTTTTTGGACATTCAGCGTTCGCTCTGGCAAGACCGAGGTCACCTGGAACGTGCGCGGGCGCGTCGCATTTTCGATGCGTGCTTTTTCCTCGACTGTAAAAAGTTCATTGGCGCTGGACTGCCGGTATGGGCTGGACCAACTCGCGAGTCTGACGGAGCCGGACTCTGCGCCGCGCTATTCCATAGCGCATCTCGGAGTGCGCGACATTGCAGCCCAACGTTATGTGTACAGCAGCTACCAGGGCCCCATCAGCGGGCTGTCCCAAGCCATGGCGAGCGCGCTGACTGAGTTGCGACAGGTACTGACTGCGCATGGCTTGGAGGCCGCCGGAATGCCCATGGCCATCTACTTCAAGACCAATATCAAATTGCGAACCACGGTTTGCCATATCGGCATTCCCATTGATGGCGCTCTGGCTTCGGCTGATCTACCGGTCCGCGAGCTGGCGGCGCACCGAGCCTATGTGGTGCGTTTACAAGGAAGCCCACAGGCATTGGAGATTGCCTGGTACCTCGCCATGCAACGCATGGTCGCCGACAAAATCCAGCCAGACCAGCGTATCCCGCCTTGTGAGTGCTATCTCGTTTCGGATGGCGGACGCGTGGGGAATGATTCTGTCACCGAGTTGCACTTGCCCGTCCTTCCGCCGCGATAGGCGCAAAGGTTGATGAGGTTGTTGAGGGTTTTGTACCATTACCATTTTGATTGACAATGCCGATACAGCAACTTTTGAATTCGGGAGTGCGGCACATGTCAGAAACATCACAAAGTCTTATTGCCTTTTGTCGCGAAAATAACCGCGTCTGTCCTATGCAGCAGAGCTGGAACGCTCTCTTTGAGATGCTGCCCAATCGCAAGCGAACGGCCTTGGGCTGGGAACCCGCTTTGCCGTTGGTGCTGGAAGCATGGGAAAACACGCCTGGCCCACTCAAGACATTGCGTCTGGCCGAACACATTGAATGGGCGGCTGAACATGGTGCCTTGGATAGGGTTGCGGCCTTTCTGAGGGGGCTTCCAGAAGGAGATTGGTTGCACGCCAGTTGATCGCTGCGTTGTTGTCAAAGCCGTTTTTCACAAGCGGCGGCATTCGCGGCAACTTTGTCGTGTCATGTGATGTAAACGGCAAGAGTTCTGAAGTCAAGCGGGTATAGGCGCTCAACTGCATTTTCATTGGTTTTAGCTCGTGCTGTTAATGGTCCCTACTTTGGGCTTAACGGCATCGGCACAGTGGGCGCGAAGTATTCTTCCTCCCTCTCCACTACATCCGTCCATGCCGCCCAGTCAGTATTGCCGCCATTGCCTTCAATGACCTCGTGAGAAGCTTCCCATTGAGTATCCCATTCTTCCCTGAAAGCTTCAAGGCGGTTTTCAGTTGGCACGACAGCAATTGGCTCCGGAGGAGCAGGTGTCGGTGATGTCGCTTTGGAGCGATTGAACAATTTGTTAAACATGGCTGCGTAATATATTGGCCACGGACAGTGCCCGCAGCAATAGAACCATTTCTATGACTCGTCCGAGTGCATAAACGGTAAAAACCCAATACAGATCTCTACATGATCATAATGAGAAAAGGGCTTGCTACTAACTTTATAGTAGCAAGCCCTCGTCTATATTGGTGCCGGAGAGATGAATCGAACACCCGACCTTCTCATTACGAATGAGCTGCTCTACCGACTGAGCTACACCGGCTGGTAAGCCTCAAATTA
>JBAWYQ010000105.1:0-14350 GCA_037143475.1 Burkholderiales bacterium | reverse complement strand
GTGGTCGTGTTGCACGCCTGCTGCCACAACCCCACCGGCTACGACATCACCCCCGGCCGCCAACGGATTCCGATTCCGCGTGCCCTACGGCACCCTGCTGTGCGTGAGTGATAAGCCACTGCATGGTGAAATCAAGCTGCCCGGCATGGCCAACCACTTCTACCGCGAGCGCGTTGACCAGCACCTGCGTATCGGCATGCGCGCGGTCGAGTTATTGCGGGCGCAGGGTTCCGATCAACTGCACAGCCGCAAATTGCGCAGCTTCTCGGAAGTCGCGTTTCAGTAACCACTCACTGGTCTCCACACCGTTCACGTTATTGATGTCAATGTCCCTCGACCCAAATCTCGAAGTCGCAACGACCGCGCCTAGTGCCGATCTCCTGAGGTCGCAGGCGCTCTATCGCACGCTGTTCGAGACCACGGTGGATGCCGTCATGATCCTCGACCGCAACGGTTTTATTGATTGCAACCCGGCGGTGAAGACTCAAGAGTCGCAGCAGACCGGCACATCGAGCAGGCCATTACCGAGGGCAGTGTGTCATTTGAGTGGGTTCACCGCAGGCTGGACAGTGGCACGGTCTTCTTCGCAAAGGTGTTGCTGAGCCGCATGCAAATCGACGGCCAAACCCTGGTGCAGGCCAGCGTGCGCGACATCAGTGAGCGCAAGCAGATCGAGGAGTCGCTGGAAGAGAACCGCGAGAAGTACCGTGCCTTGAGCGAAGCCGCATTCGAGTCGATCTTCATTTCAGAGAAGGGGAAATGCCTGGAGCAGAATGCGCGCGCCGAAGAAATGTTTGGCTACAGCATGGCGGAAGCGGTTGGCCGCATGGGCACCGAGTGGATTGCAGTCGATGACCGCGCGCGGGTCATGCAAAACATGATCTCCGGCTATGAACTGCCCTACGAAGTGACCGCCCTGCGCAAAGATGGAAGCACCTTCCCGGCCATCATTCGCGGCAAGATGATGCATTACAAGGGTCGACTGGTGCGGGTGACCGCGATGGGCGACATCACCGACCGCAAGCAGGCCGAGGAAGCCCAGCGCATTGCGGCCACCGCGTTCGAGTCCCAGCAGGGTATGGCCATTACCAACGCGCAGCGGGTCATTCTTCGGATCAACAAGGCTTTCACCGACATCACGGGCTACAGTGCCGATGAAGCGGTGGGCCAAAATCCGCGTCTGCTGTCATCGGGGCGCCATGACGCCGCCTTTTACGCAGCAATGACCGACAGTCTGGTGCGCAATGGCACCTGGGAGGGGGAAATATGGAACCGGCGCAAGGATGGCGAGGTTTATCCGGAATGGCTCAACATCAGCGCAGTCAAAGATGAGGCCGGGCGGGTGACGCATTACGTTGCCATTTTTACCGACATCAGTGAACGCAAGTCGGCAGCAAACCAGATTCAACATCTGGCGTTCTACGACTCATTGACCGGTTTGCCCAACCGCCGTTTGCTGATGGACCGGCTGGAACAAGCCCTGACTGCCAGTGCCCGCCACCACCGCAGAAGCGCCTTGCTGTTCGTCGACCTCGACAACTTCAAGACGATCAACGATACCCTTGGGCACCAGCAGGGAGATCTGTTGCTGGAGCAGGCCGCCAAGCGTTTGAACAGTTGCAGCCGCGAGGGCGACACGGTGGCTCGCCTCGGTGGGGACGAATTTGTGGTGATGCTGGAAGACTTAGCCGAAACCGACCTGGAGGCTGCGACACAGGCTGAAACCGTGGGAGAAAAAATACTGGCTTCGCTCAACCAGACCTATCACCTTGGCGGCAACAGCTACCACGTCACACCGAGCATCGGCATCACGTTGTTTGACGGCCACAAGCAGGAAGCGGCAGTGGAACCGCTGAAACGCTCTGAGTTGGCGATGTACCGGGTCAAATCTGCCGGACGCAACGGGGTGTGCTTTTTCGAGCCGCAAATGCAGGATCAGGTCACCGCGCGCGCCACGCTGGAAGCCGATTTACGGGAGGCCGTTGGCCGCGGCGAACTGGTTCTGCATTACCAGGCCCAGGTAGTCGGCCAAGGCCGACTGACGGGCGCCGAGGCGCTGGTGCGCTGGCAGCATCCCCGGCGCGGTCTGGTGTCACCACTGGAGTTCATCCCTTTGGCCGAGGAAACCGGACTGATCTTGCAGGTGGGTCAATGGGTCATGGAAACCGCCTGCGCACAACTCGCACGGTGGGCCACGCTGCCCGCCATGGCCCACCTCAGCGTGGCGGTGAACGTCAGTGCCCGTCAGCTGCACCACAAGGATTTTGTCGGCACCGTGCTGGCAGTGCTGGACCGAACCGGAGCCAACCCGAAGAACCTCAAGCTAGAACTGACCGAGAGCCTGCTGGTGGCCGATGTGGAAGACACCATCTCCAAGATGGCCACACTGAAATCAAGCGGCGTCGGCTTTTCTCTGGATGATTTTGGCACCGGCTATTCGTCACTCTCCTATCTGAAGCGTTTGCCACTCGACCAGCTGAAGATCGACCAGAGCTTTGTCAGAAACATTCTGAGCGACCCAAACGATGCCGCGATTGCCAAAATGGTCATTGTGCTAGCCGGGAGTTTGGGCCTGGCGGTGATCGCCGAGGGGGTCGAAATGGAAGCCCAACGGGACTTTCTGGCACGCCAGGGCTGCCATGCCTACCAGGGGTACTTCTTTAGCCGGCCCCTGCCGTTGGCAGAGTTTGAGCGGTTTTGCAACCCGACGGTTTAAGACAAACAGGCCTGTAACCACCGTAGTACTTGCGTGAGCAGCTACTGAAGTTATAGCAATCTGGACATGTCGAGTTGCCGGCACAGCGGTATCGCTCAGGCCGCAACCAGGTTCTTGTAAACGCCACAGCCCAGATAGTGGCCGTCAATGCCCTGCACGAACGACATCTTGGTCTGCACCATACCCGTGCTTGGATTGGTAATGTCGTACTCGACCCATCCTGGCTCGAAATCGGCCTGGTTGACGATGGACTGCAGTAGGCCTTTGCCATCAATACCCGCAATGTCCTGCAACCGCGTGCCCACCTTGGTCGGGTTACCGCCAAACGACAGATAAGTTCCGTTGCCGTCGAGCACAAAGACGTACATGTCCCGGTCATAAAAGCTCTTGGCAGGATCGGTCAAATCGCGCAGGAAACTGTCTTTTGAGGTGCGCTGTCGGTGTGCCACGGCATGCTCGACCAAGGACACGGCGTCCTCGGCTGAGCCCTGCTGCAGCTTGAACATCGCCACCGACTCGACCAGCGTGCTGGCGCGTCCCTTCATGTCTTCTGACTGTGTCACGGCATGCTCCACCATCTGGGCATTGCGTTGGGTCAGCCCATCCAACTGGTGTACGGCCAAGGTGATCTCACTCAGGCCCGCACTCTGCTCGGCGCTCGATGAGGATATCTGGGACATGCTGGTGGCCACATCGCGGATGCCATTGACCACCTGGGTAATGGCCTCGCCAGCGCCGCGGATTTTTTGCACACTGGAGGCAATCTGACTGGACGACGACCCGATCAGCAGTCGAATCTCTTTGGAGGCCTCCGCGGAACGCTGTGCCAGCGATCGCACTTCACTTGCCACCACGGCAAAGCCCCGTCCGGATTCGCCGGCGCGGGCGGCCTCCACCGCGGCGTTGAGCGCCAGGATGTTGGTTTGAAACGCAAGGCCGTCAATAACCCCGACTATTTCATCCATGCGTCGGGCACTGGCCTGGATCGCTTCGACCGACTGGACCGCCTGGGCCATGATGGTCGCGGCCTTATCAGCAACATCCCGAACCTCTCCAGCTTGTCCATTGGCCATGCTGGCGGTGGTGGCATTTTTCTGAACAGCAGAGGAAAGATCTTCCACGCTGGCCGCAGTCTGTTCCAGATTGGCGGCTTGCTGCTCGGTACGGTCGGACAGATCGCGGCTTCCCTTTGCCAGGCTGTTCCCGGAGTGGGTCACAAAAGCCGCGTTGCTGCGCACATTGGCAACCATGGCGGATATCGTCCGACTCAACTTCTCCACCGCCTTGCAGGCATGCCCCAACTCATCTTTATTGCCTTCAACCAACACCTGCTGTCGCAAGTCTCCGGCCATCATCTCCTCAACCGCTCGAACCAGTTGCCCCAGGTCCTGTGTCACGCTGCAGTAAAAGGAAGCCAGGCAATAGGCCATGGCCAGGGCATCCAGGGCGCATAGGACCACCACATATTCATAGGCCTGGCGCGGTTCACCGCCGAGAAAGAAATTCCAAAACACGGCGAGCATGGGCATAACGGCCAAGAACCCAAGAATGCCAAGCTTTACCGGAAAAGTCAGCCGGCACATCATAGCCATGCCAGGGCCCAGCAGTCCTTTTGCTTTCATACGGATGCAACTCTTTTAATACCGCCATTTCATTTGGCTGTTTTGGTTTCCCAGAGCGCGATGCTCATAGCCAAGCCTGACGCAGCGATTACAGTTTCGCCGTATTCGCTCGGCACTGCCCCGTGCCGCCAAGGACGACTGTGGCCGCCGCCGGCACCTGGCTCAGTGGGAGCGACGGCGTTGCTGCCACGCCAGCAACTCACCCACAATGCCACGACGAAAGGCAATCACGCAGAACACAAAGATAACGCCGATGATGACCGTGACCCAAGAGCCGACCCGGTCAGCCAGAAAATTCTGCAGGCCGACGATGGTGAAGGCGCCAATCACCGGGCCGGCAAAGGTGCCCATGCCGCCCAACAGCGTCATCAGCACCACTTCGCCCGAGAGTGACCAGTGCACGTCCGACAGCGTGGCGAAACCCAGCACCAGAGTCTTCAGGGATCCTGCCAATCCTGCCAGTGCAGTAGAAAGCACGAAGGCCAGCAGCTTGTAACGGTCCACGTCATAGCCCAGGGACACGGCGCGCGGTTCGTTCTCACGAATCGCCTTTAGCACCTGCCCGTAGGGAGAGTACACAATGCGCATGATGCCCAGAAATACCGCCGCAAAAACAGCCAGCACTACGAAGTACATCACCAGATCATTGTCCAGCGGCAAAACACCCAATAGCTTGCCACGCGGCACACCCTGCAAACCATCCTCGCCGCCCGTAAATGGCGCCTGCAGGCAAATGAAGTAAATCATCTGGGCCATGGCAAGCGTGACCATCGCAAAGTAAATGCCCTGGCGTCGAATCGCTACCAGGCCTACCAGCAACCCCAGAACAGCGGCCACCAGTGTTCCTGCAATCACTCCCAGTTCAGGCGTAAGCCCCCCACTGCGAACCAGCCAACCCGTAGCGTAAGCCGCCGAGCCCATGAAGGCCGCGTGACCAAACGACAGCAGACCGGTATACCCCAACAACAAATTGAATGCGCAGGCAAAGATGGCGAAGCACAGCGCATTCATCAGAAAAATCGGATAAACACCCAGGAATGGAGCCGCCATCAACAAGACCATGACGATCAACCAAGCCAAATGCCCCGCGCGGTGTGGGGAGGGAGATGGAAGTGCGCTCAATTTACTTTTCCTTGCCAAACAGTCCCACCGGACGCACCATCAACACAATCACCATCACCACAAACACCACAATGCTGGAAGCCTCGGGGTAAAACACCTTGGTGAGGCCCTCCAGCAGGCCCAGCATGACGCCGGTAATGATGGATCCCAGAATCGAGCCCATACCGCCAATCACCACCACGGCAAACACCACAATAATCAAGTTGGAGCCCATCAGCGGCGTGATCTGAATCACCGGCGCCGCCAACACACCGGCAAACGCCGCCAGCGCAGAGCCTCCGGCATAGGTCAGCGTCACCATCATCGGAACATTGATACCGAAGGCCTGAACCAGAGTCGGGTTTTCGGTGCTGGCACGCAAGGTCGCACCCAGACTGGTTTTTTCGATCAAGAACCACGTTCCCAGACACACGGACAAAGACGCCACGACCACCCAGGCGCGGTAGTTGGGCAGCACCATAAAGCCCAGGTTTGTAGCGCCTTGCAACAATTCTGGCACCGCATACTGCTGCCCAGAAACGCCAAACTGGTCGCGAAACAAGCCCTCGGCAATCAGCGCCAATCCAAAGGTCAACAGCAACCCGTAAAGCGGATCGAGCTTGTAGAGGTGCCGCAAAAACAAGCGCTCAATCAGCACCCCCAGGGCGCCCACCACCAACGGAGAAAGAATCAGGGCAACCCAGTAGTTCAGCCCGAATTTCTCCAGACTGAACCAGGCCACGTAGGCGCCAATCATGTACAGCGCACCGTGAGCAAAGTTCACAATGCCCAGCAAGCCGAAGATCACCGCCAGCCCAAGACTGAGCATGGCGTAGAACGAGCCATTGACCAACCCCAGCAGCAATTGCCCCAGAAATGCCTGCAGCGGAATGCCGAATATCTCCATGTGCTCAGACCTTCACGCAGTGGGCAAGCCGGGGGGTGTACCTCATTTCCAGAGGGCGCACTTGGATTCGGCCTTGGTCGTCCAGGCTTCCTCACCCTTGAAGGTTTGCACCACGTTGTAATAGTCCCATGGCTCGGTGGCCTGGGCAGGCGTCTTCACTTGCATCAGGTACATGTCGTGCACCATGCGCCCATCACCCCGGATGAAACCCCCCTTGGCATAGACATCGTTGATCTTGGTCTTCTTCATCTGTGCCAGCACTTTGTCGGCATCGTCTGTGCCGATTGTTTTCACAGCAGTGAGGTATTGCAATGTGGCGGAGTAGTCGGCAGCCTGAATGCTCGATGGCATGCGCTTGATTTTCTCGAAGAACTTGCGGCTCCAGGCGCGCGCATCGGCGTCCTTATTCCAGTACCAGCTGTCGGTCAGGTACATGCCCTGAGTCGCATTGAGTCCCAGAGAGTGAACGTCGTTGATGAACATCAGCAGGCCAGCCAGCTTCATGGTTTTGGTGACGCCAAACTCATTGGCCGCCTTGATGGCATTGATGGTGTCGCCGCCCGCATTGGCCAGGCCGAGAATCTGGGCCTTGCTGCCTTGTGCCTGGAGCAGGAATGAAGAGAAGTCACTGGCCGACAATGGGTGCTTGACCGAGCCCACCACGCTGCCACCGGCAGCCTTGACGACCGTCGATGCATCGTTTTGCAATTGGGCGCCAAAGGCGTAATCAGCGGTCAGAAAATACCAGCTCTTGCCGCCCGCCTTGACCACTGCATTACCAGTTCCCTTGGCCAGCGCAACCGTGTCATACGCGTAGTGAACGGTGTAAGGTGAGCACTGCTCATTGGTCAAGGCAGACGATGCCGCACCAATGGAAATGAACAGCTTCTTCTTCTCCAGAGCCACTTTGGCCATGGCCAGGCTGGTACCGGAATTGGTACCACCGATCAGCATGTCAACCCCTTGCGTGTCAAACCACTCGCGCGCCTTGGCGGCGGCCACATCGGGCTTGTTCTGGTGGTCGGCGGAGACGACTTCAATCTTCTTGCCATTCAACGCTCCACCCATCTCTGCCACCGCCATCTTGATGGCCTCAACGCCTGCGGGGCCATCAATGTCGGAGTACAGACCGGACATATCAGTAATGATGCCGATCCGAATGACGTCACCAGACACTTGCGCTTGGGCCGCCGTGCCCAGGGTCAGGGCTGCAGTGCATGCCAGTGAACAAGCAATTGCCAATTTTTTCATTTTCATCGTAGTCTCCTATGGAATGGGTGGGAAATAAAAATCAAACACCGAGATACTCGTGCAACTTGGCAAGTCGCTGCGGCAACTCGTCCTGGGTGAACTCTTGCTGGATTGCTCCATGCTCCATGACCAGAAAGCGGTCAGCCAGCGGAGCAGCAAAGCGGAAATTCTGCTCCACCATCACGATGGTGTAGCCCTTGGCGCGCAGCATTCGCACCATCTCGGCCAGCTTTTGCACGATGACGGGTGCCAGGCCTTCGGAGATTTCGTCGAGCAACAGCAGGCGCGCACCTGTGCGCAGGATGCGGGCGACCGCCAGCATTTGTTGCTCGCCCCCCGACAATCGGGTTCCCTGACTGTTGGATCGCTCCTTCAAATTGGGGAACATGGCGTAGATCTCTTCCAGCCCCATGCCGCCCTTGCTCAACTCTGGCGGCAACTTCAGGTTTTCTTCCGTCGTCAGGCTCGAAAAAATGCCGCGCTCCTCTGGGCAATAACCAATTCCTAAGCGCGCAATCGTGTGCGTTGCCATGGAAATTGTTTCACTGCCCATCACCTTGATGGAGCCCTTGCGACTGCCGGTCAAACCCATGATGGCACGCAGGGTGCTGGTACGTCCTGCACCATTACGCCCCAGCAAGGTCAACACTTCGCCTTCATTCACATGAAAATTGACACCATGCAGGACATGGGACTCGCCATACCAGGCATGCAGGTCGCTCACTTCCAGGAATCTTTGAGTCATGTCAGTGCGCCCCCACCAGTTCGGTGTCGGCGCTGCCCATATAGGCTTCGATCACAGCGGGGTTCTTCGAGACCTCAGCGTAAGGGCCTTCTGCCAAAGTGGCACCTCGCTGCAACACCGTGATGGTGTCGGCAATACTGGCGACCACGCTCATGTTGTGCTCCACCATCAGCACGGTGCGGTTGGCGGCTACTTTTTTGATCAGTTGGCGAATGCGGTCCACGTCCTCAAGACCCATGCCCTGCGTAGGTTCATCCAGCAGCATCAGCTCCGGGTCCATGGCCATGGTGGTGGCAATCTCCAGAGCTCGCTTGCGGCCATAGCTCAGCTCTACCGTGACAGTGTCCGCATAGACCTCGAGATCAACCTCCCGCAACAGGTCCATCGCCCGCGCATTCAGACTGTCCAACGATTTCTCTGAGCGCCAAAAATGAAAGGACGTGCCCAGTTTGCGCTGCAAGGCCACACGCACGTTCTCCAGCACACTCAGGTGCGGGAATACGGCCGATATCTGGAACGAACGAATGATGCCACGCCGGGCAATCTGGGCGGGCGCATCGGTTGTAATGTCCTCACCATTGAACAAGATCGTTCCACTGGTGGGCTTGATGAATTTGGTCAGCAAGTTGAAGCAAGTGGTCTTGCCCGCCCCGTTAGGGCCGATCATGGCGTGGATGGTGCCGCGGCGCACGTTCAAGTCCACCTTGTCAACCGCGATAAAGCCTTTGAATTCTTTGGTGAGCTTTTGCGTCTGAAGTATGAAATCTGTCGTCATTCGGGCCATGTTGCAATGGTTTACGCCATTCTCCGATAGGGCAAACCCCCATCGCCAGGAATTCGGCAGCGGGCTCAGCATACCTGCTGTCGCCAAGGTTCCGTTATCCCGTTGTTGATGCCCCTCTATTGCACTAAGGTTAGGGCATGAATACGCTCCAAGAATCGACCTCCAACTTCCTGGTCCGAAAGGACCAACTGGGCACCACCACCGTGCGCACGTCGCGCGCATCAGCGCTTGCCGAGGGGCGGATTCGCGTCGCCATAGACCGCTTTGCGCTGACATCCAACAACATCACCTACGCCGCCATGGGGGACGCCATGCAGTACTGGCAGTTTTACCCGGTGAACGACGAACTCGGTGACGGTGTCGCCTGGGGCCGTATCCCGGTGTGGGGTTTTGGCACGGTACAGGCCTCCAACCACTTGGACATCGCTGTGGGCGAACGCCTGTATGGCTACTTTCCCATGGCCAACTCGGTGGACCTGACACCCGCCAAAGTGTCTGGCGCAGCGTTCTCTGACGCGGCGCCACATCGGGCCCAGCTGCACAGCGTCTACAACCAATACATGCGCTGCGCGGTAGACCCGTTTTACACGGCAGCCTCTGAAGACATTCAGGCCTTGCTGCGGCCCCTGTTCATTACCTCGTGGCTGATTGACGACTTTCTGGCCGATAACGATTTCTTTGGCGCCACCAGCAACCCGGCGCAACCGGGCCTGATGCTGCTGTCCAGCGCATCCAGCAAGACCGCATATGGCACAGCATTCCAGTTGGCGCATCGCAAGGGGGTCGAAGTGGTGGGCCTCACTTCGCCTGGCAACGTGGCATTTTGCGAAAGCCTGGGCTGCTACCACCGCGTCTTGACCTACGACCAACTGAACCAGCTTGCACCTGATGCGCCCAGCATCTACGTGGACTTTGCTGGCAACGCCGCGCTTCGCAAGACCGTGCACACATATTGCACGGGCTTGACATTCAGCAGCTCCATCGGCGCCACCCATGTATCCGACATGGGTGGCGGCAAAGACTTGCCCGGTCCCAAGGCCACGCTGTTCTTTGCCCCGGCACAAATCAAGAAGCGCAGCGCTGAGTGGGGTGCGCAGGTGCTGGGCCAGCGGCTGGTGCAGTCCTGGCAGGCTTTTGTTGCCACCGTGTCCAACCCGCAAGCTCCCTGGCTGGCTGTGGAGCACCACTCCGGAGCAGAGGCCGTGCAACGCGCATACCTGCAGGTGCTGGGCGGCAAAGGGGATCCACGGTCGGGACACATCCTGTCGCTTTAGGCCCCCACGCTCCAACGCTGCGCGGGTTGTGGCCCCCAGGGGGGCTAATTCCATAGCTGCAAAGTTGCCGTCAGCCTGATGCGGCATGATTAAGGGCGTCCCCCCATAAAAACAACAGGAGACCCCATGCGACTTGCCCTCATGTCTGACATCCACGCCAACCTGCAGGCGCTGGAGGCCTGCCTGTCTCATGCCCGAGCGCAAAAAGCGCAACGTTTCGTCTTTTTGGGCGACATGGTGGGCTACGGCGCGGACCCAAGCGCTGTCGTGGAGCGCATCCGCCTGCTCACCGAAGAGGGGGCCATGGTCATCCAGGGCAACCACGATGCCATGGCGATCGCACCACCCGGTGAGATCAAGACCGTTGGCGACACCACCGCCGCATGGACCTACCGACAACTCAGTGCCGAGCAGCGCGACTGGATCAAGGAGCTGCCCCTTACGCTGCGAATCGACAACATTCTCTTTGTACATGCCAGCGTGAACGAGCCGCATCTGTGGCGCTACGTCTATGACCAGCGCGCCGCCAAGGCCAGTCTGGACGCGGCGGCTGAATGGCCCGACGTGCGCTATGTCTTCGGCGGTCATGTGCATATGCAAACGCTGTACTACCGGGGCGCGGGCGATGGACTGATGGCATTTACGCCCCAGCCCGGCGTGGCCGTACCCATACCCAAACACCGGCAGTGGCTCGGCACCGTAGGGTCAGTGGGCCAGCCGCGTGATGGCAACACCCACGCCATGTACTGCCTCTTTGACACCGATCGCGCTCAAATCACGTTTCACCGCGTGCCGTATGACCATTTCGCAGCGGCCACCGCGATTCGCCGCACCGGTCTGCCCGAATTCTTTGCCGACCGACTGGAGGATGGAAGATGAAATTGCTGGAACCAGGGGCCGAGCTCGACGGCTTCACGGTGGAAGAGTGCATCCACTCTGGCGGCATGGCACACATCTACCGGGTGCACTACTCCGACGGACAACGCGACCCCGGCTTTGCCATGGCCATGAAGATTCCCCGGATGACGGCGGGCGACGGGGCCGAGAACATCGTCAGCTTCGAGATCGAATGCCAGATCATGCAGGTGCTTCAGGGCCGCCATGTGCCGCGCTTTGTAGCAGCCGGAGACCTCTCACGTGTGCCCTACCTGGTCATGGAATACGTTACCGGCGAAACGCTGGAGCATTGGATGGATGCCGACACCCCACCCAATGTCGAACAGATCACCTGGCTGGGCACTGCCATGGCACGCGCGCTGCACGCATTACACCAACAAAACACGGTGCACCTGGACCTGAAACCTGCCAACGTGCTGTTCCGGGGCGACGGCACTGCCGTGCTGCTGGACTTTGGCCTGTCGTGTCACGCACACTACCCTGACCTGCTGGCCGAGCAGTTACGCAAGGCCGTAGGCTCACCGGCGTGGATTGCGCCTGAGCAGGTAGTCGGCGTGCGCGGCGACCCGCGAAGCGACATTTTTGCGGTAGGGGTGATGCTGTACCAATTGTGTACCGGGCACCTGCCATTCGGCGCGCCACAGACAGCCGCTGGACTACGTCAGCGCCTGTGGGTCGATCCCATTCCTCCGCGTAAAACCAAACCCGATCTGCCCACATGGCTACAGGAGGTGGTCATGCGTTGCCTGGAGCCGGAGGCGGCCCAGCGCTACCCCTCGGCCGCGCACCTCGCGTTCGACTTGACGAACCCGGAGCAGATTACCATCACCGAGCGCGGCACCAACGTCACGGGCACGCGGTTTCGCACCCACTTCAAACGCTGGCTCAAGGCCGCGGGCATGCACTACAAGCCCAGCCCGATGGCCTCGCAACAAATCGACGAAGTACCCATCGTGATGGTGGCTGTGCCCCATGTGGATGTGACGGATGCCACGCTGTACTCATTGCGCCAAGGTGTGGCCCGCGCGCTGGGTAACCGTCCCGGTGCGCGACTGGCTTGTGTAACGGTTATCTCATCCGGCCTGACCAGCTCATCCGACGAGGCCAAGAGCGAAACCAATGTGCACCGCCGCTACCTGACGATGCTGCGCCAGTGGGCGCAGCCGCTGGACCATCCTGGCCATCAAACGTCGTTCCATGTACTGGAGACCGGCGACGTGGCGCAAGCCCTGCTGGACTATGCGCGGGGCAATAATGTCAGCGTCATCGTCATGGGCGCCGCCACCCACGGCCTGAAAACCCAACGCTTTGTGGCGACCGTGCCCATCAAAGTCGCCATGGACGCGCCGTGCACCATCATTCTGGTCAAACAATCGCTGCCGTTCGAGTTGCTGGGCGATAGCGCACCTGGTGACGCATCCGATACCGGGGGCTATTCGGATTCAGGCTCAGAAATCAGAAGAAAACCCTACGGGGACAACGACGTCCCTTTCTAGCCGAACTGAATGACCCACGCCTTTGAGTCGCTCACACCCGACGCCGTGCTGGATGCGCTGGACAGCGTGGGCCTGCGCGGCGATGGTCGCCTGACCGCCCTTTCGTCCTACGAGAACCGCGTCTACCAGGTACAACTGGAAGACGCCAGCGCAGTCGTTGCCAAGTTTTACCGACCGATGCGCTGGAGTGACGCACAGATTCAGGAAGAGCACGACTTTGCCGCGGAGTTGATGGCTGGCGAAGTGCCTGCCGTGGGGCCGCTGAATTTGCAAGGCGCCACCCTGCATCACTTTGGCGGCTTTGCCTTCAGCGTCAGCCCCCGCCGTGGCGGACGACCGCCTGAGCTGGACGATGGCGAGGTGCTGGAGTGGATCGGCCGGTTTCTGGCGCGCATCCATACGGTTGGCGCCAAGAAGTCGTTTGTCACTCGACCGCGCCTGGATGTGCAGAGCTTTGGTGTCGAGTCCATGCTGTGGTTGCTGGAGCACGACAAGGTGCCGCTGGATGTGCAGTCGGCATGGACCAAGGTTTGCACAAGCGCTATTGATTTAGTAGCTACTCACGCTGCATTGACGGGGGCTAGAGGGAAGAATGGCTCTGAAGAACCCGGCTGCCGCATCTTGCGCCTGCATGGCGACTGCCACCCCGGCAACATTTTGTGGACACCGGCTGACGCGGCAGTGGCCGCCGGCCCCGGCCCGCACTTCGTCGATCTGGACGATGCCCGCTCCGGCCCCGCCGTGCAGGACCTGTGGATGCTGCTCAGTGGGGACCGATCGCAACGCACGCGCCAGCTTGGCATGCTCGTAGACGGCTATGAGCAGTTCCGCGACTTTGACCGCAGCGAACTGGCCTTGATCGAGCCGCTGCGCACCCTGCGGTTGATTCACTACAGTGCCTGGCTGGCCCGGCGTTGGGACGACCCGACCTTTCCGGTCAATTTTCCGTGGTTTGGCTCCAGCGACTACTGGCAGGGACAGGTGCAGATGCTGGAAGAGCAGCTGGAGGCGATGCAAGAGGAGCCGCTGATTGTCTAGCGCGCCCACCTTGAACCTGGTGGGAGCCGGACGCGTCGCACAAGCGCTGGCGCGGCTTTGGTCCTTGCAAGCCACCTTCATCATCCAGGACGTATTGACCACTTCGTTGGACAGCGCACAGGATGCGTGTGCGTTCATAGGCGCTGGCCACGCGGTGCAATCCATGCGGGCTATGCGAACAGCCGACGTCTGGATGCTGGCCGTGCCGGACGCGCAGTTAGCGGGATGCGCCCAGTCACTGGCAGAGGCGCTTACCCGGGCACACCCAGCCACGGCAGCGCGCGCGCCCGTCGTCTTCCACTGCAGCGGCGCACACGGCTCAATCCTGCTGGCGCCGCTGGCCGCGCTGGGCTTTCAAGTGGCCAGCGCGCATTGCATTCTGAGTTTTGCCTCAGTGCCTGGCGCAATACTGCAATTCCCCGGCACACCGTGTGCGCTGGAGGGCGACGCGCCCGCTTGCGATGCGTTGCGCGACGCCTTCTCGGCCATTGGAGCCCGCTGCTTTGATGTGGCCAGCAA
>JBAWYQ010000104.1:0-14447 GCA_037143475.1 Burkholderiales bacterium | reverse complement strand
GTCGATGCAGGCGTCGACGCGGGTTCGGAGGCGGCGGTTGAAGGGGCAGACGCAGACGCAGGCGCTTGCATGGCTGGTGGCGCACTGGCAGCGGGTGTCATGTCCACTGCGCGCCCCACGGCAACATGCCCGGCTTCGAGTGCGCCCTGCGGCATGACGGTCAAATTGCTCAGGGCAGAGAGTTGCAGGTAGGCCAACACCGCGACGGCCGCAAACACCACGTTGGCAACTCCCAGGATGATGGCCCTTTTGCGCGTGCTGGCCTGGCGTGTGAGTTGTGCGCAGGCCTCACCGACGTCGCTGTTCGCGACCAGCGCCTTGGACATGCGCTTGCGGCAATCGGTGTGAAAAACCGCGTTGCCAAACAGACCGGGTAATACAAAGGCGGCCAGACCAAATCCCAGGCCCAGGGCACTGACCAGGGCGTCGGGCAGCTGGAATACCAAGCGTCCAATACCGAACACTAGCAAGAGCACAGCCACCAGCGCCCCGGCATAGGCCAGCGCTGCGGCCCACAGTTGGCGAAAAGCCAGCCAGTTCAAGGTGGTGAGAGCGGCCGCCGTGTTCCAGCTGATGCCGGCGTGGTCTGCGGCTTCGAAGCGCGTGAAGATGGGCAGGTAATACCCGTTGCCGACCGGGCCAATGGCCGCCCGGTACAACGTGGTGGTGACGTCTTCTTGCGGGGCGGGCGTGGTGGCGTCGAGCGTGGGTTCGATCATGGCCTATTTTGACATGGCCGCAGCCACTGCTTGCCCAAGTTCGATCACGGCCAGGGCGTAGTAGCTGCTCCAGTTGTAGCGGGTGATGGCATAGAAGTTCTCGGTACCGGCCAGGTACAGCGCCGGTGCATCGCCATTTTGCAGCTCCACCAGGGCCAGCGGTCCGGGGTGCATCAGGGCCAGGGCTTCGAGTTCGCCGCCTTTGGCAAGCATGTCGGCTGGCGTGAAGGTGGGAAGTATGTCGGGTGCCAATAGTGTCGCCTTGTCGGCACCTTCGCTCGTCAAACGCACCGGGTAGTGGGTGGGCATGCCAGCCTTCCAGCCAAATGCCTTGAAGTAGTTGGCTACCGAGCCAATGACATCGGCGGCACTGTGGAACAGGTCAACCCGGCCATCTCCATCAAAATCAATGGCGTATTTGTTCCAGCTTGATGGCATGAACTGGGGCAGGCCCATGGCGCCCGCATAGCTGCCACGCAGGGCCAGTGGGTCGGTTCCGGTGCGCTGGGTCAGGGTCAGAAAAGCTTCCAGCTCAGAGCGGAAAAAAGCACTGCGCTCAGCGGCCCTCGGATGTTCCTTGGGGAAGTCAAAGCTCAGCGTTGTCAGCGCGTCCATGACGCGGTATGTGCCGATCTGTTGGCCGTAAATGGTTTCTACGCCGATGATGCCAATGATGATGGCCGCTGGCACGCCCATCTGCTGCTCGGCCCGCTCCAGCGTTTCGCGGTTGTCCTGCCAGAACTTCATGCCCGCGCGGATGCGAACGGCATCGATGAAGCGGCTGCGGTATACGGCCCAGTTCTTGACCGTGCCAACCGGTGGCGGGGCGATGGCGCGGGCAATGCCCGGCATGTAGTGGGATTGGCCAATGGCGTGACGCACCCATTGCTGATCAAGGCCCAGGCGCTGCGCCATCTCGTCGGCCACGGCGAGCACCTCTGGGCGCGTGGCGTACAGGGGCCCCGTGGCCTCGGTTTTTCGACTGTCCCTGGTTGCGTGTTTAAGCTTTTTGATTGCTGACGGTTTGTGCTTGTTTGCTTTGGCGGTACGCGGTTTTAGATCAGATTGGGCTGTAGCCCCCGTAGCGATTGCGCAGGCAGCTATAAAAAAAATAGCAACACGAAGTGCGGAGCGGATGGCTGTGTGGGTTGGGTTCACGGCTTGGATTCACGGGGTGCGGTGGGCCAGGGCAGGCGACGGAATTCGCGTTGCAGTGTACCCAGTTGCACAGATGCCGAGTCCGGTGCGTAGCGCCAGGCTTCCATCTGCAGCAGCCAGCTGCAAAGCGCTGCCAGCCTGGCGTCGTCCGCACCCAGGCTTTGGCGCAGCAGTGCGGCCATCTGGCGTGGTGGGGTGGTGTCTGATGCTTCCAGACCGGCTTTGCGCAGGCGCTGCGCCGCACCCTGCAGCAGGCGCAGCCAGGGGTCCTGTCGGTGTTTTTCCCACAGGGTCCAGGCGGCGCCCAACAGGCTGGCCGCTACCACCAGGACAATCAGCACGGTGGCCAGGTCCTCCCAACTGGGAGATTCGAAACCCAGGTTGCGCAGCAGGTTGAGCTGTTTGCTTTGCGAGTAGTTCAGCACCCACTGGTTCCAGCTGTTGTTGGCAGCGTCCCACAGCGCACGCAGCTGGACACCGAACGCAGGGTTCACGCGGGCGAGCGCCTGCGCCAACACGTTGCGGGGTGCCTCCAGTCGCACCACACTTCCGATGCGACCGGGTGCTACCGCCGAAGTGGGGTCGACCCGGACCCAGCCCTGGTCCGCGATCCAGACCTCGGTCCAGGCGTGGGCATCGCTTTGCCGCACCGTCCAGAAGCCGTCGACCGTGTTGACCGAGCCGCCCTGATAACCAGTGATAACACGCGCCGGAATGCCAAGCGCCCGCATCAACAGCACAAAGCTTGACGCTATGTGTTCGCAAAAACCTTCCTTTCGGTCGAACCAAAATTCGTCGGCTGTGTGGATGCCAAACACACCGGGCTCCAGCGTGTAGCTGTAGCCATCGGTGCGCAGACGCTCCATGACGGCATCGACCATGGTTTGGCTATTGGCACTGGCGTAACGCGGGTCGCGCCGCATCTCGTTTGCCAATTGCAAGGTGCGGGGGTTGAAGTTGGCGGGCAGCCTCAGGTAGTCCTGCAAACCACTCACTTTGGCACGCGGGCCGTGGCGAAATGCAGTGTGGCTTTGTGCGGTGTAGCGCACCAGTTCGGTCACGGGGCGGTCGGCAATCCACTGCAATTCGGACGTCATGATGGCCCGGTAACCGCTCAGCGCAGGGCGGGTATCGGTTGCATCCAGCACCATGATCCACGGGCGGTTGTTGGGCTCCAGAGTGACCTGGTAGGAAACGGCTGGACTTTGCACTTCCAGTTCGGCGGGTAGCGGAGGGCGGGACGACAGGCTGCTTTGCAGTGGTCGCCATTCGCGTCCGTCAAACGTGGTCAGCACCGGCCCGCGGAAGTAAATCTCGCTCTGGTGCGGTGGCGCGCCGTCAAAGCGCACGCGCATGGCAATGCTTTCGTCGAGCGCCAGGCTGGCAATGGTGCCGACCTGCATGCTGGCCGACAGGCCACTGCGTGCCCCCGGGGCCTCACCTGGAACGCCCCACAATGGCGCGATGCGTGGGAACAGCACAAAAAGCACGGCCATGATGGGTGCGCCCAGCAAAGCCATCCAGCTGGCAGTTTTTGCCGCCAGCATGAGCGGTGGACGACCTACCGGCATATGGCTGTTGACCAGGGCAGTGAGCAGGCCCAAGAGGCCCAGCAGCATGGCCATGGCAATGGGCAAACTTTGTGACACGAAAAAGTTGCTCAGCAGGGTGAAGAAGCCCAGGAAGAAGACTACAAACGCATCCCGCTGGCTGCGCATTTCGAGTGTCTTGAGGCTGAGTAACACCACGACGTAGGTCACGCCTGCCTCTTGTCCCAGCAGCGTGCGGTGGGTGAAATAGGTGGCCCCGGTTGCCAGCAGCAACAGGCTTGCCATCCACCAGCGTGATGGCAGGGCGTAGCCCCGTACAGCGATGTAGCCTCGCCACAGCAACAGGGTAGCGGCCAATGCGCTGCACCACTGTGGCAGGTTGCTGATTTGAGGCGCAATCACCCATGCAATGACCAACAGCAGGAACAGCGTGTCACGTGCTTCGCGGGGCAGGTTTTTGAGGGTGCGCAGCATGGTCAGTTGCCCATCAGCGCCAACGCCTGCAGGCAGTTCTTCTTGTGGGCTTCGCCGCTGCTGGGGGGTAATTCCTGGCCCGCCAGTCGCAGCCCGTATTGCAGTCCCTGCTTGTCGGCCAGCAGCACCCATGCGCACAGACGTGACAGGGATTGCTCCAGCGCAATCCCGCCTGCCACTGTGCCGGTTCCCAGACCGGAAGCGCCAGAAATGCCGGTATGGGCCATGTCCAGCCACAACTCAAAGCGCTGCACCTGCTGGGCATCGCGGCTGACCAGGGTGTCAGTCTTGGCGGTCTTTTTCCAGACCACCAGCTTCAAAGGGTCGCCACGGCGGTAGGGGCGAATGCCATCAAACTCGCCCGTGCTCTGGCGTTGCACCGTGGCCTGGCCGCCGGCGCGCGGCTCGCCGGGTGGCAGGGGCGGTGGATGCAATTCGGGTGCCGGGTAGACCAGCACCTGCGCGGCGGGTCGCCAGACCGTCCACACTCGAAAGGTTCCCAGTGGAAAGCGGGTTTCGGCGGTGAGCGCGGGCACGCGGTGCAGGCCGCGCCGTTGAGGCTGAAAGGCCACTTGTACCCGGGCACTGCCCTGCGCGGGAACATCGGTCCAGCTCCAGTGGTTGGTTCCCAACATGGCCAAACCAATGCCATAACGCGGGCTGCGCCGCTGGCTCAGAATATTGATGCCAATTGTGACGCTAGCCCCCGCGAAATGTGCGTCAGGCGCTACCAAATTCATAGTAATGCCGCGCAAGGTACCGTGACAAACGTGCATGCCCACCACCGCGCAACCGGTGAGCAGAAAGGTGAGTACATAGCCCAGGTTGAGCTGGTAGTTGATGGAAGCCACCAGCAGCACCGCCAGCGTCAAACCCAGCATGAACCCCGGTGCCGTGGGAAGGATGTAGACGTTGCGCTGCGTCAGCGTGACGGTGTCGCGCGGGGAAATGCGGTTGACGAACCACTGGTTGACGCGCGCACGCGCAGTCGCGATGGGATTCATCAGGGTAACGGCACGGCGGCGAGCATGGCGCGTACTTGCTCCACAGAGCCGCGGCCCGCGTCACCGACGGGGATCATGCGATGCGCGATGGTTTGGGGCAGGATAGCCTGCACATCGTCGGGCGCCACATAGTCGCGCCCGCACAAAAGTGCCTGCGCTTTGGCAGCGCGCACCACGGCAATGCCGGCGCGCGGGGACAGGCCTTGCAGAAACCACTGGCCGCTGCGCGTGGCTGCAATCAGGTCTTGCACATAGTCCAGCAAAGGAGCGGCGGCGTGCACTGCCAAAACCTGTTGCTGCAATTGCTGCAACTGCGCTTGGGAGAGTAGGCTTGGCAGCCGCTCCACAATGTTACGCCGATCATGGCCCTGCAGCAGTTCACGCTCGGCCATACGGTCGGGATAGCCGAGCGAGATACGCATTAAAAATCGGTCCATCTGCGACTCCGGCAGCGCGTAGGTGCCCAACTGGTCCAGCGGATTTTGCGTGGCAATCACAAAGAACGGCAGGGGCAGGGGCCGGGTTTCGCCTTCTATGGTGACCTGTTTTTCTTCCATCGCTTCGAGCAGGGCACTCTGTGTCTTGGGGCTGGCGCGGTTGATTTCATCGGCCAGCAGCACCTGGGCAAAAATCGGACCGGGGTGGAAGACGAAGGCCTCCTTGCCCCGTTCGTAGATGGATACGCCAGAGAGGTCGCTGGGCATCAGGTCCGAGGTGAACTGCACGCGCGAAAACTGCAAGCCGAAAGTTCGGGCCAGCGCGTGTGCCAGCGTGGTTTTGCCCACGCCCGGCACGTCGTCAATCAGCAAGTGGCCGCCTGCCAGCAGGCAGGCAACACAGTCCTGTATCTGCGCGGATTTGCCGACAATCACCCTGTTAAGCTGATCGAGCAGGGATTTGAGTTTATGTTGTGCGTCCATGTCAGGACGTTACCCGAAAATTTTGAGATGCAAGTGCTCAGGTGAACAAGACCGGATACTTTGCTCACCCCGAATGCCCCGAACGGCTCGATGCGCCCGCTTGATCACCATGCGTGCAAAGACACGGCCATGGGCTTTGAAGAGCATCGAAATTGATAGCGCCTTGCGCTTATTCCGCAAGGGCTACGGGTCGATTTCATGGCCAAAATTAAACCGATTTTCGAGGTTTTAACCGAGTACACACCGGAAGGAGTGACTGCCATTCGGGTGGGCAAAGCCCGGGTGAGCCAGTTTGTGCTGCCATCGAGCTCCGGAAAACATCCCAGTGGAGCCGCTGCCAAGCTGCTTCAGTTGATTGACAAAAAGGGCCTCGGCTGGACCTTGCCTAGATGCATCACAAACCCGCCTTGGCCTCTTCTCGGCAGACCAGCTTGCCTTCCGAACGAATCCCATTGATCCGCTGCGCACGTGATGAAGGCAAGTTACAGTCGGCCGTCGATGGCGGCTGTGGGAACTTTGACATGCAGTATTGAAATCCCTTGGCAGCATTCGCGGGATCAGCCTGGCACTTTGTACGATCCTTACTGGCTTCGATAGCGACAAACCTACATTCGCTGGCCCAGTCCGCGTGGTACTGCTTATCCACTGTCTTGAGGCAGGCCTCGTATTTCTCGTTTTTTGCAGTTGCACTATTCAGGGATGCGAAGGCCAGTGAGAAAACTGCAATTTGGAGGGCGATTTTCATAAATTTTTCTTAGACAATTTCTTGGGGACGAATAAAAAAACGAAGCACATTCGACTGTGGACCACAGGCAATTGTGCATGCTACAGTAGATTCAAGACCCGGCGCGGGTGGTTGTCCGAATGGCTGAACGGATTGGCGCTTCAACCACACATTGGTGTTCCGGTCGCGCACCATTGGGCACGTGAACTGAGCAAACTCGGGCACACGGTGCGACTGTTGCACGTCAAAATTGTGAGCCCCTTTGTCAGCAGCAATAAAACCGATGCCACCGAAGCCCGTGCGATTTGGTTGCAAAACGTTTCGGGCGTTACGATCCATAGTGGCTGGCCTTCGGAAAGATGGTTTGGGTGCGTAGTAACAACCATCCTATCAATTCATGAGGCAGCCACCTTGGTTTTCTTCAAATTCAAGTGCTTACGCCAGTGACTTCGACGGCATGCGGCTTATGTAAGCGCCATACGTCTACATACAAATTTATGCATTTGTGATGCTGTCAGAGTGCTGGCAACTCACTCCTGAATTGATACCTGTTTACGAATATTGCACGCGGTCTGCAGGCCGATTTTCCTCACAAACGGCAATTGAATTGGGCACGTGCGCCAGCGTGGTCTTGCCCACCTCCGGAACGTCATCAATCGTCAGATGTCCACCGGCCAGCAGGCAGGCAACACAATCCTGAATCTGTGCGGATTTGCCAACGATCACCGTGTTAAGCTGATCCAGCAGAGATTTGAGTTTATGTTGTGCGTCCATGTCAGGACGTTACCCGAAAATTTTGAGATGCGAGTGCTCAGGTGAACAAGACCGGATACTTTACCCACCCCGATTGCTGGAAACACGAAATGGGAGCGGGTCACCCCGAATGCCCAGAACGGCTCGATGCCATTGAAAACCGCCTGCTGGTCAGCGGCGTGGGCGATGCACTGGTCAAGCGTGAGGCGTCGTCTGCACCCATTGCCGACATCGAACTGGCACATGGGCGCATGTATGTGGCGGCGTTACGCGGACTGACCGACGGCCTGCGCGAGGAGATTGACGCCGGTGGCCCCACTCACGCCCAGATTGACCCGGACACGTCTATGAATGTGCACACCTGGGACGCGGCGCTTCGCGCGGCGGGAGCTGCTATTGACGCCACAGATGCGGTTATGGCCGGAGAAATCGACAACGCTTTTTGCTCGGTGCGCCCGCCTGGTCACCATGCGTGCAAAGACAAGGCCATGGGTTTTTGCTTTTTCAACAATGCAGCCATTGCTGCCCACTACGCACTGGAGCGCCATGGCCTTAAGCGGGTGGCGATTGTGGATTTTGATGTGCACCACGGCAATGGCACAGAAAACATCGTTGCGGGTGACCAGCGCATCCTGATGGTCAGCTTCTTCCAGCACCCTTTTTACCCGGACGGCGGTGCACGCTCAAATGCAAGCAACCTGGTGAACGTGCCGGTTCCTGCCTACACCAAAGGGCAGCAGGTGCGTGATTTGATTGAGGCGCACTGGTTGCCACGTCTCGATGCCTATAAGCCCGAGATGGTGTTCATCAGCGCCGGTTTTGATGCTCATCGGGCCGATGACATGGGGCAAATGGGGCTGGTCGAGGCGGACTACGCCTGGATCACCCATCGCATCATGGAGGTGGCGCAGCGCCACGCCAAAGGGCGCATCGTGTCCTGCCTGGAAGGCGGCTACAACCTGGATGCATTGGCCTTTAGCGTGGAGTCGCACATTCGCGTGCTGGCAGACTTTTAATGGTCAAAGTAGTGCACGTCCCCGCGCCGCAGCCGATAGACGATCTGGAGGGCTGGTTGACGGCCTTTGCACAGCCCACGGTGCTGGTGGAATTGCTGGTGCTGGTCGCCTGTGTCGCGCTGGCCTGGGGGTTGGTTGTTTTGTTGCGAAGAGCGCTGGGTGCGCACGATGGCAGGTCTATTCTGTTCGGTCGGCGCGCGGTGGATGGTGTTCTCTTTCCATTGGTTTTGTTATGCCTTGGCTACCTTGCCCGCGCGGTCCTAGACCAATGGGCCACAGTGGCGGTGTTCAAGGTGGTGATACCGGTTCTGGTTGCACTGGTGGTCATTCGCATTGGCGTCAAAGTGTTGCGGGTCGCTTTTGAAGAGGCTCGGTGGGCGCGTTCGCTTGAGCACACTATTTCCTGGGCCGCCTGGCTTGCCATGGTGTTGTGGGTCAGTGGCTTGTTGCCGGTCGTGCTGAATGAACTGGACCAGATCAGCTGGAAAGTGGGTGGTGCGAATCTGTCGGTGCGAAACATCATCGAAGGTTTGCTGACGGCGGGCGCGGTGCTGATCATTACATTGTGGATTTCGTCTGCGCTGGAGGCCCGGCTGCTGCGCTCTGCGACCGGTGGTGAGTTGTCACTTCGCAAGGCGGTGAGCAATGCCACGCGGGCCTTGCTGATGTTTGTGGGGCTGATGCTGGCCCTGTCGGCAGTCGGTATTGATTTGACGGCACTTTCCGTTTTAGGCGGCGCGGTGGGGGTCGGTATTGGTATGGGCCTGCAAAAGCTGACGGCCAATTACATCAGTGGTTTTGTGATTTTGGCTGAGCGCAGCATGCGCATTGGCGACTGTGTGCGGGTGGATGGGTTTGAAGGCTTCATCACCCAGATCAACGCGCGCTACACCGTGGTGCGGTCGCAAACCGGTCGCGAATCCATTGTCCCCAATGAGTTGTTGATCACCAGTCGGGTTGAAAACCTGTCTCTCGCGGATTCGCGCGTTAGCCAGAGCACTGTGGTCTCCGTCGGCTATGCCAGTGACGTGGAACTGGTTATGCAGTTGCTGCTGGCGGCCGCGCTGGGGCAGGAGCGCGTATTGCGTGACCCCGCACCCGCCGCGAATCTGACCAACTTCGGTGCCGATGGGCTGGAGTTCACGCTGGTTTACTGGATCAACGATATCGAAAATGGCCCAGGCAATTTGCGGTCCCTGGTCAATCTGGCCATTTTGAAGGCGTTGCGAGACAACGGTATCGATATTCCCTACCCGCAGCGGGTGGTGCACACCCGTTGAGCGTTGGTGACAAGCGGGGCTTTTTTGGGGGCTTGCACAAAGTATTCTCTCGACTATAATCAGAAAAGCACGGTCGTTCTATTTTATCATTTAGCCTATTTTGGCATCACGGCGCGGTCTTGGAGCGAGTCGCGGCATAGAATCGAAGAGTTGACGTATACGTCAAGTAGACAAACCAATTTGTAACCATCTGGAGCGCAAGCAAATGAAAGTCCTGGTAAGCGTTAAACGCGTGGTCGATTACAACGTCAAGGTTCGGGTCAAGTCCGACGGAACCGGCGTAGACGTCGCCAACGTCAAGATGAGCATGAACCCCTTTGATGAAATCGCTGTTGAAGAAGCGGTGCGTCTGAAGGAAAAGGGCGTAGTCACAGAAATCATCGCCGTGTCTTGCGGTGTGACCCAGTGCCAGGAAACCCTGCGAACCGCCATGGCCATCGGTGCGGACCGCGCCATCCTTGTCGAGACCGCTGTTGAATTGCAGCCTCTGGCTGTCGCCAAGCTGCTCAAGGCGCTGATCGACAAAGAGCAACCCGGGATGGTCATCCTGGGCAAGCAAGCCATTGATGACGATTGCAACCAGACCGGCCAGATGTTGGCTGCACTGGCTGATTTGCCCCAAGGCACTTTCGCCAGCAAGGTTGAAATTGTCGACGGCAAGGCCCTGATCACCCGCGAGGTGGATGGTGGCTCTGAAACCGTTTCGTTGACCCTGCCCGCGGTCATCACCACGGACCTGCGTCTGAACGAGCCGCGTTACGTGACCTTGCCCAACATCATGAAGGCGAAGAAAAAGCCCATGGAAACCTTGACCCCAGAGGCGTTGGGCGTTGATGTGACCCCGCGTATTAAGACCCTCAAAGTGGTCGAGCCTGCCAAGCGCAGCGCGGGTATCAAGGTGCCTGACGTCGCCACACTGGTAGCGAAACTGAAAACTGAAGCGAAAGTAATCTGATCATGACCGCACTCGTTATTGCCGAACACGACAACGCATCCATCAAGGGTGCCACCTTCAACACGGTCACCGCTGCCCTGCAGTGCGGTGGTGATGTCCACGTCCTGGTAGCTGGCAGCAATGCTGGCGCTGCCGCTGCCGCAGCAGCCCAGATCGCTGGCGTCAGCAAAGTGCTGCACGCCGATAGCGACGCGTTGGCACACGGTCTGGCCGAAAATATGACCGCCCAAATTGTGGCTGTCGCCGCCAGTTATAGCCATCTTGTTTTTCCGGCAACTGCTGGCGGAAAAAACGTGGCTCCCCGCGTCGCAGCCAAGCTCGATGTGGGTCAGGTTTCAGACGTCACCAAAGTGGAAAGTGCGGACACGTTTGAGCGCCCGATCTATGCTGGCAATGCGATGGCAACGGTACAGAGCCTGGATGCCATCAAGGTCATCACGGTGCGCACGACTGGGTTTGACCCCGCTGCCGCTACCGGCGGCAGTGCTGTCATTGAGGTGTTGGGTGCCGTTGCTGCCAGCGCACAGGTTACCTACATGGGCTCCGAGATTGCCAAGAACGACCGCCCTGAACTGACAGCTGCCAAGGTCATCGTTGCCGGTGGACGCGCACTGGGCTCGGCTGAGAAGTTCAACGACGTATTGACTCCCCTGGCCGACAAGCTGGGCGCCGCCATCGGTGCATCACGCGCGGCGGTGGACGCGGGCTACGCAGCCAACGACCTGCAAGTGGGCCAGACCGGTAAGATTGTGGCGCCCCAACTCTACATTGCAGCAGGCATCAGCGGGGCCATCCAGCACCTGGCCGGTATGAAGGACAGCAAGGTTATCGTTGCTATCAACAAGGACCCCGAGGCACCGATCTTCAGCGTGGCTGACTATGGACTGGAGGCTGACTTGTTTATTGCTGTGCCAGAGCTTCTGGCCGCGCTGTAAGCGCTGACCTATCGAAGGGCATCGTTCGCGGTGCCCTTTTTTTGCGTTTTGATTTCCTTGTTTTCATTGCATTACCGGAGTACCCCATGAGCTACGTTGCCCCCGTTAAAGACATGCTGTTCAATATTGAGCACCTGGCCAAGATTGATCAAATTGCATTGATCCCCGGCTTTGAAGATGCTGGCCTGGATACGGCTCAGGCGGTGCTGGAAGAGGCTGCGAAGTTCAGCGAAGGCGTGCTGGCACCACTGAACTGGGAGGGCGACAAGAACCCAACCAGCTGGAAAGATGGCGTGGTCACGGCAACGCCGGGATTCAAAGAGGCGTATCAACAATTCACCGAAGGTGGCTGGCAAGGACTGCAACACCCGGTGGACTTTGGCGGCCAGGGTCTGCCCAAGACCATCGGTGCAGTTTGTGGCGAGATGGTCAACAGTGCCAATATGAGCTTTGCCCTGTGCCCCTTGCTGAGCGATGGTGCAATTGAAGCGCTGCTGACCGCGGGCTCCGACGAACTTAAAGCGGTGTATCTGGAAAACCTGATCAGCGGCAAATGGACGGGCACCATGAACCTGACCGAACCGCAGGCTGGCAGTGATCTGGCAGCGGTGCGCACCCGCGCCGAGCCGCAGCCTGATGGTACGTTTAAAGTCTTCGGCACCAAGATTTTCATCACCTGGGGTGAACACGACATGGCCGAGAACATCGTCCATCTGGTGCTGGCGCGCGTGCAGGGCGCGCCCGAAGGCGTGAAGGGCATTAGTCTATTCGTTGTGCCCAAGTTCATGGTCAACGCCAACGGCTCGCTGGGCGCGCGCAATGACGTGCATTGCGTTTCCATCGAACACAAGATGGGTATCAAGGCCAGCCCCACTGCGGTGCTGCAGTTTGGCGACAACGGCGGCGCCGTTGGTTACCTGGTTGGCCAGGAAAACCGTGGTCTGGAGTACATGTTCATCATGATGAACGCTGCCCGCTACGGTGTGGGTGTGCAGGGCATCGCCATTGCCGAGCGTGCCTACCAGACGGCGGCACGTTTCTCGCGCGAACGTGTTCAAAGCCGCCCGGTGGATGGCACTGTTGCAGCCGGTGCATCCATCATTTACCACCCCGATGTGCGCCGTATGCTGATGACCATGCGCGCCTATGTGGAGGGCTGCCGCGCCATGGCCAGCGTGGCCGCTTCAGCCTATGACGCGGCGCACAACCACCCGGACGCCGATGTGCGCAAGGTTAACCAGACGTTTTACGAATTCATGGTGCCGCTGGTCAAAGGCTACAGCACCGAGATGAGTCTTGAAGTCACCTCGCTGGCTGTGCAGGTGCATGGTGGCATGGGCTATATCGAAGAGACCGGCGTGGCTCAGTATTACCGCGACGCCAAGATTTTGACTATCTACGAAGGCACGACTGCCATTCAGGCCAATGATCTGGTGGGGCGCAAGACTTCACGCGATGGTGGACAGACGGGCAAGATGCTGGCGGTGCAAATCGAAGGCACCGAAGCCGAACTGGTCAAGAGCGGTACGCCGGACGCGATTGCGATGGCCAAGCGCCTGAAGGCCGCTCGCGAAGCCTTTGTTGATGTCGTGAATTTTGTGGCGGGCAATACCAAGGCCAGCCCCAATGCCGTGTTTGCGGGTAGCGTGCCTTACCTGATGTTGGCGGGCAATGTGATGGCGGGCTGGCAAATGGCACGTGCCATGTTGGTCGCGCAAGAACAAATTGCAGCAGGCACCGATGTGGCATTTATGCAGGCCAAGGTCATCACTGCGCGTTTCTATGCGGACCACCTGTTGACCAAGGCACCCGGTCTGCGCGACAGCATTGTTGAGGGCGCCGAGTGCGTTACCGCATTGGCGCTGGAGGCGTTCTGAGCATGTCCAAACTTCCCGCACCCCTGGACCGTTTGCCGTTTCCGGTTATCGGTTCGCCGCTCTTCATCATCAGCAACCCCAAGCTGGTGATTGCCCAGTGCATTGCCGGTGTGGTGGGTTCCATGCCCGCGCTCAATGCGCGGCCTGCTGAACAGTTGGAAGAATGGCTGATCGAGATCACCGGGGCACTGGCTGCCTACAACGCGGCCAACCCTGATAAACCCGCGGCACCGTTTGCTATTAACCAGATCGTGCACAAGAGTAACGACAGGCTTGAGCATGACATGGCTATGTGCGTCAAGTACAAGGTGCCCATCATCATCACCAGTCTGGGCGCGCGCGAAGACATCAACGCCGCAGCGCACAGCTATGGCGGTGTGGTGCTGCACGACGTGATCAACAACAAGCACGCCCACAAAGCCATAGAGAAAGGCGCTGACGGCCTCATCGCCGTGGCCGCTGGTGCCGGTGGTCATGCGGGGGTGAAAAGCCCGTTTGCCTTGGTGCAAGAGCTACGCCAGTGGTTTGACGGACCCATTGCTCTGAGTGGTTCCATTGCCACGGGCGATGCGGTGCTGGCTGCCCAGGCTTGCGGCGCAGACTTTGCCTACATTGGCTCTGCGTTCATTGCGACCGACGAAGCCCGCGCTAGCGAAGCCTACAAGCAAGCGATCGTGGACAGCAATTCGGATGAGATTGTTTACAGCAACCTTTTCACCGGTGTGCACGGCAACTACCTGGCACCGAGCATCCGCGCGGCCGGGCTGGATCCCTCCAACTTGCCGGAGAGCGACCCCAGCAAGATGAATTTTGGCGGCGACAAGAGCAAAGCCTGGAAAGACATCTGGGGCTGTGGCCAGGGTATTGGTGCTGTGAGCAAGGTGCAGCCGGTGGCCGACTTTGTGGCCCAGCTCAAGCGCGAGTACGCGGCCGCGCGCATCCGGCTCCAATTGGCCTGATGGTGGCGTTAGTTTGGTGCTTGCGCTGGCGACCGGGAAGTAAATGGCTCAGGTCAGTGCTTCCTCGGATGAAGACAGCGGACGGGGTGTGAGCATGGCGCATGGACGATCTGATCGCACTAG
>JBAWYQ010000103.1:0-14509 GCA_037143475.1 Burkholderiales bacterium | reverse complement strand
AGCGTGCTGTGGAGCTTGGGCTACAAATACACGTTCTTCAAGTTTCTGGCGAATCTGGATGATGCCAATGGCCGTGCCAACGAACTGCTCAAAATGGTCAATCTCGAAAAAAAGCACGACGTATTGGCCGTCAACCTGACGTATGCCGAACAGCGCGCTCTGGAAATCGGGATCACGATCGGTGGTGGTGCCAATGTAATTTTGCTCGACGAGCCGACTGCGGGTATGAGCAAGAGCGAGACCACGCGCTTCATTGCGCTGATCAAACAGGTGACCGAGGGAAAGACCCTGCTGACGGTAGAGCATGACATGGGCGTGGTGTTCGGTCTGGCCGACAAAATTGCCGTGGTGGTCTATGGCGAGGTGATTGCTTTTGACACCCCAGACGCGGTGCGCGCCAACCCGCGGGTGCAAGAAGCCTATTTGGGATCTGCGGTAGCCGACGAGCAGGCAGGAGGACACTGATGGTCTTGAAAGTATCCAATCTACATGCCTACTACGGCAAAAGCCATGTGCTGCACGGCGTTGACATGCACGTCAAGGCCGGCGAAATTGTGGCGCTATTGGGGCGCAACGGGTCGGGCCGCTCGACCACTGCCAAGGCCATCATGGGTCTGGTTGATTGCCAGGGATCATCCTTGTGGAAAGGCAAAGAGTCTCTGGGCCTCAAGACTTTTGAGATCGCCCATCTGGGCGTGGGCTATGTGCCAGAGAGCCGCGATATTTTCCCAAAATTGACTGTTTATCAGAATCTGCTGCTGGGTCAAAAGCGGGGGCAGAAGAATCCGCGCTGGTCGTTTGACGACATGTACAAAATGTTTCCTAGGCTGAAAGAACGTGAACACACCGAAGCGGGCGTTCTTTCGGGTGGCGAGCAGCAAATGTTGACACTGTGTCGCACACTCATGGGCGACCCGGACCTGATCATCATTGACGAGCCCACCGAAGGACTGGCCCCCAAAATTGTGGAGCTGGTTGCGCAGTACCTGCAAGAACTGCGCAAGCGTGGCATTTCAGTGCTCCTGATCGAACAAAAGCTCACCATTGCAATGAAGATTTCGGACCGCTGTCTGGTCATGGGACACGGCAGCATCGTCTTTGAAGGTACACCCGATGAATTGCGCAACAACATCGACATCCGTAGGGAATGGTTGGAGGTGTAGCTATATGAGCCCCCACGGTCGCCCACTGCGTGTGGTTCCCTGCCCCCCCTTTGTCCCAACAGTGACAAACTGAGTTTTACCCCGCAGAAATCCCCCTACAATTTAAAACGAACGATCGTTCTATTTTGGTTATTCCCCCTCTCACTCCAAGGAATGCAAGCATGACTGCCCAATACCAAGTTCACGGCGATGTCGCCGTTATCACGCTGGACAACCCGCCAGTGAATGGCCTCGGACTCGCAACCCGCCAGGGCATTACCGACGGCATGGCCAAGGCCAACGCAGATGCGGCTGTCAAGGCCATCATCATTACGGGTGCTGGCAAGGCGTTCTCGGGTGGCGCAGACATCAAGGAGTTTGGCTCGCCCAAGGCGGTTCAGGAACCCAACCTCCTCAGTGTGATCAGCGTACTGGAGAATTCGTCCAAGCCGGTGGTGGGAGCCATCCATACGGTCGCCATGGGCGGCGGGCTAGAGCTGGCGTTGGGTTGTCATTACCGAATTGCCGCGCCCGGGGCTGGTATTGCGTTGCCAGAGGTCAAGCTGGGACTGATTCCTGGCGCGGGTGGTACGCAGCGCCTGCCGCGTGTTCTGGGCGTGGAGGCTGCGCTGAACATGATTGTGAGTGGTGAACCCGTCAAGAGCGAGATGCTGGCCATGTTGCCCGGTCAAAAGCTGTTCGACAAACTGTCGGCATCGGCCGAGTCACTGGCTGAAGAGGCGCTGGCGTTTGCAAGATCCGTAGCCGACGTGCGCCCCTTACCGCTGGTGCGGGATCTGAAATGCAAGCATCCTCTGGGCGACGCCTACTTTCAGTTTGCCCGCAACATGGTTAAGGGCATGTCCAAGAACTTTCCCGCGCCCGCCAAGTGTGTGGACATCGTCGAGATTGCCACCAAGAAGAAGTTTGACGACGGCATGGTCGCAGAACGTGAAATCTTCATAAATTTGATGCTAACCCCTGAGAGCAAGGCGCTACGCCATCTGTTCCTGGCTGAGCGTGCAGCATCAAAAATACCGGATGTCCCCGCAGACACTGCGCAACGCGCTATCAACTCCATAGCAGTCATCGGAGCCGGCACCATGGGTGGCGGCATTGCCATGAACTTCCTGAACGCTGGCATTCCCGTCAAGATGCTGGAAATGAAGCAGGAAGCGTTAGACCGCGGTGTGGCCACCATTCGCAAGAACTACGAAGCCCAGGTCAAGAAGGGCAAGTTAAAGCAAGACAAGTACGACCAGCGCATGGCCCTGTTGACCACCACGCTGAGCTATGACGACCTGGGCAGCACAGACATGGTGATTGAAGCCGTGTTTGAAGAAATCGGAGTCAAGGAAGCCGTGTTCAAGGAACTGGATCGCGTCATGAAGCCCGGTGCCATTCTGGCGTCCAACACTTCCACGCTGGACGTCGACAAAATAGCATCTTTCACCAAGCGCCCCGAAGATGTTGTGGGCCTGCACTTCTTCAGCCCTGCCAATGTGATGAAGTTGCTCGAAGTCGTGCGTGGCGCAAAGACGGCAAAAGACGTCATGGCCACAGTTATGACGGTGGCGAAAAAAATCCGCAAGACTGCTGTGGTGTCCGGCGTTTGCGATGGTTTTATCGGCAACCGAATGATCGAGCAATATGGTCGGCAAGGTGGCTTCCTGCTGGACGAAGGCTGCACTCCCGCGCAGGTTGACAAGGCGATGGAGAAGTTTGGCATGGCCATGGGCCCGTTCCGTATGGGCGATCTGGCGGGTAACGACATTGGCTGGGCCATCCGCAAGCGCCGCTATCAGGAAAAGCCCAACATGAAGTACAGCAAGACCGCTGACCTGTTGTGCGAAAAAGGTCGCTATGGTCAAAAGACGGGTGCCGGCTGGTACGACTATGTTGCAGGCAAGCGCGACGCCATTCCCAACGCTGAAGTGGTGACCATGATTGAAGAGCACCGTCAGTCGCTGGGTATCACCCCGCGCAAGATTTCGGACGAAGAAATCGTGCAGCGTCTGGTTTTTAGTCTGGTGAACGAGGCCGCACACATCTTGGAAGAGGGCATTGCCAACAAGGCCAGTGATATCGACATCGTCTACATTTTTGGCTATGGTTTTCCGGCGCACCGCGGCGGCCCGATGAACTACGCCGACCAGGTTGGTCTGTTTAATGTGGTGCAAGCCATGAGCCGCTTTGCCCAGAATCCCTTGGACGACGCCAATTTCTGGCAGCCCGCCCCCATGCTGGCCCGATTGGCAGCTGAAGGCAAAACCTTCAACTAAATCTGAGACTTTGCGGGAAAGACCGTAGCGGTTCTGCCGCCGACTCTGTTCTCAACACTTTAAGAGGAATCAACATGACTTCAGCAGTAATCGTTTCCACCGCCCGCACCCCTCTGGCCAAGAGCTGGAAGGGTTCGTTCAACATGACGCACGGTGCCACTCTGGGTGGCCACGCGGTCGAGCATGCCATCAAGCGCGCCGGCATCGAGGCCGCCGAGGTGGACGACGTCATCATGGGGTGTGCCACGCCTGAGGGCGCAACCGGCGCCAACATTGCACGCCAGGCAGCACTGCGCGCCGGGTGCCCCGTCACCGTGTCCGGTATGACCATCAATCGATTCTGCTCATCAGGATTGCAGACTATTGCTGTAGCTTCGCAGCGCATCATTGCGAACGAAGGCGACATTTATGTGGCCGGCGGCGTAGAGGCGATTTCCTGCGTGCAGCAGGAGATGAACCAACATATGCTGGCTGACCCGTGGTTGGTCAAGAACAAGCCTGAGATTTATTGGAACATGCTGCAGACCGCTGAAAACGTCGCCAAGCGATACAACATTAGCCGGGACGCAATGGACGAGTACGGTGCCGCCAGTCAGCAACGTGCCACAGCGGCGCTGGCAGCGGGTTTGTTCGCTGCTGAAATTGCGCCTATTACCGTCACCATGGGTGTGGCCGACAAGGTCATGGGGTTGATGACCAAACAGGTCACGGTGAGCAACGATGAAGGAATCCGTGATGGCACCACCAAAGAGGGGATCAGTGGCTTGCGTTCGGCCGTTCCCGGTGGCCTGATCACCGCGGGTAACGCCAGCCAGTTCTCCGATGGCGGCGGTGCCGTGGTGGTCATGCACGAAAAAATCGCCGAGAAAAAAGGCTTGCAGCCGCTGGGCCGTTTCCTCGGTTTTGCCGTAGCCGGATGCGAGCCGGACGAAATGGGGATTGGCCCTGTGTTTGCCATTCCCAAAGTGCTCGCGCGTCTGGGGCTGAAGGTCAGCGACATCGACCTGTGGGAGCTGAACGAAGCCTTTGCCGTGCAAGTGCTCTATTGCCGCGACAAGCTGGGCATCCCAGCGGACAAGCTCAACGTCAATGGTGGCGCCATTGCCGTGGGGCACCCCTATGGCGTGAGCGGCCAACGACTGACCGGCCACGCTCTGATCGAAGGCAAACGCCGTGGAGCCAAGCGTGTGTGCGTCACCATGTGCATCGGTGGTGGCATGGGTGCAGCGGGCATTTTTGAAGTTTTGTAGACTGTTACTGCACTTCTTTTGAATGCAAAAGCACCCCGCTCGGGGTGCTTTTTGTTTGGAGGGTATCCACGCGATTTTGGCCTGCCGGGAGGTTGTTCGAGGGTTTCTACCGTAGTGCTGGAACACCTGAAAGCCCTAGCATTCAGTCCTTATATATAAGGACTAGATGATGAAAAGAATGTTGGTGCTCTTGCTTGGCTTTATCGTTGCCTCTGCAGCGTGGGCGCAGGTCAAAGTGGTTTACCACTTGAATGAGGGCACTGCACAAGCGGCTCGCGCGCTACCCAACATGCGCAACCACCTGACGGCCGATCCCACCGTGAAGATCGTCGTTGTTACGCACGGCCCTGGTATCGATTTTTTACTTGATGGTGCTGTCAACCCAAAGGGCCAGCCTTTTTCTGGTGACATAGCGGATCTGGTTGCCCGAGGTGTGGAGTTCAGAGTTTGCAACAATACGCTTCAGAATCGCAATATCAGCAAAGACAAAGTCGCCATGGAGGCGCAGATAGTTCCTTCCGGGGTCGCAGAGATTGCACGGCTGCAAGCCAAAGAAGGGTTTGTTTACCTGCGTCCCTAAATTGTTTCAGACTTTTGATATTCATAACCGAGGAGATCGTGAAATGAAGTGGAATCAACTCATGGCCGTTGGCGCTTTGGCGGCCATCACGGGATCGTCTTTTGCACAAGCGATGGACCCTTTGCAGTTACGCAGTCTGGCAGCATCGTGCGCCAATTGCCATGGCACGGCGGGTATTGCCGAACCGGGAAATGAGTCATTGGCAGGCGTTAAAAAAGACGAATTACTCAAGAAGATGATGGATTTCAAGACCGGGAAGAAGCCTGCAACCATCATGCACCAGCTCGCCAAGGGCTACACCGATGAGCAACTGGTTGCTCTGGCAGGCTATTTTTCTGCCTTGAAAAAATAGGAAGGACCTCATCATGATGAAACGTCGTCAATTTGTACAAGGCCTTGGGGCTGCCGGTTCTTTGGGCGCGATCGCGTTGACCTCTGGCTGTGCCAGTACTCCCGGTAGCAATGGTCCCAAAGTAGTCGTAGTAGGCGGTGGCTATGGTGGAGCAACCACGGCCAAGTATGTGCGCATGTGGTCCGACTATGGCATTGATGTGACCCTGGTTGAGCCCGGCAGTGCATTCATTTCATGCCCGCTGTCCAATCTGGTGGTGGGTGGCAGCAAGACAATGGCCGACATCACCACGCCCTATGACAACCTGGTCAAGCGCCACGGTGTGCGCTGGGTGCAGGACATGGCTGTTCGCATTGACCCCGACAAGCGGGTCGTTGTGCTCGCCAAGGGCGGTGAGTTGCCTTATGACCGGTTGATTCTTTCTCCTGGCGTTGACTTCATGTGGGAAACCCTGCCAGGAATGACCGCCGTGGGCGCCAAAGACAAGGTGCTGCATGCATGGAAGGCAGGTTCCCAAACCCAGGCCCTGCGCAAGCAGCTTGAAGCCATGCCTGATGGCGGCGTCTACGCACTGGCAATCCCGCTGGCTCCCTACCGTTGCCCGCCCGGGCCGTATGAGCGTGCCTGCCAGGTAGCCAGCTATTTCAGTCAAGCCAAACCCAAGAGCAAGGTGTTGATTCTGGACGCCAACGACGACGTCACCTCCAAGGGGCCGTTGTTCAAGAAGGCCTGGAAAGACCGCTACGAGGGCATCATTGAGTACCGTCCCAAGCACAAGCTAGTGGATGTGGACGTTGCGACCAACACGCTCAAGTTCGAGTTCAACGATGACTTGAAGGCCAATGTTCTCAATGTTCTTCCGGAGATGCGTGCTGGCGACATTGCCGTCAAGACCGGCCTGGCTACGGCGAACAAACGCTGGTGCGAGGTGGACTTTCTGACCTTTGAATCCATTGCGGTCAAAAACGTGCACGTGCTGGGCGACTCCATTCAGATTGCCCCTGCTATGCCAAAGTCCGGCCACATGGCCAACCAGCACGGCAAGACCTGTGCGGCGGCGGTGGTTGCGTTATTGACGGGTCGCCAGCCCAACAATATGCCGGTTTATAACAATGCCTGCTACAGCTTTGTGAGTCCCGACGATGTAGTGCATGTGACCAGTGTGCACCGTTACGATGCAGACAAGAAAACGATGTTGCCGGTGGCTGGTGCAGGTGGTGTTTCCAGCGCTGCCAACGAGCTGGAAGGGCGTTACGCGTTTGCATGGGCTCGAAATATTTGGGCCGACACGTTGGCCTGATCGGTGTTTCTGTTTAGGGGTTGGATGAATGGGTTTACGCAAAAGCCTGGTGACGATGGGCGTTGGCCTGTGGATGGCGGGTGCTGCAATAGCGCAAGCAGACGAAGCGCGTGCCATGAAAATTGTGAACGGTGTTTGTTTTCTCTGCCATGGCGCGCAAGGTGAGTCTTCCAGCGAGGTATTCCCTCGACTGGCTGGGCAACACTGGGAATACGTGGCCAAACAGTTGGATAACTTCAAGTCGGGCAAGCGTAAAAGTAGCGCGATGTTCGATATGGCGGCTAAGTTAACCCCAGATGAGATGGTTGCCTTGGGTCACTATTTCGAAAAGCAGCCGGTTACAGCTGAGCCTGCCAAAGATGTCGCGCTAGCCGCAGTGGGTAAATATATCTTTCACAACGGCAATAAGTTCAGTGGGGTGGCCGCCTGTGCCAGTTGCCATGGTGCGGGCGCGTTGGGTACCAACAACCTGCCGCGTCTGGCAGGGCAGTATGCTGTTTACATTGAAAACCAGCTCAAGCAATTTAACCAGCGTGAACGCACTAACGACAACGCGGTGATGCATTCCGTTGCCAGCAAAATGACGGCGCTGGAAATGGCTGCGGTTTCGGAATACCTGAGCGGCAAGTAGGTCGAACGACATGGGTACCGCTCGATAGGCGCGGTCAAGTGGCCTTGGTTGCTGCGGGTGCGGCGCGTGATACGTGCGCCGGGCGCGGATCGCGGTCCAGCAAGTAGTCCGTCAAGCCTGCGCCGCCCCACATGCCCAGAAGGGTCAGCCACGCTGTGAGTGCAAAGATAGAGCCACCGGTCATGCCGGCTCCAACGGCACACCCACCTGCCAGCATGGAGCCAAAACCCATCAAAATGGCGCCAGCAATATAGCGAGTCATGCTGTATCCATCTTTGAAGCCTTCGAGTTTGAGGTCATGTCCAAACCATGCGCCCAAAAATGAGCCAGCAAATACACCGGGCAGCAATCCAAATTCAAAACCTATGCGCGGTGTGGGTGAAGACAGAATCCGCATCAGCCATTCCGCAGACGGCCCGCTAAAAGTAAGGCCTTGAACGACGACGGGTTCGAAGGACTGCGTGGAAACCAGGTAGTTAAACCACCAGCCCGATGCCACCGCCACGCCAACGCCTATGCCGCCAAGCCGCAGCCAGCCACTATGGCGCGGACTCCTCCAGGAAAAATACAAGGCAGCGGCCAGCCAAATCAGACCAGCTACAAGACCGCCCCATGGGCCGACTCCGGTAATCGCCAGCAGGTCCCGTGACGCACCACCATCCACCGTCCACCATTCGCTGATGGTGGCACGCAGCGGTGCCAGGGCACCCGATAGGGATGCTTGCGCACTGACGGCAAAGATCAACCCGGAAAGCAGGGCGCGCAGATTGCCATTGGCAGACAGCACCAGGAGGCGACTGGCGCAGCCCCTTGTCATGATCATGCCAGCGCCAAAAACCAAACCTCCAATCAATGCGCCCGACAGGCTACCCCGCATTGCAATCTGACGGGCGGTGCTGATGTCCAGGTTGTGGGTCAACAACAGTACCTGCACCGATACCACGGCCGCCGAGAATGCAAATAGCCAGACCGACAACTTTTCACCAAATGTGCGGTGCCAGAACTCGATGACGGCCGCGCGCAGGCAGAAGCGCGAGCGTTGTGCAAAAAAACCGAATAGTGCACCGATCACAGCGCCGCCCAGGGCCAACACTGTGCTGTCACCGTTACGTTCCAGGATAGTTGCCAGATCCACTGTATTCCTCAATAATTCAGTAAAGGCTTATATTAATGCCAAGTGCCGCTTTTGTGTCGCATTCCCGATTGAGGGAAACCCTAAAGGATCGCTTATGTTATTTTTCTCCATACCAACACCGTGCTGGGGTTGGCGCCACGCATTCGCGTCAGCATTGCTTGTTTTGGGGACGTTTTCAAGCGCACAAACTCCGCTGCCTTCAGAGCGTGACGATAACGCAGATTTTTCGCTCACGGCGCCCGTCGTCGTGGCGCAGCGGGTGTCGCAATCATCCTGGTATGTGGAGGGCTTGGGCTCACTGGGGAGCAGCGCCAACCAAAATTTTATTTCCAACGCCGCCTTTGTGGTGACGCCTGCGGGCGTCGTCGTCGTTGATGCGCTGGGCTCACCGGCGCTTGCAGAGCGACTGCTGGCTGAAATCCGCAAAGTCACGCCGCTGCCCGTGACCCATGTCATCGTGACGCACTACCATGCGGACCACATTTACGGACTGCAATCCTTCAAGGCGAAAGGTGCGAGGATCATTGCACACAGCGGCGCAAGGGAATACATCAACTCCGACACCGCCACGATCCGCCTTCAGGCATCACGCCAGACACTCGCACCCTGGATCAATGACAAGACCCAGTTGATACCCGCCGACGAATGGATCGATGGCCCCAAAGAACTGATTGTGGGTGGGGTACGGTTCCTGTTGCAACCGGTCGGTCCATCCCACACGCCCGAGGACCTGGTGGTCTATTTGCCGCAGGAAAAGGTGCTGTTTGCCGGCGACCTGGTGTTTCGTGGCCGAGTTCCCTATGTGGGACAGGCCGACAGCGGCCACTGGATCAAGGCGTTGCAAACGCTGTTGGCATTTGAGACTGCAACCATTGTCCCGGGGCACGGTCCTTTGTCATCGCAAGCGCGCCATGATATGGAACTGACTCGCGACTATTTGGCCTATTTGCGTGAAACCATGGGGCAGGCGGCCAAGAATATGGAGCCTTTTGACGATGCGTACCGGGCCACCAACTGGACGAAGTTTGAAGGATTGCCACTCTTTCGCGTGGCCAATCGCATGAACGCGTACAACACCTATTTGCTGATGGAGAGGGAAGCACCGTGATGGAATCAAGCTTTCGCGACGACAGGCGTCATTTTTTGGTAACCGCAAGTCTCGGACTGGTTGCTGCAAGTGTCACGCCTGCATGGGCCGCCGGCGCCGTTTTACCGGCACCACAGTCGCTGTCGAATGAACTGGGCAAGGCCTTGGAAAAAGGCAACCCGCTGGTCGTGATGGTCAGCCTGGAGGGTTGCCCCTTTTGCCGGGTGGCGCGTGACAGTTATCTGGAGCCACTGCGTCGTCAGGACGGTATGCCCGTTTTTCAGATCGACATGCGCAGTTCGCAAACCGTTCGGGACTTCAGCGGAGCCAACCTGACCCACGATCAATTGGTGCAAGCCTGGCGGGTCACCATTGCGCCCACCGTGCTATTTTTCGGACCGAGTGGCAAAGAGGTCGTGGCCCGCATGGAGGGCGGCTACATTCCTGATTTCTATGGCGCCTATCTGGACCAGCGTATTGAGCAGGCACGCGCCGCCATCAAGTCCGCAAAGTCCAGTTGAATTGTGGAATCTGGCATGATTTCATCTATCCACCACAGCCTTGTGCCCTATTTTTCATGACAAAACTTCCTGCCCGCCGCTTTCACCTTGTGTTTTCCGTGGTGATGGGGGTGATGATGGTTTTTCTAATGACCTTTGTCATCACGATGGTCAACGTAGGCTGGCAAGCCAATTTTTTGGCGGCTTGGGCCAAGGCCTACGCTGTGGCTCTGGTCGTTGCCATCCCCGTCATTTATTACCTGGCCCCGATTGCCCGCAAGATAACCGCGCGATGGGTTAACTTGCCGTGAGTAATAGTGGTTTTGGCCCCGTGAAATAAGCGTAAGCAGCTATTATTTTTATAGCAAAATGGTTGCCTATTCGCTCGATGACAATCGCAGACCTCGGGCTCCACCCTCCAACCGAAACGACGCGGCCAGTGCAGCAAGCTGGCTGGCCTGCTCCTGCAAGGCAGCGGATGCGGCTGACGTTTCCTCGACCAATGCTGCGTTTTGTTGGGTTACCCCGTCAAGCTGGCTGACCGCCTGGTTGATTTCGGCAATACCAGCGGACTGCTCTTTGCTGGCAGAGGCTATTTCGCCCACGATATCGGCCACGCGCTGAATGCCCGTCACGATTTCCTGCATGGTGTTGCCGGCTTGGGCTACCTGCTCAGTACCACGGCCGACCTTGTCGACGGAATCGTCAATCAGGCTCTTGATCTCCTTTGCGGCGGTGGCTGAACGATGGGCCAAGCTGCGCACTTCTGCGGCAACCACGGCAAAGCCCCGGCCTTGTTCACCCGCGCGCGCGGCTTCCACGGCCGCATTGAGTGCCAGGATGTTGGTCTGAAAGGCGATGCCGTCAATGACCGCGATGATGTCCACAATCTTGCGCGAAGAGGTATTGATGGCGTCCATGGTTTCCACCACTTGGGATACCGCTACACCACCTCGGGTTGCCAGAGCCGATGCCGAGTTGGCCAGTTGATTGGCCTGGGCTGCACTGTCTGCGTTGTGTTGAACCGTGCTGGATAGTTCTTCACTGGCAGACGCTGTTTTTTCGAGTGACCCGGCTTGCTGCTCCGTGCGGTTGGAGAGGTCCAGCGTGCCAGAGGCAACTTCGCCCGCTGCGCTGGCTATGGCGTCCGATCCACTGCGCACCTGGCTGATCACATGGTGCAGGTTGTCGCGCATGGTGCTCATCTGCGTCAGCAAGTGGCCAATTTCGTCACGCCCGTCGTGCGGCACCGGGTGAGACAGGTCACCGGCAGCAATGGATGTGGCTGTCTGGTCTGCCAGTGCAAACCCGCTACGCATGCGCCGCATCAACAGAACGGTCATGAAGGTAGCGGGAATGCCGCCTACGATCGCGGCGGTCAGGAATACACCCATGGCGATGTTGTATCGGCTTTCGGCCTGTTGCGAAGCCAGCTCAGCCGCCTTGACTTTGAAGTCCCGCAAATCCACCATCGCCTTGATGGCTGCTTCACCTTCGGTCCTGCCAGCTTGCAAAAAGGCGGCCATTGTCGCCGGGCTGAAATCTCCACCGTTCACGGCTTTGACTGCAAGATCGAGCTTGTCGCGCCATGCTGCTCGGGTCTGTTTGGCAGCGGTCAGCAAGACCTGTTCTTCAGGCAAATTCGACATCGCCGATAGCGCGTCAAACAAACGGTTGGCCTCCACCCGGTTTTTCGCGATAGCGTCGGTGTGCGCGACGGTGGGGTGGTCATGGATGGATGCCAGCGGCCCATCGGGCGCGTGTTGAAATGCCAACAGGATTTGCAGGCGGTTCTGCACAATTTTGTCGATGGAGTCCGACATCTGAAGCGCAGGAATCATGTCCTTTTCGTGCACGGCCTTGAGGCTGTCACGTGCCGAGGACAAACCCCAGTAGCTGACGATGGCCACTGCCATGAAGGACAGCCAGTAGGCAAACAGCACGGTGGCGAATCGCCGGGTGATTCGGATATTGTCAAACATAAGCATTAACTGATTGTTTTAGTGGAGCCATCATACTGAATGACCGCCCCTTTGCGGGAGTCTTTTTGACCCCAACAGCAACGCTGCAAAGTCCTTTAGCGTGTCAACGCCATGAACAGTTTTGGTAATTTCTCCGGCAGTTGGTCAACATGGTCGACCACCGTGTAGTGGCGGCCAAAAATGTTGCGTACATAGGCATCGGCCTTTGCATCCAGGTTGATGCAATAGGTGAAGATACCTTGCTGGTCCAGTTCCTTCACTGATTTGCGCGCGTCTTCGATCAACAGTTGGGCATCGTGAACATCCACGTCGGACGGTTGCCCGTCGGTCAGTATCAGCATCAATTTCTTGTCGGCCTTTTGTGCCGCCAGCGTGTGTGCAGCATGGCGCATGGCGGCGCCCATGCGGGTCGAGTAGGCGGCCCGCATGGCCGCCAACCGGCCCTTCACCGTGTCGCCCCAATGCTCGCCAAAGCCCTTGATGTGCAGGTAGCGCACGTCATGGCGCGTGTTGGAGTGAAAGCCCGCAATCGCAAATGGATCACCCAGTTCCTCTACTGATCCTGCCAGCAAAGAAACGGCCTCGCGGCTTAGCTCCAGGATTGTCTGATCGGTTCCACCGGCCTTCTCGTTGAGCGACTCCGAGAGATCGATCAGCAGGGTAACCGCAATATTGCGACCGTTGGTGCGGTGGCTCATGTTGATGCGCGGGTCGGGGGTGCTGCCACCCTTGAAATCAATCAGTGCGCGGATGGCGATGTCCAGATCCAGATCACTGCCTTCCTCCTGGTAACGCACCCGCACCGAGTCTTGCGGTTTGAGCAGTTCAAGCAGCCTCTTCAGGCGCTTGGCGAGTGCGGCGTGCTTGGCCAGCAGCCGGTCAATATCGCCTGGGTCGCCACTGGTGTGCAGGCGCTCGTACAGGCTGACCCAGTCGGGGCGGTAGCTTTGGCTGCTGTAGTCCCACTCGGGATAATGGCGCGGGGGCAGGGTTTGAACTTCCTGCACTGGCGGAGTCTGGTCTGGCGTTTCGAAGGATTCTTCGTCGTCGCTCAGCTCATGAAAGCGCCACAAATGGCGGTTGTCATCGCGGTAGTCGACGTCGGTGTCCTGGAACCAGGTGTTGGGAAGTTGGTCGCTTTGCAGGCGGGTTTTGCCCAGGTAGCTCAGGGCCAGGCCCACGATGTCGCTGGTGCTGGAGTCGCCCTGCGCCATCAGGGCATGAAAGCGCTGCACCCAGTCGGCCAGTTGCGGGCTCTCAAAGCGTTTGGGCGGATCCAGCAATGCGCGTGACAACATCGCCAGCCGATGGCGCAGGCATGAATGAAGGGTTGGGTCGCAGGCACCGTCTTGCGGCGTAGGGTGCAGGGCCGAGAAAATCCGACGCATGCCGGGGTATTCACGCAGGGTCAACGCGTCCATGCGCGCGTCTTCAAAACACTCAATGGCCAGGCGCTGCGCCGGGCTGAAATTGTCGGCAAAGATGGGTCTGCTCCAGCGCCGGTGTGCCGCCATGTGCGCCAGCGCGGCGCGGTAGCGGTCCAGTCCGCTGATGTTGGCACGCCCGTCATACACATCCGGCAAGCGAATGCCAAACGCATCAAAGTACGGCATGGGCTGGCGCTGAACGTCAAACGTGGTGGAGTAGGGCACCAGCACATCGCCGTCGTGCCACAGCGCTTTCAGGTACAAGTCCAGCGCACGGGTGTGGTCCATCAGTAGCGTGCCGTGGCGTTCGCGCTGCAGCACGGCGCGGCTGTCGCTGGACGCCAGGTTGAAAAAATCGCGTTGCTGCTCGGGGTGGTGGCTGTAGTTGCGGATGCCGTAGTTCACCCAGTTGCTCAAACCCTGCAGGCTGAGCACACCCAGCAACAGCGGAGCCTTTTCAAAAAACACGGTCAGGCTAGGGCTGGGATATGTTTTGTGGATGCCGTGAATCGACCCGCTGGTGCGCTCCAGCAGCAGCTGGCACAGGTCCATGTAGTGCTGTAACTGGGTCGGTGTGGGCAAGCGCCGCGTCACGGCGGCCAGTGTTTGCAGGAACGGCGCGATGGCCTTGCCGTTCGGAGATTTGTTGATGAGTCGCACCGTCGTCATCACGGCGTTGAGCGCATCTTCGCCTACGGTGCGGGCAATTGGCGGCCATTCCTGCAAAAAGGTCAGCACCGGCTCCGGGCCGCGGCCCATCTTGCCCAGAAAGCGTGCCTGGGTCAAAAAATCGTCCAAACCTTCCGCACTGAGTGTGGCGTTCGCCTCGGCCATGCAGGCC
>JBAWYQ010000102.1:0-14553 GCA_037143475.1 Burkholderiales bacterium | reverse complement strand
CGCTGCCCCCCGAGGGGGCGCAACCCGGCTTGGGGCGGCCCGGCGCCGGGTTCGGCCCGCAATTTGAGTTTCAACGTCTGCACGGCATGGGTGAGGGCATTTACCGGGAGGTGCTGAAGAACCCGTTGGTGGCCTGCCGCGTCTATGCACCTGTGGGCGCGCACCGCGACCTGCTGGCCTACCTGGTGCGGCGCCTGCTGGAGAACGGGGCCAACTCCTCCTTTGTGCACCAGATGGCCGACCCTACGGTGGATATGCAGGACCTGCTGATTTCGCCGTTGCGTCTGGAGCCCCATCCGTCGCTCCCGCTGCCGGCGGACCTGTTCGGCACCCACACTGGTGCGCGCAAGAACAGCGCCGGGCTGGACCTGACCGTGCCCGGTATGCGTGATCCGCTGTTGGCCGCGCTGGCCTCCACGCCCGTTCCGGTGGTACCAGAGTTTGATATAAAAAACACCGCTAGCGCTTATGCTGCTTGCGCAAGCAGCTATCAAAAATGGAGCAAATTTCCGGTGGCCGAGCGCGCCGCCATCCTGCGCCGGGCCGCTGACACCATGCTGGAGCAGACACCGATGTTTTGCGCCCTGCTGGTCAAGGAGGCGCACAAGACCTGGGGCGATGCGGTGAGCGAAGTACGTGAGGCGGTCGATTTTTTGCGTTACTACGCCGACGAGGCTCAGCGCATCATGCAGCCGCTGGCTATGCCGCAGGTGCACGGCGCGCCACCAGCGCTTGCAAACCACAGCTTTGGCGTGACCGGTGAATCCAACACCCTGTCGCTCACGGCGCGGGGTGTGTGGGTGTGCATCAGTCCGTGGAACTTCCCGCTGGCGATTTTTGTCGGTCAGGTCGCCGCTGCGCTGGCCACCGGCAATACCGTGCTGGCCAAGCCTGCCGAGCAGACGCCCGGCGTGGCCCAGGTGGCGGTGCAGCTGTTGCATGCCGCGGGGGTGCCGGTTGACGCGCTGCAACTGGCGCACGGAGCGGGTGAAACGGTGGGCGCGGCGCTGGTTGCGCAACCCGGCGTGGCCGGCGTGGTGTTCACCGGCTCCACTCAGGTGGCCAAGATCATCAACCGGGCCCTGGCCGCAAAAGACGGACCCATTGTGCCGCTGATCGCCGAGACCGGTGGCATCAACGCCATGGTGGTTGACTCCTCAGCCCTGCCCGAGCAGGTGGTCGACGCCGTGGTTCAAAGCGCCTTCCGTTCGGCTGGACAGCGTTGTTCGGCTTTGCGCTTGCTGTGCGTGCACGAGGCGATTGCCGACGGTGTAATCGAGATGCTGCAAGGCGCGGCCAAGGAACTGGTGGTGGGCGACACCGCCGACATCGCTACCGATGTGGGACCGGTGATTGACGCCGAGGCGTTCGAGGGCATCTACCGCCACATCCAGCGCTTGAAAGTGGAGTCAAAGGTGCTTCTATCCCCCGTGGAATCTGCGCAAGCAGCTACCAAAATAATAGCAAACCTGATCGCGCCGCATGCCTTCGAAGTCGCCAATATTTCCGATGTCAAAGCGGAAATCTTCGGCCCGGTGCTGCAAGTGGTGCGCTGGGGAGGGGATCCTGCCGACGTTATCGCGCAAGTCAATGCGCTGGGCTATGGTTTGACGATGGGAATCCAGACCCGCATTGACAGCCGGGCCCAGGCGCTGGCCCATGCCGCCCACGTTGGCAACGTCTACATCAACCGCAACATGATTGGCGCCGTGGTGGGTGTGCAGCCCTTTGGTGGCGAGGGGCTGTCCGGAACGGGGCCCAAGGCGGGGGGGCCACACTACCTCTATCGCTTCTGCGCCGAGCAGACCATTACCGTGAACACGACGGCAGCGGGAGGCAACGCGGCGCTTTTGGCAGGGATGCATTGAGGCGGGCAGACGTCATAGCGGGCCGTTGGCCGCACGGGACGGGACTTACCCTACGCGAAACACGGAAACCGACCGAACCAAGTCGTTCGCCTGGGCACTCAAGCTTTGCGCAGACCGCGCAATTTGCTCTACCAGAGTCGCGTTCTTTTGTGTGGTCTCGTCCAGGCTGCGAACCGCCTCGCCAACCTGTTCCACACCCAGACTTTGTTCCTGACTCGCTGAGCTGATATCGCCCATAATGTCAGTCACACTGCGTATGGAATTGACCACCTCGTCCATGGTGTGCCCGGCACGGTCAACCAGCAAGGTCCCCTCTTCCACGCGCGCCACACTGCTGGAAATCAGGATCTTTATTTCCTTGGCGGCTTCGGCACTGCGCTGTGCCAAATTGCGCACTTCGGTGGCGACCACTGCAAATCCACGCCCTTGCTCGCCGGCACGCGCCGCCTCCACCGCAGCATTGAGGGCAAGAATGTTGGTTTGAAAGGCGATGCCGTCAATCACGCTGATGATGTCCGATATTTTGCGAGACGCATCATTGATGCCACGCATGGTTCCAACCACTTGCTCCACCACCTTGCCGCCACGCTCGGCAACGCTTGATGCGCTGCGTGCGAGTTGGTTGGCCTGGCTTGCATGGTCTGCGTTCTTGTGGACGGCCGAGCCCAGTTCCTCCATGGATGCAGCGGTTTGCTCCAGTGCTGCGGCCTGACTTTCGGTGCGGCTTGAAAGATCGACGTCGCCCGCAGCAATGGTTTCGGCACTTGCGGCAATGTCTTCAGCAGACGTGCGAACCTGTGATACCAGGGAGGACAGGCTCTCGCTCATCCTGTTCAAGGCGTGAAACAGCTGCGAGACCTCATTGTGTCCATCCACCTGAACCCGCGACTCAAGGTCGCCACTGGCCACCTGCTCGGCAAATTTGATGGCCTGAATCAGGGGTCGGGTTACGCTGCGTGCCACCCAAGTCCCGGCTCCAATGGCCAAAATGGCAGCCACCAGTCCGGCCATGATGGTTTGGCGCTGAGTGGACGCGATCAGCTGCCCATTCTGGATGGCGGTTTCCTTGACTTGGGCCTGCTGACGTGCATCGATCTTTGCCAGGGCACCCAGGAATGGGGCGAGCATCGGGATCATTTCTTCGTCGGCAGCAAAAGCGGCCTCCGATTGCTTGCCGTCTTTAACCATGCCGACAATTCGTTGAACACCCGCCACATAAATGCCATGGCGCTTCTTGGCATCAGCGATGAGCAGTTTGTCCTCATCGGACCCCGCTGCCGCCCGCTCGAGATCGCCAAGCCCTTTGGAGATGCGTCCATCCCGCTCACGAATGGTATTGGTTAGTTTGGCCTGCTGTTCACTGCTGGAGGACACAAGAATGACCATGCTGGCAATGGCGTTGTCCTTGGCCAGCAAGTGTATTTCGGAGGCAAGCGCTTGCAACTGGCCGCCTTCTTCCATGGCGATGGAGTTGGCGGCGCTGCGGGACAAACCCATTTGCACCGCAGCGATCAACAGCCCGATGGTGATGACCACGGACCCGAAGGCGAGCCCAACGCGTGTACCAATTTTCAGGTTGCGGGTTATCGTTGTTGCCACACTGGTATCTCCATGGATGTTTTGTTGACGCGCCGACGCTACCGATTGTTAGCCGCCCAACTCGCCAACCATTTCCTGGCACTTGGTGATGCGCTCCTTTTGGATTCCACCCGCAAGTTTTCGCGCCTCGTCATCTTTGCCAGCCAGGATGGCGGGTACGAGCTCATTTTCGCGAGTCTTCTTGAACGCATTCCAGTTCTCGACCAAACTGTTGAATTGGGCTTCCTTGCCAGCAGGCGCCTTCAGCTTGGCCAGGTGGGCGCTGACCGCATCGGCGGTTTCCTTAACAACTTTTTGTTGATCGGCGCCACGTTTGTCCTTGTTGGTCAGCATGGTGACCAAAGACTCGCGCGCCGCACTGAGTTTGGTCCGCAGGTCAGAAAACTCATTGGCATGGGCCCACTGCGAAGCCGTTAATGCCATCAGAGCGACGAAGAGTACGGAAATCAGTTTTTTCATGATAGGGATCCCTTTATGGACTGAATTTATCGAATGTTTATTGAAATACCTGCCAATAGCGGAAGTTGAGCAGACGCCAACGGCAGGTAGCCGCACAAGACCGTGATGGTACTTTGTTCGGACAGTATGCACCGTTTTGGGTGGTGGCAAGAATGGCTGCTGGGCGAATGCGCTTTGCCTTGCGCTAGGTCAAGACGCGAGAAGCTCTCACTTCGATGAGGTGCTGAATCCCTGGCATTTAGAACGCCACAGCGGCTGCCCGTCTTGCAGAACCTTGGCTGCGGCGCATTGAGTCTGGTTTTTCGGGATCAGACCTCCAGGGCCACCAGCCAGGGCGCGGCGTCCCGGAGCTGGATACGGCCGAAGTCGGCCTCAGTCTTGCATTCGCGCAAAAGCTGAACAGCCTGGGACAGGGGCCACTGTTCGGCAAAACGGGCCAGCGCGCGATGCGGCTTTGCGTCGGATAACTTGCACTCCACCAGGTGGGTCAACGTGTCACCATCACTGAGGGCGAAGTCCACCTCGGCACCATCCTTGGTGCGCAGGTAGTGCAGGTCTACAACCATGCCACGGGTGTCTTGTTGCCATTGGGCAAGTTTCAGCAGGTGACAGGCGACCAGGTTCTCAAAGCGCACATCATCGTCGCCTACAACAAGCGCGGTGTCGTAAAAGTAGACCTTGGGTGCTTGCAAGGTGGAGCGGGCAATGTTGCGATGCCAGGGGCGCACCACAAACACGATGAACAGGGCCTCCAGAATGTCCAGGTACTTGCTCAGGGTGACGGAGGACAGATTCAAGTCTCGCCCGAGAGACGCCAGCGACAACGGCGAGCCTACGCGGGCACGAAGCATTTCTGCAAACAAGCGCATGGTGTTGACTTCATGCAATCGGGAGAATTCCAGCACATCCTCGCGCACCAGTCCGGCAAAGTAATCGGCGCGCCAGCGTTGGGCGTCGGTATCGGTGCCAGCCAACGCAGGCTCTGGAAAGCCACCTCGCGCCAGGAGGTGGGCCAGGGCGGCGTGGGGCGCAGACTGTGACTGCTCTGACCACTCCCGCACGGACAGGGGGTGCAAGCGCAAGCGGAAATACCGCCCCGCCAGCGAGTCGCCGTTTTGTCGAAAGGTGTCCATGCGGGCGCTGCCGGTGACCAGAATCTGCTGCCCCGGGGCCCTGCCGTCATAAACGCCTTTGAGCCAGGTCTTCCAGTCGCGCATTTTGTGTACTTCGTCGAACACCAGCAGAGGCGCGCTCTGGCGCCAACTTTGCGCCTGGATGATGGCGCGATGGGCTACAACATCGTAGTTGAGGTATTGGCTCCCCGGCCGCTCGGCCATAAGTTGTTGACTCAGCGTGGTTTTGCCTACCTGGCGGGGACCAGTGAGCACCACCAACTTGCGCTGCAGGTCTTGGCGAATGTGGTCATCCAAATAGCGATTCATGCGACTATTTCAAACAATACTATAAAAAAGTCGCGACTTTATTAAAACTACGGTCCATATTTGCGCAAACGTCTCTCGAGTCGACCTATGCGCCAAGCAACTGCCGTACCCGCTCCCGTAACAGCTCTGGGCGGACATCCTGGGGCGCAACCGGTGCGCCAACGTTCAATCCCACACGGGTAAAGAATGCCCCCCGCATTCTGCTCAGGGCCATGGGCACCACCTGCAAAGCAGTGTTTTGTTGAGTCGTGCGCGTCAGGATGCCCATGATGTCGACTTCCGGGAAAATGCACAGCAGGTCACCCTCGGCCAACACTTGGGCAGCGGAGTTAAACGCCGCTTCATAGGCCACTGGGTCCTCGGCGCGCGAAGCAATCGGGATCGCCTTGCCCAGGCGAAACAACCAGCCCAGTACCGGCACCTTGAAGATCTGGTGATCCATGACGAAGCAGATGGGTCGTGGACTGGCCGCCATCAGCAGCACGGCGTCGACAAAGCTCACAGGGTTGCACACCAGAATGGCTGCGCCCTCGGTGGGAATGTTCTCATCACCGCGAACCTTGAAGTGGTAGAAAAATTGCGACAGCACCCACGCCACAAAGCGCAACAGATATTCAGGCACCACCATAAAGATGTAGAACGCAACCACTGCATTGGCCAGACCGGTGAACAAAAAAATGTGCGGGATGGTAAAGCCACTTTTGAGCAGGGCACCGGCAATCACCGAACTTCCAATCATGAACAATGCGTTCAGGATGTTGTTGGCCGCGATGATGCGGGCGCGGTGCGTGGCCTGGCTACGCAACTGGATCAGCGCGTACATGGGCACGCTGTACAAGCCTGCGAACAAGCTCAGCAGGGCCAGGTCGCCCATTACGCGCCAGTGGGCGCTTTGGGCCATGAAGGCGGTCAGGCCCATGATCTCGGAGGCGGGTAAGCCGCGGGAGGCAAAGTACAGATCCACAGCAAACACGCTCATGCCGATGGCTCCCAGCGGCACAAGGCCAATCTCGACGTGGCGCCGGCTCATCACCTCACACAGCAGCGACCCGGTGCCGATGCCGATGGAGAACACCACCAGTAAAAAGGACGCCACCTGTTCATTGCCATGCAACACCTCCTTGGCCAGACTGGGAAACTGGCTCAAAAATACCGCGCCAAAGAACCACATCCAGCTGATGCCAAGCAGTGAACGGAAAACCACCCGGTTGCCATGCGCCAGCTTCAGATTGCGCAGGGTCTCAGTGATGGGATTCCAGTTGATTGCTAGGCCGGGGTCGGTAGCGGGCGCTTTGGGGATGTAGCCCGCTGTGACGCGCCCCACAAGCGCCATGGCGATGCAGGCAATGGCGACGGTCTCATGGCCGATGCCTGGAATGGAGACTAGCAGGCCGCCGAACACGTTGCCCATCAGAATGGCGACAAAAGTTCCCATCTCTACCATGCCATTGCCACCAGTAAGCTCCCGCTCGGAAAGCACCTGCGGCAGAAGCGCAAACTTGACGGGCCCAAACAGCGTGGAATGCACGCCCATCAAAAAGGTGCAGAGCAGCAATACCACCATTTGGTCGTTCATGAAACCGTAGGCGGCAATCGCCATGATGGCGACCTCCAGGTTCTTCACGAAACGGATCATCAAAGCCTTGTCGTGCTTGTCGGTCAACTGACCGGCAGTGGCCGAGAACAGCAGAAACGGCAGAATGAACAGTGCACCAATGGTCAGCCCCGCCATGGCTGGTGGCAACCAGCTCACGCTGAGCTGATAGGTCACTATGACCGTGAAAGCGAACTTGAACAGGTTGTCGTTGGCAGCGCCCGCAAACTGGGTCCAGAAGAAGGGGGCAAAACGGCGTTGCCGCAGCAGGGCAAATTGGTTGGGATGCGCATGGGCGTTGACAACGGGTACAGCAGCCGGGATCGGGGACTCAGGCGCCAAGCTATTCCTCATGCACTGATTGCTGGCTAAGACCTTGCCGGTCACTTCTCAACGCCAGCATCAACTCCTGGCATTGCGTCGCAGCGATTGCAAAGTCAAAGTTTGCAATGGATTGCGATAAAGCGTCAAACCCTCCCATGGTTACCACGGTCTTGTTTGCTTGGAGCGCGGAGTGCACCTCGAGTGCACGCAAGTCGGAGCAGAGAAGAAGGGCCTGCAACTCGTTGAGTGTGTTGCACAGGGCCTCGCGATGCTGCGGTGCAAGTGTTCCGATGGTGGTTGCGCGCAAAGGCGCGTTCGGCAAAGCGGCGCCTTGCACGGATGGGCTCAGCAGTTGCGTGGTTCGCTGCACGGTGCTTCGAAATGTGTCACACAAACGGGCCAGTTCTTGCGGCGTGGCATGTCCTTTAACGGCTTGCTCCGCCGCCCTTGTCACCGCTGAAAGGTAGGTCGCGCCAACGGTGGCAGACAGTCCTTTGAATGTATGCAGCAGGCGTCCCGCTTCAGCCAGGTTGTTGTTTTTCAGAAGCAAGTCGAGTTGATCGGGCTGGGTCTCGAGTTCTTGCAGGTAAGACTTCAATACTTCGGAGTACAACTGCGCATTGCCGCCCAAGCGTTCGAGGGCCTCTTCGGTGTCGATGCGGTCGACAGCAGGCATCTCCAATGGGGGTGGGGGAGTGCGTTGCGTGGTTGGCGCCGGTGGACCGCTGCGTGTCTGGCGGGTTTGCTGTAGTAGTACCTCGATCAGATGCGGCAGGTCAAACGGCTTGCCAACATGATCATTCATGCCGGCGCGCAGACAGGCCTCGCGGTCGGATGCGAGGGCGTTAGCCGTCATTGCAATAATGGGCAACGTGGTTGCACCCAAGTCTTTGCGGATAGCCTGGGTTGCTGCGTAGCCGTCCATTACCGGCATTTGAATATCCATCAATACCGCGCTGAACGGCTCCTTTGCTTGCGCTACGGCCTCAACGCCGAGTTGCCCGTTGGTCGCAATTTCAACCAAAGCACCTTCGGCACTGAGCAGTTCTCGGGCCACTTGCTGGTTGATCAGGTTGTCCTCGACGACCAGTAGTCGCATGCCTTCCAGGCGTTTGCACTTATCGGATTTGGCACGCGGCTTTGCACGCAGGTTGCTCAAGCCCGCCCGCGCGTCCACGACGGCGTCAAACAGCATCGACGCCGTGATGGGCTTGATCAAAAATGCGTTCAGACGGGCTTGCTCCTGGGCGCTGCGTTGGGACAGCAATTCCCGCCCGAGAGCGGTGACCATGATAGTGACGGGGCTCTGAGCCGTTGCGCCGAGCCGGTGTATGCGGTCAATGGTTTCCCAGCCATCCATGCCTGGCATCAACCAGTCGACCAGGATGGCATCGTAAGGGGGCTGCTTGGCACGCGCCCTGGCCTCCACCAGTGCGAGTGCCTGTGCGCCACCCTCGGCAGCGTCGACTCGCCAGCCCCAGGATTGGGCCATGGCTGACGTTAGCTCGCGGGCGGTTGGACTGTCATCCACGATCAGAACATCCATCGGCATGGCCGCACGCGGGGGCGGTGGAGTCGAGTCGCCAGGAACTTCGCTCGCATTGAGTAATTTCAGATTGAAATGAAACGTGCTGCCCTGGTTCAGCACACTATCCAGTGCAAGGTGGCCGCCCATCAGCTCCACCAGGCGTTTGCAGATGGACAGGCCCAATCCGGTACCACCAAAGCGGCGGGTGGTGGAGGTTTCTGCTTGCGAAAAACCCTGAAAGATGCGTGTCTGATTTTCGGCGGCGATGCCGATGCCGTTGTCACGCACCGCAATGTGCAGCAGGGTTTCCTGCTGGGTGCGTGAGAGCACTTTGAATTGAACCACGACTTCACCCCGGCTGGTGAATTTGATGGCATTGCCTGCCAGATTGATGAGCACTTGCTGCAGCCGCATGGCATCGCCCACCAGCACGGGTGGCAAAGCGGGGTCCAGGTCAAAGAGCACCTCAACCGGCTTGTCTCCCACGTTGGCCGAAAGAATGACCGACAGGTCACGCAGCAGTCGGTCAATTCGGAAGGGCAGGGGGTCAAGCTCCATCTTACCGGCTTCCATTTTGGAGAAGTCGAGTACGTCGTTGAGCAAGCCCAGCAAGGACTTGGCCGCTCCCTCGGCTTTGCTGGCGTAGTCCATTTGGCGCGCCGACAGCTCGGTGTTGTGCAGTAATTTCAGCATGCCCAGAATGGCATTCATGGGCGTTCGAATTTCGTGGCTCATGTTGGCCACAAACTGGCTTTTGGAACGTGAGGCTTCCTGTGCTGCCTCGGTTGCATGGGTCAGCTCGGTGATGTCGGTGTAGGTGGTTACAAAACCACCGTCTGGCATGGGCGCGCCTCGCACTTCAAGGGTCCTGCCGTCGCCACGCTGGCGCTGAAAACGGTGTGCTTGCGTGAGTTTGGCACGCTCCACGATGGACTTTACAATGGCACTGCGATCGCCCTCGCCATACTCTCCGCGCTCCGCATTGAACTGGATGATGGACTCGAACCGTACGACCTCGGACTCAAACAGCGAGTCGGGAAAGTCCAGCAACCGTCGAAATTGCTGGTTTTCCGCCACCAGATTCAAGTTGGCGTCCATGACACTCAAGCCAACAGGAATATTGGCCAGAATGTTTTTCATCAATACATTTTTCTTGCGTACTTCCTCTTCCAGGTTGTGGCGCTGCGTGATGTCCTGAAAAATACCGACCAATCGGATGCGCCGACCGTCGCGGTACTCTGCCTCGCCTGCACAGCGCACCCAAATGCTGCGGGTCATTGCGGTGATGAGTGGCAGTTCAAGGTCCCACGGCTTGCCGGTTTTGGTAGCGGCCGCAATGGCGCTCTTGATCTCTGCGCGCGCCTGCGGGGCAAAAAAGTCGATGGATTCGTCCAACGTCGGCTGATGGCCGTTTGCCACATCGTGAATCAGGCAGGTCTGATCAGACCATTCAATGCGGTTTTCAATCAGGTTGTACTGCCAGCGACCAATCCCGGCAATGCGCCCCGCGCGTGCCAAAAATGCTGCGCTGTCCCGTAGGGCCGCTGCGGACTCCTTGAGTTCCACTTCAGCTGTCTTCGCTTCGGTGATGTCCAGGTTAATTCCATACATCCACTCGGGCTCGCCGGCTGCCGTTCGTGTGAACAGTTTGCCGCGGGTCAACTGCCAAATCCAGTGGCCATCTTTGTGGCGAATGCGGCCTTCAAACTCATAGACATCACGTTGGCCCGCGAGGTGCTCCTTCAAACGTTGACCGGCAATGACCGCATCGTCCGGATGCAGTGCACTGCGCCACAGGCGGTTGGGGTCGGCGATGACTTCACCCAGCGTGTACCCGATCATCTCGGCCCAACGGGCATTGACAATTCCCTGGTCTGTCTGACAGTTCCACTCCCAAGTGCCGGCGCGTGTACCCGTGATGATGTTATTGAGGCGTTGGCGTTCATCGTCCAGCGACTTGCGTGCGCGCTTGGCGGGCGTGATGTCAGTTCGAATGGAGATGTACTTTTCAATGCCTTGGTCCCCAAAGAATGGAGCGATGACGGTGTCCACCCAATATGCGGAGCCATCCTTGGCGGTGTTGCAGACCTCGCCACGCCACACGTAGCCACTGGAGATGGTTTTCCAGACATCCGCCCAATAGCCCTCAGGCTGTACATCCGACTTGACGATGCGGTGGTTTTTGCCCATCAGTTCTGCGTTGCTGTAGCCGCTGACCTGGCTGAACATTTCATTGGCATAGGTTATGTTTCCGGCCGGATCCGAAATGGACACGATGGAATACATGTTGATGGCATCCATGAGGGTTTGCGATTCCCGAATCGCGATCATTCCGCCATTCTGTGCCTGCAGTCGCTCGCCTTGCAGGCGCCCCAAATCGCTCTTGGTTTGCGCCAGACGCTGTAGCACGCTGCCTTCCTTGGCGTTGCTGGCGTCAATGGGAGTTGAAAAGTCGCCCTGGCCAATTCGAGCGATGTGGGCGTGCACTTCGTCGATGGGCCCACCCAGGGCGTCCCTCAAAGCATGCCTGGCTTGGATCAACAGGGCCAGCAATACCAGTGCAATGGCAAACAGCGCCCATCGCACGGCGCTGGCCCGCTCCGCCTGGCTTTCCAGGTTGATGTAGAAAGTGGAAAACACAGCCACGGCTACGAGCACGCCGGCTGTTAGCCAGACTTTTCGAGAGACCAGGGAGCGTTGTGGCAGCATCAATGACGTCGATTCATGCTTTTAATGGTGGTTGGCATTCTACGCACAGAGTCTGCAACGTCGGCTCCAGGCCTGCTACTGATAAGCTCGACCGTCATAACGGATAGAAAATTCATGAGTACACAGTTCGCACGCCACCTCTGCATCGCCATTCTTTTGATGCTCAGTCTGCTGAGTGTGCACGCCGAGCCCAATCTGTCTGAGCCATTACCCATTGGTTCGCAGGTCACGGTTGGCAAGCTTGCCAATGGGCTGACCTATTACATCCAGAAGAACAGTCGCCCCGAGAAGCGCCTGGAGCTGCGCCTGGTCGTGAAAGCGGGCTCGATTCTGGAAGATGACGATCAGCTGGGTCTGGCGCACTTTACCGAGCACATGGCTTTCAACGGCTCCACCCATTTCAAGAAGAATGAGCTCGTGTCCTATTTGCAGTCCATCGGGCTGAAATTCGGTGCCGACCTGAACGCCTACACCAGCTTCAACGAGACGGTCTACATCCTGCCCATTCCGACGGACAAGCCGGAAAATATTGAAAAGGGTTTTTTGGTGCTGGAAGATTGGGCCCACGGGGTGCGCTTCAACGATGCCGACATCGACTTGGAGCGCTCCATCGTGCTGGAAGAATTGCGCTTGGGCAAGGGAGCCCAGGATCGCATGAACAAGGTGCTGCTGCCCAAAATTTTCAGCGGTTCGCAATATGCCAAGCGCTTGCCCATTGGAACTGAAGACAGCCTCAACGGGTTCCAGTTTGCGGCCATCAAACGGTTTTACAAAGACTGGTACCGCCCCAACTTGATGGCCGTGGTTGTGGTGGGTGACATCGATGTTGCGGCGGCACAGGCCTTGGTGGAGGCGCACTTTGGGAAACTTAAAAACCCGGACAACGAACGCCTTCGCACCTACCCAGTCATCACCGCGCGTGCAGAGTCTGAAGCCGTGGTTGTTACGGACAGCGAGGCCACCAATAATTCCATGATGATTCACTACCCGGTGCAAGTTGCTCCCGAAGTGACGACTCTGGGGGACTACCGCCAGTCCATTGTGGAACAGTTGTTTGACGCCATGCTCGGCCAGCGCATGCAGGAGTTAACGCAGCAGGCCAATCCGCCATTCGTTGGGGGCGGCAGCGGTGTGAATCGCCTGGCCCCCGGTTATCGATCTTTCCAGTCTGGCGCCTTGCTTGGGCGCTTGGGGACCGAGCCTGCAGCGGATGCGCTGGTGCAGGAAAATGAGCGTGTGCGCCAGTTTGGTTTTGGTGAGTCCGAGTTGGAGCGTAGCAAGAAAGACACGCTGCGCAATGTGGAGCAGGCGTTTGCCGAACGTGAAAAGACGGACTCCGGTCGGTACGCCGAGGAGTACCTGCGTAACTTTCTGGAGCGCGAAACCATTCCTGGCATCGACAACGAACTGGCCTACACCCGCACGTTTCTGCCCACCATTGGCCTGGCCGATGTGAATGCCTTTGCGCGCGCCATCATTCCCGAAAAATCTGCCAAACTGGTGAGCTATACCGGTAGCGACAAACCTGGAAGTGACACGCCCACCGAACCGGGGCTTCTTGCCACCGTGGTCCGGGCCGAGCAGCAGACCGTTGCTGCCAAGCTTGAAAAGGCCGTGGCGACCAGCCTGATGGCTACGCCGCCAACGGGGGGCAGCGTGGTGGCGCAGCGCAAGAACGCCGCGCTGGGCGTGACTGAGTGGGACCTGTCCAACGGGGTCAAGGTCATCCTCAAGCCAACCGACTTCAAGAACGACGAGATTGTGTTGAGCGCCATGCGGTTCGGCGGGCAGTCGCTGTTTGGCCAGGCGGATATGTACAACGCAGGCTATGCCAGTTCGGCCATCGCCTCCATGGGGCTGGGTGAGTTTGCGCCGACCGAGTTGCAGAAGATGCTGGCTGGCAAGGTGGTATCGGTGAACGCCGGGTTGGGGGGGCTCTTTGACGTAGTGAGCGCTTCCTCCAGTCCTGCGGATCTGGAAACCATGTTGCAGCTGCTGGCCTTGAAATTTGGCAGCCCCCGGCAGGACTTGGCCCTGTTTCAGTCCTTCGTCACCCGCTCACAGGATGCAGCGCGCAATGCCACGGCACGCCCGGAGTCGGTTTTTTCGGATGCGATACAGACGACGGTCTTTAGCGCCCATCCCCGTTTGTGGCTGACGCCCCGTCCGTCTAACTTTGATCAACTCAGTGCGGAGCGTATGCGTGCCATCTACCAGGCGCGGTTTTCCAGCGCTAAGGGCATGACCTTTGTGCTGGTCGGCAGCTTTATGCCAGATGCCATTCAGCCACTGATAGCAAAGTATCTGGCCAGTCTGCCATCGCCAGATGTCCCGGCTGCCTATGCGGATCTGGGCGTGCGGCCGGTGTCCGGCGTGGTGAAGAAAGACGTACGAAGCGGCAGCGAAGCCAAGAGCACGGTATCCATCACATTTTCCGGCCCCGCAGCCTATTCGGAGGCAGAGCAACTGCGTCTGTCGGCCTTGGTGGAAGTGCTCAACATCAAGATCATCGAGGTGCTGCGAGAAAAACTTACCTTGATCTACGGTGGTGGCATGCACGGCGCTCTGGTGCGCGACCCCTATGCACACTTTAACTTGAGGCTGTCTTTGCCCTGCGCGCCGGAGAGCGTTGATAAGGTGATTGCAGCTGCCTTTGGTGAAATCCAGAAGATTCAACAGCGTGGGCCTGAAGCCCTGGATCTGGCCAAGGTCAAGCAAAACTGGCTTACCAAGTACCCACAGGATTTGCGCGAAAACCGATATTGGCTGGGTGAGCTACAAACAGCCGATCTTTACAAAACGGAGCCCGCAGCCCTGCTGAACTACGAGAAACAGGTGGCCGCCATTACCGTGGACGATGTGAAAGCTGCTGCACAGCGCTACCTGAAGCGCGACAACTATGTGCAGGTAGTGCTGTACCCTGCGCAGAAATAGAACTCCCACGCTCCACCGCTGCGTGGGCTGACAGAAAGCGGCCTATCTCATCGAAGGCTTGGCGCGCCTCGGTCAGTTCCGGGTTGAAGATGTGCC
>JBAWYQ010000101.1:0-14883 GCA_037143475.1 Burkholderiales bacterium | reverse complement strand
CGTCATGGTTGCGGTCCAAAACCAGGAATCCATCGCCGGGGTCGGTCCAACCAGTCGCAACCTGTGTGCCTGTGGCGAACAGGTCAAAACGCACGCCAGAATCTATGCTTTGGGACATCACGCCGTTGTCGTTGAGGTCCAAAATCAGGGGCGTGCCGTTGCCCAAGTTCAGAAATAAATTGGCGGGCCTGGCATTCTTCTGATCCGAGCTCATTGCACCATATTGGCACGACGTGAACGCAGCTAGCTGATCCGTGGACATCGCCTGGAGCTGGTTTGTGCTAATGCCAGGGATGGCCTGTGTTGACAGGGCAGCGACGTCCGCCGTCTCCAGGGCGGCAATCTGATCGGTGGTGAGTGCATTGATCTGGGCCGACTTCAGCGCCGCAAACTGCATCGTCGACAGCGACACGACCTGGTCGGTGCTGAGCACCGCAATATCACGTGTTTCGATGGCCACAATTTGACGTGTTTCCAATGCCACCAACTGGTCGGTTGTCAATGCAGCAACTGCGTCCGTACGCAACGCCACGATGGCTGACGTACTCAGGGCAGAAATGTCGGCTGTCTCGATTGCGACCACTTGGTTCGTTGTAAGTGCAGCCACTTGACTGGTCTTGAGGGCCGCAACTTGGCCTGAGGTGAGACCAGCAATCTGGCCCGGCAATAACGCCGAAATGGCTGAAGTGTTGAGTGCCGCAATAGCGCCCGTGCTGAGCGCACCTACGCCAACGCCCAGAGCCAATACGTCGCCTGTGGTCAGTGCACCAATTTGGGCTGTTGACAGGCCACCAATTTGTGTAGTACCCATGGCAAGAAATTGGTCCGTGCTCAATACGGCTATGTCGCGGGTTTCGATGGCGGCTATTTGCCGCGTTTCGAGCGCACCGATCTGGTTGGATGTCAATGCGCCAACGCCTGTGGTGCTCAATGCCACAATTTGCGCAGTGGTCAATGCCACAATTTGATTTGTAGACAGGGAAGCGATTTGTATTGTGCCCAAGCCTGCAATGGTTGCCGTTGGCAGCGCAGCAATGGCAGCTGTTGTGAAACTGGTCAACGGCAAAGCTCCGGTTGACATCAGGGTCGTCAGTTGCGTGGACGTCAGCGTACTAATCTGGTCCACAGTCATGGCTCCGACTTGTGTGCTGCCCAGTGCTGCCAAGTCGCGTGTTTCAATGGCTGCGATCGGTAGCGTGCCCAAGGCCACGATCTGATTGGTCGTCAGCACAGCAAAGTCCGCTGTATTCAACGCCACGATGGCAGCGGTGCCCAGCGCAGCGATGTCTGCGGTTTCCATCGCAACAACCTGGGCGGTTTTTAGTGCCGCGATCTGGCTGGTTTTTAGCGCGGCGATTTGGCTGGTGCGGAGCGCAACGATTTGATCGGTCGACAGGGCTGCAGTACTGTCTGTGCTGAGTGCTGCAATGCCCGCGGTGGAAAGCGCGCCAATGCCACTCGCGCCCAGGGCCAGGACGTTGGAGGACCCCAGAGCGCCGATTTGAGAGGATGTCAGTACTGCCAATTGAGCCGTGCTCAGCGCCGTGATTTGACTGGTTGTCAACACCGCGATGTCGCGTGTTTCAATGGCCCCAATTTGACTGCCATTTAGGGCCTGTACCTGATCGGTTGTGAGCGCTTTCACCGCAGACGTGCTAAGGGCCGCGATAGCAGCAGTTCCCAATGCTGCCATGTCGCCTATTTCAATGGCCGTTACCTGGTCGCTCGTAAGAGTGGAAATTTGGCTAGTTTTCAGAGCCGCAATTTGATCGGAGCCCAGCGCCAGAATTTGATCCGTGGTGAGCGCTGCAATGTTGGCGGTCGTCAGTGCTGCGATCGTCGAGGTATTCATTGCCGCAATGGCGCTGGTGCCAAGCGCCCTGATGCTTGCGGTATTCAAGGCTGCAATCTGTGCTGTACTCAGCGCAGCGAGTTGATTTGACGCTAGAGCGACGATCTGGTCGCTAGTGAGAACGGCGATGTCGCGGGGTTCAATGGCAGCAGTTTGCGCACTGGAGAGGACCCCGATTTGGTCACTGGTCAACGCCCTGATTTCAGCCGTGGTGAACGCCACGAGCTGGTTGGTCGTCAGGGCGGTTATTTGATCCGTCGCAAGAGCTGCAACCTGGCTGGTGGTCATGGCTGCGATTGACGTGGTCGATAGGCCAGAGATTGATGCCGGTGACAGATTGTTGATGGAGAGCGAACCGCTGGTTGTCAGCGCGTTCATCTGGGTTGCAGTGAGTGCTGCAATCTGGTCCGATGTCAGCGCACCAACTTGATCCGTGTTTAGAACTACCAGGTCACGCGTTTCGATTGCGGAAATTTGACTGGCAGTTAGAGCAGCAATCTGAGCCGTGCTCATCGCGACAAAATCTGCGGTGCTGAGCGAAACAATGCCACTGGTGCTCATGGCACCAAGGTCAGCTGCCTCCATGGCAGCGATCTGGCTCGTGCTTAGCGTTGCAACTTGTTGGGATGTCAGTGCGGCAACTTGTACTGATGTCAGGGCAACGATCTGGTCGGTTCCCAATGCGGCGATGGTCGCTGTAGATAAGCCTGCAATCCCGACGGCTGGCAGTTGCGTGATCGATAGCGCCCCGCTGGCCGTGAGTGCAATTAACTGGGCCGTCGACAATGCCGCCAGCTGCGAGGTTGACAATGCGGCCACCTGTGCAGAGTTCAACACAGCAATGTCGCGCGTTTCAATTGCTGCTACTTGTCTTGTGGTCAGTGCTGCGATTTGCCCCGTATTCAAGCCTGCTACGGCAGCGGTGCTGAGTGCGACTATGGCGGCTGTACTGAGTGCGGCAAGGTCTGCGGCTTCCATTGCCGCAATTTGACTGGCTGTCAGCGCATTAACCTGGCTGGTGGTGAGCGAACTGGCCTGATCAGTTGTCAATGCAGCGATCTGGCTGCTTGAAAGGGCAGCAATTGTCGATGTGCCCAATGCCACGATGGCTTTTGTGCTGAGCCCGCTGATGCCGGCCGTACCCAATGCGGAAATGGCGGTTGAACCCAGAGCACTTATCTGAGCCGAACCCAACGCAGCCAACTGATTGCTGGTCATGGAGTTGACCTGGGCAGAGGTCATTACTGCGACATCGCGCGTTTCGAGAGCTGCGATCTGGCGCGTGGTCAGCGCCAGGATCTGTTTGGTGGTGAGCGCCAGGACATCCGAGGTACTCAAGGCCACAATGCCGGAAGTGCTAAGGGCGGCAATATCTGTTGTCTTCATGGCGGCGATCTGGCTCGTGCTCAGTGCCGCAACTTGCTGAGATGTCAGTGCGGCGACTTGTGCTGATGTCAGGGCAACGATTTGGTCGGTTCCCAATGCGGCGATGGTCGCTGTAGATAAGCCTGCAATCCCGACGGCTGGCAGTTGCGTGATCGATAGCGCCCCGCTGGCCGTGAGTGCAATTAACTGGGCCGTCGACAATGCCGCCAGCTGCGAGGTTGACAATGCGGCCACCTGTGCAGAGTTCAACACAGCAATGTCGCGCGTTTCAATTGCTGCTACTTGTCTTGTGGTCAGTGCTGCGATTTGCCCCGTATTCAAGCCTGCTACGGCAGCGGTGCTGAGTGCGACTATGGCGGCTGTACTGAGTGCGGCAAGGTCTGCGGCTTCCATTGCCGCAATTTGACTGGCTGTCAGCGCATTAACCTGGCTGGTGGTGAGCGAACTGGCCTGATCAGTTGTCAATGCAGCGATCTGGCTGCTTGAAAGGGCAGCAATTGTCGATGTGCCCAATGCCACGATGGCTTTTGTGCTGAGCCCGCTGATGCCGGCCGTACCCAATGCGGAAATGGCGGTTGAACCCAGAGCACTTATCTGAGCCGAACCCAACGCAGCCAACTGATTGCTGGTCATGGAGTTGACCTGGGCAGAGGTCATTACTGCGACATCGCGCGTTTCGAGAGCTGCGATCTGGCGCGTGGTCAGCGCCAGGATCTGTTTGGTGGTGAGCGCCAGGACATCCGAGGTACTCAAGGCCACAATGCCGGAAGTGCTAAGGGCGGCAATATCTGTTGTCTTCATGGCGGCGATCTGGCTCGTGCTCAGTGCCGCAACTTGCTGAGATGTCAGTGCGGCAAACTGGTCGGACGTGAGTGCGACTACCTGACCGGTGGACAAAGCGGCGATGACGTTGGATCCCAACGCTGCCGTTCCAGCCGTGCTCAATGCGCTGAGTCCAATGGTTCCCAGCGCGGCGACATCATCGGTCCCCAAAGTGGCAACGTCCGCTGCAGTCAGCGCCCTAACCTGTGCGGTACCCAGCGCGCCAATCTGGTCCGTGGTCAATGCGTTGATTTGCGCGGTACCCAGTGCAGCCACGTCGCGGGTTTCCAAGGCTGCGATTTGGTTGGTAAACAGTGCTGCAAGGTCTGCCGTCTCGATAGCACGAATTTGCCCGGTTGTAAGGGCGACGATTTGGTCTGTTGTCAGCGATTGAATCTGGTCTGAATTGAGACCAGCAATGGCAGCGGTAGACAGCACTGCAATGTCCACCAGCTCAAATGCCGCAATTTGGCTGGTGGTCAAAACACCAATCTGGTCGCTGGTCAATGCACTGACTTGGCTGGTGGTTAAAGCGGCAATCTCTGCCGTGGTCATGGCTGCCAGTTGCGCCGTCGTCAAGTTCGGAGCCGGTGTTGTTGTCGATGACGGTGTTGACGCAGGATCGACCACCGCAGGGGCGTCATCGCGCACCTTGACGTATACGCCAACAGCTGCAAGTACAAAAAGTAGAGCGAACACGGGTTGAGGTTGGTTGGGTTTTTGCTCCGACCATTTGCACAGCTGAAGTGGCACCGACTGTGCTTCTGCCGAATGAAAATAATAGTATCGGCTTTATTGGTTATCGTGCAGTTATTAGAGGAACTTGAGGCCGATTTGCGGCTTCTGTCCGGGAAAATGGTCTATTTCTGGCTTTTTGCGTCGAAGTTGCGCAGCGCGGCCTCAATGGCCGCTGCCGTGGCGACTGGTTTTTCCATGGGAAACAGATGGCTGCCGTCGAGCATCATGATGCGGCCCTTGGTGATTTTTTCGGTGGTTGTCATGCCAACCTGCCTCATCTCAACGGACGCTAGGCCGCCGATAAAGGCCACCAGGCACTTGACCGGGTGGCGCACCAGAAGTTGCTCCAGATTATCGGGGACTGTGTTGTAAAACTGGGTTTCCACCTGGCGGTTGAAACTCAAAATGCGTTTTCCGTCTGACTCAAGCGTGCCGTGAGCGACGTAGTCCCTCAGAACTTCGTCATCCCATTTGGCAAACGCTTTCTTGTGGCGAAAATGCTCAAACGCGGCCTCTGCCGACGGCCAGTTGTTGCGTCGATTGCGACTGACCGCACCAGGTGAAAGCGACCCAAACATTTGGGTCGTCTTCATGACCCCTACCGCAGTGGAGCGCCACCCGCCCAGAATAGGTGAATCTACAAGCACTACGCCACGGGCCAGTTCAGGATTGCGGGACGCCGCCATCAGGCTCAGAAAGCCGCCCAGCGAGTGGCCTATCAGCCAGACCGGTTCACCAGTCTGGTCTACCAGGGGTCGCGCAAAGTCCACCAGTTGTTGCACCACGTCGGGCCAGTTATTGCTGATCGGGTAACGCGGATCATGACCATACTTCTCGATGGCCTTTACCGTATATCCCCGCGCTTTGAGGTTCCGGAATAAAACGCGGTAGGTGCTGGCCGGAAAGCTGTTGGCGTGCGAGAAGACAATCATTACTTAATCAGTTGAGGACAGAGCAAATTTACTCTGCAAATCTTGGTCTGTCCCGCAATTAAATTAGCTTTTCCTGTGGCGTACTGATTTTCTTCAGCGGCAAACTACGCGCCGCGTTCACCAGCAGGGGCACATCGGTCTGACCACCGTTCCAAAGCGGGTCCTCAATGCTGTCAAACACTTCACGCAACTTTAAGCCCCAGTTATCGTGCAGCATTTTGAAATACGGGTTGTGCTCGTCAATGCAGACAATCCGATCTGTATGAAACTGGTTTGCCTCGTAGACCACCATGTCCAGTGGTAGTCCGACTGACAGGTTCGATTTGAGGGTTGAGTCCATTGATACCAGTGCGCACTTGGCGGCTTCGTCCAATGGCGTGGCGGGGGTGATGACCCGGTCCAGTACCGGTTTGCCGTATTTGGATTCGCCGACCTGAAAGTAGGGTGTCTCTGGAGTCGCCTCAATGAAGTTACCTGCCGAATAAACCTGGAACAGGCGCATGCCTTCACCGTTGATTTGGCCGCCAAAGATCAGTGACACATTGAAGTCCACCCCGGCCTGCTGCAAGGACGCCGCGTCGCGGTCATGCACCTTGCGGATGGCCGAGCCCAGAACACGCGCCGCATCGAACATGCTCTTGGCATTCCAGATGGTGATGCCCTCGTCGGCCTCGTGGTCCTTGAGTTTTTCAATCTGAAGTATTTCTCGGATGGACTGCGAAATGCTCAGGTTTCCAGCGGACAGCAGCACCATGAAGCGGTCACCCGGCTTCTCGTAGACGATCATCTTGCGAAAGGTGCTGATCTGGTCCAGCCCGGCATTGGTGCGGGAGTCGGAGAGAAATACGAGTCCGGCGTTGAGTTTGATGGCGACGCAGTAGGTCATTGGCTAGTTACTCAGGGGAAATACCTAGAGTGTATCGGGCTGTGATCAATGCATGAACTTGCCGCCGCGCCCGATGATGGTCAGGTCGGTGAAGTTGGAAGCCTGATGGTCCTTGGTGCTGTAGTTAATGGTGAAGCCACCCAGGTTCACGTCGTGCATGGATTCCAGACTGTTGATCAGAGCCTCGCGCGTGAGCCCTTTTCCGGCACGCCTCAGACCTTCCACCAAGACTTTTGCAGTGAGATAGCCTTCCAGGCTTGAGAAATCAAAGTCTTTCTGGCCCGATTCAGTCATGCGCAGCTGGTATTCACGAACGATGGGGCTGCCTTGTGCGTAAGGAAACGGAACCACCTGTGAGATCACCACGCCCTGACCTGTGTCGCCAAGTTCGTCAGCCAGCGCGCGGGAGCCCACAAAGCTGACGTTAAAAAACTGTCCGCCATAGCCCTTGGAACGCGCCTGCTTGATCAGTGCGGCGCAGGATTTGTAGGCACTGATCTGCACAATAGCTTCTGGCTCGGACTTGAGCAGTGCCTCCAGCGTTTGCGCAACATCGACCGAATTGCGTTCGACTGTCGCGGTGGACACGGGTTTGAGCTGGCGTTTTGCCAAGGCACGTACAACGCCTTCCAGACCGGCCTTGCCATAGGCATCGTTTTGGTAAAACACGGCAATTTTCTTGGCACCCAACGTGGTCAGGTGCTGCACGATGCGTTCTGTCTCGTCAAAATAACTGGCCCGCACATGAAATACCTGCCGGTTAAACGGTTCGCGAAGGGCCTGCGCACCGGTGAACATTCCGATCAGTGGGACTTGCGCCTCGGTCAGAATCGGCAACGCAGCAAGGCCCGTGGGGGTTCCAACCGAACCTGCCAGCGCAAAGACCTTGTCATCATTGATTAACGCCTTAACCGCGACTACCGCCTTTTCAGGTTCGTATCCGTCGTCCCGGGTGAGCAGCTTGATAGAGCGTCCATGTACCCCTCCTTGCGCATTGACCGCAGTAAAGTAAGCCTGCATGCCCAACTGCATGCGTTGCCCCAGTTGCGCTGCCGGACCGCTAATGGCCGCAAATTGGCCGATGACGATTTCTCGGTCGGTGACACCGTTCTCGGCCACCGCAAAAGTAGAGACCCCAATCATGGCCAACGACGCTAATAGTTTTAAAATTTTCATGAAACTCCTGAGCAACTCCTGAAGGAGTCATATGGCAAGGCTACCCCATTTTGGTGGTTGACCGCATCACTTCAGGTCTTTCCTGCCAATGCCTTTAATTGGTATAGCGCCTCCAGCGCCTCGCGCGGGCTTAGCGCATCAGGATTTATGGCTGCAAGCCTCGTCTCCAATGCGCTTGCAGCTATTGTTTCCGTAGCGGGAGGGGCGGCAAACAGATCAACTTGGGCTTGTGCCTGAGTGGCTTGCAACTCCAGTGCGTCCAGTGTGTGGCGGGCCTGGTTCAGCACGGCGGCGGGCATGCCTGCCAAGCGGGCAACCTGAACGCCGTAGCTTTTGCTGGCCGGTCCGCTCTGAATTTCGTGCAGGAAGACGATGTCGCGCCCCGACTCGGTGGCGCTCACGTGCACATTGAGCGCGCTGTGGTGCGTGGCAGGGAACTCGGTCAGCTCGAAGTAGTGCGTGGCAAACAGCGTAAAAGCCTGGGTCTTGTCGTGCAATTGGGTGGCAATGGCGCTGGCCAATGCCAGACCGTCAAAGGTGGACGTGCCGCGGCCAATTTCGTCCATCAACACCAGAGAATGCGGCGTAGCGGCGTGAAGAATTTGCGCGGCTTCGGTCATCTCCAGCATGAAGGTTGATTGGGCATTGGCTAAATCGTCGGCGGCGCCAATGCGGGTGTGAATGGCGTCGATTGGTCCCAGGCGGCAGGCCTGCGCCGGCACATAGCTGCCAATGGATGCCAGTAGCACGATCAAGGCGACTTGACGCATATAGGTGGACTTGCCGCCCATATTGGGGCCGGTGATGATCTGCAGCCGCTGCTTGGTTCCCAAGCGGGTGTCGTTGGCGATGAAGTTGCCGCTGCTGAGTTCTGCCAGCCGTGCCTGCACTACCGGGTGTCGACCCTGGGTGATGTCGATGCAGGGCTCCACGACGAACTGCGGCGCGCACCAGTCCAGTGTCAACGCTCGCTCGGTTAGTGCGCACAGTGCGTCCAGCGCAGCCAGGGCGCGTGCGGTGCGGGTCAGCATGGGAACGAAGGCCTGTAGCTGGTCCAGCACCTGCTCGAACAACCATTTTTCACGGGCCAGTGCACGATCCTGAGCGGACAAGGCCTTGTCCTCGAATGCTTTCAACTCGGGGGTAATGAAACGCTCCGCATTTTTGAGGGTCTGCCGGCGTCGGTAGTCGTCGGGCACTTTGTCGGCCTGCCCTTGTGAAACCTCAATGTAGAAGCCGTGTACCCGGTTGAATTGCACGCGAAGGTTGGGTATGCCTGTGCGGGCCTTTTCGCGCACTTCCAAATCCAGTAAAAAGCTGTCGCAGTTAGTCTGGATGGCACGCAGTTCGTCCAGCTCGGCGTCAAAGCCAGTGGCGATGACGCCGCCGTCGCGCACCAGTGCGGCAGGCTCGGGTGCTATGGCCTGCAGCAGCAGTGCGGCGCAGGTCGGTGGCGGCTGCAAATCCTCGGAAATAGTAGCCAAATAGGCCTCTAGCCCCCGTAAATAATGCGCAAGCTGCTCTGTTTTTTGTAGCGTATTGACCAGAGCAACCAGTTCCCGCGGCCGCACCTGGCGCAGCGCGATGCGGGCGGTGATGCGCTCCACGTCGGCGCTGCCCTTGAGTTGCAGGCGCAGGCCCTGCCACAGGGCCAGAGCCGAGGTTTGCACAGTGCCGTTGCGCAGCGCTGCAATGGCGTCTAGTCGCTGCTGGGCCTGGGTACGGTCACGCCGGGGCGTCAGCAACCAGCTTTTGAGCATGCGGCTGCCCATGCCGGTCATGCAGGTGTCCAGTAGCGAAAACAGGGTTGGCGAGTCCTCGCCGCGCAGGGTCTGCGTCAGCTCCAGGTTGCGCCGGGTAGTAGGTGGCAAATCGATCAGCTCGCCATCGCGCTGCACCTGCACCGAACTGATGTGGGTTAGAGAACGGCCCTGGGTGTGTTCGGCATAGCCTAGCAGCGCGGCGCACGCGGCGTGGGCCAGCGGCAGGTCTTGCGCATTCCAACTCAACAGGCTGGCGGCCTGCAGGGCGTCCAACAGTTTGCGCTGGCCCAAGGCAGCATCAAACTGCCATTCCGGGCGGGCGGTGGTGTAAAGCGCGTTGACTCCGCTGCCCCCCAGGCGCAGGCGTTTGAGTCGATCCTCAAAGGCCTGTGTGGCGCCGGCGCTGTAAGTCAGTTCACTGGGGCTGACTCGGGCCACCCACTCAGGTACGGCATCGGGTGTGCACTCTGCCAGATGCACCACGCCTTGGGTGACGCTGAGCCAGGCCAGGCCGCAGCGGTTGCGCGGACCCTGGTGAACTGCCATCAGTACGGATTCGGACTTTTCGCTGAGCAGTTCGGCATCTACCAAGGTGCCGGGAGTGACCACGCGCACCACCTTGCGCTCGACAGGCCCCTTGCCGGTGACCTCGCCCACCTGCTCGCAAATGGCAACCGATTCGCCGTGGCGGATCAGCTTGGCCAGGTAGCCCTCCATTGCGTGGAAGGGCACGCCAGCCATCACCACGGGCTCGCCGGCGGACTGGCCACGTTGCGTCAATGTGATGTCTAAAAGGCGGGCGGCCTTTTCGGCGTCGGCATAGAACATTTCATAGAAATCACCCATGCGGTAGAAGAGCAGGGTGTGCGGGTATTCGGCCTTGAGTCCAAGGTACTGCTGCATCATTGGAGTGTGAGAACTAGACTCCTTCTCTTGTGTTTTCAATTCAAAAAACCTGTTTAAAATCAACTAGTTACTGTATTTTATCGATGAAGCATCTGAGGGGTATTGGCCATCCTGTTGATAAATTCGATGTATGACTTATTTGGCGTTGCCAATTGAGAAATATCATTTAAAAACAACGACTTGCGAAGTTGTGAAATTTGTCGCCGCTCGTTATCCAAACGGTCTTCGTCAAAAAATGGTGAAAAAATGACTCGCCAAAGGGGACTATAAGGGGACTTAAAGTCTTTCTTCGGGTCCGAGATGTTTTTTAGTCCCCCTCAGTTTTTTGGGGAGATTTTTTGCTCTGCGACATTGCAGCTGCTCAACAAAAGTGCCATGTGATGCAATGCGAGGGACCAGTGCGATGAAGCGCGATTCCGCCATCCATATCAATCCCGGCTGCCAACCTCGGGAGTGCGTTCCCGCGAGCCTCATCAGTTCGCGCCAACTCGATTCCTAAGAGCGAATCTTGCTTCGCCTTGCTGCGTGCGAAGCTGGCCTAGTGCGAGTTGGCGGTTCGGGATGCAATGCAGAAGGCAAGCGTTGACTACAAACCCTTGCTAACTTGCGTTTTGCAAGTGTTGTGTTAAGCTTGCAAAACGCAAGTTAAGTAATTTGCATCTATGGAGGCAGTCAGATGGAAAAAGTATTGGTCACAGGGATCACCGGCTACATAGGTCAGCACTGCGCTGCCGAACTATTGCGTCAAGGCTACGAAGTCGTGGGAACTATTCGCTCGCGCTCGAAGGCGGAAGAGACTCGAAGTGCAATCGCCCGCGTCGCGGCGGTGGAGAATTTGAGTTTTTCAGAAGCTGACTTGCTATCGGATAAGGGATGGGGAGAGGCGATGAAAGGATGCTCGTATGTTCTTCACGTCGCTTCGCCGTTTTTGCTGGAAGAACCAAAAGACGAAAACGAACTCATTGCCCCTGCTGTCCAAGGAACAAAGCGAGTCATCGCCGCTGCTCAACATGCCGGGGTGAATAGGCTTGTGCTGACTTCATCGACCTTCGCAATCATCGCTGGAAAAGACACTGGCCGCTATGGTCCTGGCGACTGGTCGGACACTGATGCCAACATTGGCGCATATGCGAAAAGCAAGACCTTGGCGGAGCGAGCGGCTTGGGAGTCAGCCAAAGGCGGCAAGATGGAGCTGACCGTCATCAACCCAGGTGCGGTCTTTGGACCGTCGCTGGGGGCAAAGATTGACGGCCAAAGCGTAGCCATGATGACCAAGATGATCAACGGAAAAGTCCCCATGATTCCCGACATGGCCATGGGCATGGTCGATGTGCGCGACGTAGCCAAGCTTCATGTTGCGGCGATGACTGCGACTGGCGCTGCGTGGCAACGGTTCATCGCTTGCACTGCTGAGCCAGTGGAAATGGCGACCTTGGCCAAAGTGCTGAGAGAAGCTGGCTACAAGAAGGCACCATCTCTGAAAGCCCCCACTTTCCTCTTGAAATTCATGAGCCTTATGGATCGCGAGGCAAGGGGAATGATGCCATTCATAGGAAAGAAAGCGGCGCTTGACAACAGCTCCACGTTCAAAGTCTTGAATTGGAAGGCGACACCGATGGCCACCTCTTTCAAAGAAATGGCGGCGGCCATTTCGCAATGAACGGGCGATGCTCGTTGGATTTTCAAATTTTTCACCACATGTAAACCACAAAGGAATAAAAATGACTGACACAACAAATGCAAAGCCGGCCTACTTCATGGTGCAAGTCAAAGCGAAAAGTTTGGAGGAGCTTTCGGTGCGTTACGCGCAAGCAGCCATAGCGAGTCTGATGAAGCTTGGTGGCCAAATGATTGCAGGCACGCCCGCTCCGACTGTCCTCGAAGGAAAGTGGGATGGCAGCTGGGCCGCCATCTTGCGTTTCCCAAGCATGGAAATGGCGCAGTCTTGGTATAACTCCCCCGAATATCAACCATTAAAGGAGTTGAGGATCAATGAACTGACCGAAAGCGGACAAATTCTTTTGGTTGAAGGGATGTGATCAATTAGATCTTGGCATTTTGAAGAGTCTTAAGCCATTCATTGCGAGGTAGGAAAGCATGCAATACAAGTTCTACTGGGAAGACTTCCCGACGGGCCACGTCAGCGAGTTTGGTGGGATGACGGTATTGAAGGAGGACATTGTTCGCTTCGCAAGTGAATTCGACCCGCAACCTTTTCACCTCGACGAAGAGGCTGCCAAGGCGAGTTTATTTGGTGGTCTGTGTGCCAGCGGTTGGCATACGTGCAGCATGGCCATGCGCATGATGTGCGATGCCTATTTGCTCGTGTCGTCCAGCCTAGGGTCGCCTGGTCTGGAAAATATTCGTTGGTTAAAGCCAGTATTTGCAGGCGACACTGTGCGTGTTCGTCTTACTGTCTTGGAGGCTCGTCCATTGGAAAGCAAACCTCATGTGGGATTGGTCAGGTCCAGGTGGCAAATGATTAACCAAAATGACGAAGAAGTCATGCAGATGGAAGGGTATGGCATGTTTGGTCGTCGCCCGACAATGCCATGAAACCGAATATAGATGCTATCGGGACTGGATCACTTTTCTTGATAGCGCTATATGCTTAAAGCGATTTTTTAGGACTATGAGCAAAGGAAAGTTTCATCATTAATATTTATGGAAAATAGTGACGAAGATATGGATTGGCGTTCGGTATGCCCGATCAGTTCTGCACTGGACGTGCTCGGCGACAAATGGTCGCTGTTGGTCATACGAGACTTGATCATTCACGGAACGAGAACCTATTCACAATTTCTCGATTCGCCAGAGGGCATCTCCACGAACATTCTGGCTTCACGGCTTGAACTCTTAACGTGTTTAAAGTTGATCCAACGAACAAACCCTGACGCCGCCTCTCGCAACAATGCTTTTCATCTCACAGACAGCGGTGCGGCACTGCGTCCGGTGCTGGAGGCTTTGGGTAAATGGGCTGGGGCGCACCTTGCCGATTTTCACGTCAGTATGGTGAAGCTACCTTGAAGTCAGTATTCAGCTGCTAGGGGCTGGCTCGTTGAACAGCTCCTTGCTCCGCATGATCGCCGTGACTTGGAGTTCGGGCAGGTCGCGCAGAAGCGGATCGTTGCCCGCCATACGCTGACTTCCCACTGTGCCAATGTTTGAATCCGAAGCTTGCATAGTTTTCCCTCGGTATCAGGTATCTCACGGCTTTCTGCGTTTTGCAAGGCCATCGAGGTGGCACACGTCGATGGCGGGTGGATGTGCGGGGACTGCGGGTAGAGCTACCCGCAAAAACATCTGATTCGCAACTGGTGCAAGCTCAGGCTTCAAACGCGAGTTGAACCTCCGCCTTTTGTTTCAGTGATGCTCGCTTCCATGCTCAACCGAATGCGTTCGACTTTGGCATGGAATTGCGGTTCGAGTTTTTCCGCAATCCAAATGACGGCCGTTGGGTGCCTCGACAACGCATGGGCGATCACCGACAGGTCAAAAGAGATTGCGTCGGCAATTACAGCTGTCTCGATTCGGAAGCGTTTCAATTCTTTTGCGTCCTTGTCTTTGACTACCAGAAAGTAACTTGCCGCGGTGGATGTTCCCTCGAATTTTCTGTAGATGTGCAGCCAACCCCACGGTGTTTCGCCAGATTCAACAAGTCCGAATGTTCGGACCTGCCCCTCGTCAAATAATTCCTTGGAGCCAATGAGGGCTGCGGAGTGGCGAGCAATCATTTCTCCAAACTCTGGAATTGACATGCATGCCTCTTTTCGTAAAGTGATTTGTGAAAATGCAAGGAGATATTGTGAGTCAACTTGAACTGCCCAATCGGCTATGGGGTATCGATGCGAAAGAGCTGGAAAGCATGGGGTTTGATCCAGACTCCATCCGAGCCCATGCCATGGCGGAGCTCTGCGAGGAGCTCCATTCAGTGAAAAAAAACCATGCAACTGCATCGGCCGCGGAGATCTCGGCAGTCGAAAAGAAAATTAAAGATCGCCACCATGCGGTTTGGGGTGTTTATTCCGTAAAGTGACCGTGCGCAGTGGCCACTGCAAGCAACGTTAAATCTAGATCGTCAGAGATGGCGTTTTGACTTGCTTTATGAGCCCTGACACGTCCATGATGAGTCGTTGTTTGGGTGTCCGCAGATAGCTTGTCTTTGGTCCCCCTCAAGTCCCCCGATCGCAGCCAGAAAGAGGCCGTTTTTTGGGCGCGGATCGGATGCCTTGCCCCCAAAAAATCAGTGCCAGACTGCTGCCAAATGCCGTCATTTGCCCACAAGCCAAACGGGGAGCAGAGGGGGACTGTGGGTGTGACTTACCGGGAAAACTGTAGCTCCGACAAGCACTTATAAGTCATGTGCGGGTAGTGGGCCATCATCGGGGTGTGCTCGAAAGCTTTCGCGACCTTCGCTGCTTC
>JBAWYQ010000100.1:0-15104 GCA_037143475.1 Burkholderiales bacterium | reverse complement strand
TCTGGTTCTGGTTCTGGTTCTGGTTCTGGTTCTGGTAACTGATGATCCGCCGAAGCCTCATCCAAAACAATGGCAGCTTCGAATGGCGCGACTGTATCCGCTGTAGCAACCCCTTCAACTTCTGGCTCATCAATGCTCGCAGAGTCCGCTGCGGAAATAACGGGATGCTCGCCAAAATCAAAATCACCAAATTCGACCTCGGTAACCTCGGTTGCACTTTGGAAAGCATCGGCCGTCTTGCGCGCGTCATCAGCCATAAAGGCTTGTGTTGCCTCGAAACCGAATGTTTGCGTCGCCGCAAATTCGGGATGCGAATCTTCGAATTCGACAGACAGACCATCAGAAAGTCTGGTCGACTCGAACGACAAACTATCTGCCAATTGTGTGGAGCCAAATTCGACCTCTTGTGAAGGCTCGACTTCCGGCAATTCCAGGTCTTGGTCCAATGCGGATTGTGGCAACGCATCCACAACTATTTCGTGTGAATCTGCGAACACTGGTTGCTCAAACGCAGTCGCAAGAACAATCTCCGGTTTTCCCGGTGTGTGCAAGGGAATCCATTGACCTTGCAAACGCAAAGCGTCTGCGGATTTACGAAAGTCCTGCGCACTCCAAGGCGCATCCCCTTGACTCGCTATGTCTTCAACCCAGCGTCCAAAAGCATGCATGCCAGAACTGGCTGCGGTAATCAAATCATCGCTCGCTGGGCGCTGCTCTGCCAGCCAGTTATTCAGTAATTGCTCGAAAGCCCATGCTGCCTCGCCAAACTCATTGAGTCCGACCATGCGTGAACTACCCTTGAGCGTGTGAAACGCTCGACGCAAAGTTGTTTGATCCGCCAAGTTGGAGGGATCTTCGGCCAACGCTTTCGCCGCCACCAACCCGTTTTGCACGACCTCCCGCGCTTCCTCCAAGAATATATCGACCAACTCAGCCTCGTCGTCAGATTCCTCGTCCACAGCGGCAGGCGCCACCACCACAGGCGCGCTGACCGCTGATTGCCGCATTTCCACTGTTGCGACTTCCGGTTCGGATATCGCTTCAGCCAAATCAGGCTCAATCTGCAATACATTTTCATCCACCAATTCTGGTGTCGGGGCGGCGGTGCGTTCGCGGCCCATCAAAGGTTTGAATTCGCCCAATTCTTCATCGTAAACAAACAGTTTCTTGGCCAGCGCCCGCTGATAGCTCAACATGTCGATCAAGAAGCCCATGGCTCCCAAGCTGTTGCCAAGCTTCTCAAAAATGCCATTGCGTGCGGTGGCCTCGTCAATCTCGTCAACCAAAATTTGATCGATGCTGCTACGCATGCGTAAGGCGGCTAACGACGGCTGGTCCAATCCCAGGACTGAGAAAACACCGCGCATTTGTGCGAGTTGACTGGGCACCTCACGCAACGGCGTCTTGTCCTGCGGATTTCTAAAAAATTGGTCCAGTGACTTTTCGACTTCGGCCAGTGACGTGCGCAACTCATCTACCACGCTTCCCATGGTCTGACGATCACTCACGCGCCGATACAACTCCTCCATCCAGGCCTCTAGCGGCTCTGGCTCCCCACCAGAACCGACATGCTCCAGACGCTGCGCGAGTCGCGCTCCACGTTCGCCCATGGTGGAATCAGTGGGATCCAGATCGTCATAGGCCGCCTCCAGATAGAGGATGGAAGTCGCTACTTCCATGGCAACTGATGCAACTGGCGCGCTGCCCGAGCGCACAGTGCCGTCAACAGCGCGCACCAAAGCACGACCCAGGTCACCGCTTTCAGGGTGCAACTTGACAATGGACTCCGCCACAGAATTGAACTGATCCAGAACGGCTTTGAGACGATTGGTATCGCCTCCCGCCAGCGCCGACCATGTCTCCGCAGCTGCAGCGATGCGCTTGCGAGCAAGCACCATCAAGGCCGGGTCAAATCGACCAAACTGCTCCGTCTCATACTGAACAGGCTTGTTACGCACCAACCCATAGACCCGGCGCACCGCATTCAATGCGTCCGCATCATCTTCTGCGGCAGGCACAGAAACAGAACAAAAGAAGACCAGATCGTGAGCAAGGCGCTCCGAGATACTCAGATCACCCCGGGCAAGGGATGCGAACTGCCGAAGCACCCGCGAAGCAGCCCGTTTGGTATAGACATCAACCGGGCAAACCCCAAGAGCAATACCCTCAAAAAACCCGGCACAAATCATCCAGAACGCACGCGCTTCCAATGCAGACTGACTCGCGGCAAGCCCCACACATTGCTCACTTATCCGGCGGGCAGATTTGGCATCGCTGGTGCGCATCACCCTTAGTACGGCTTGATCCAACTGTCCACGCAAAGTCGGCGTGTAGGACAACGCAACCGCGCCCGCCGGCAACGGAACTTCCAGCCAGCGCCACTCGGGCGGCCAAAGATCGGCTGGGTGAACCTGCTCGCCGCCAACCAATTCGGCAACGGCACGGTATTGAGGGAACAATGCAACGGACGAGGCCGTCTTGCCCTTGAGCACACCCTCCAGGTATTCGGTCAGAGCGAAACTTGCTCGCTCTACACGGGTCGCCGCGTCTTCGCTGCACAACTCCGGGCGTTGCACAAATTTTTGAGCCAGGGCCTCCATGACCCGCAGCATTTTTGCCGGTGCACCAAGCCCCACCATTTCCAGCGCCCCAACGGCCTGGTGCAACTGCTGGCGGGCAATGCGAAGGTGGCTTGCGTCCAACTCCGAAAGATTGGACCCTCGGGCCAATTCGGCATCCCGTACAAAGCGCCTTAGCGCCTTGGTCGCACCGTCCAGTGATTTACGCAGTTCATCCAGCACCCAAGCCAATGGGCCAAGATCACTGGCCGCCAGTTCATTGTCGACGGGAGTGGCTGGATTCGATGACATGGGTTGGGGCTCTCCTGGGATCACTCTTTTAATTGGACGTGGAAAGGTCCGGTATCAACTGATTTTGAAACGCGACACCGACTGACGCAACTCTTCTGCCATGCGGGAAAGTTCACGCACCTGGGTCGCTGTAACACGCGTGCCCTCGCCCGTTTGTTCAGTCACCGCAAAGATGTGCTGAATATTGTCAGCCACCACATTGGCCAACCCGGCCTCGCGAGAAGCAGAACTTGAAATCTGCTCGATCAAGTCGGCAACCTGCCGCGACACACGATCAATTTCGGTCAGAGCCGTACCGGCGTTATCGGACAGCCTTGCTCCTTCAACCACACCCTGAGTGGAACGCTCCATCGCACCAATCGCATCCTGCGTATCAGTCTGAATCGCCTTCACCAGTGCAGCAATCTGGCGTGTCGCATCGGCCGAACGCTCAGCCAACCGCTGCACCTCTTCGGCAACAACAGAAAAACCACGACCCGCTTCACCAGCAGACGCCGCCTGAATGGCAGCGTTCAAGGCCAAGACATTGGTCTGCTCGGTGATGTCCGAGATCAGCTCCGTAATTTCTCCAATTTCCTGTGAAGATTCGCCCAGTCGCTTGATGCGCTTGGATGTTTCCTGGATCTGGTCACGAATCGAGTTCATACCGCCGATCGCGTCCTGTACGGCTTTCAAACCGGATTCGGCAGCCAGCAATGACTGGCGCGCTACCGTAGCCGATTCTTGCGCTTGCGCGGACACTTCATTGATGCGACCTGCCATATCCACAACAGATCGACCGGTCTCGCGAATTTCATGCAACTGCTCGTTTGACGCGGCCAGCAGTTCTGTCGACGTTGCGTCCACGTCAGCCGTTGTCTGCGCAACGCGCGACGCTGTGTTCTGCACGTTGGAAACCAGTGAGCGCAACTCTTCCACTGTGTAATTCACCGAGTCGGCGATAGCACCAGTAATGTCTTCTGTCACCGTGGCTTCCTGGGTCAAATCCCCTTCAGCCACTGTTTGCAATTCATTCATCAGACGCAAAATGGCGGCCTGGTTGGCGTCATTGACGCGCTTGGCTTCGTGCTCCTGGCGCTCGGCCTCGACACGCTGGTCTTCCGCCGCAACTTGACGACGACGACTGTCTTGCAGTTGAACGTAGGACAAACCACCTGCGCAACTCAACGCAAAAGCCGCAGCCAACACCAAAATAGCCAAGGCTCCGCCGCCAATACCCGTTTGTCCAGACAACTCGGCTTGCACCTCCTCAAGGTTACGGCGCAACGACTCACTGTCTGCAATGATGGCGTCCTGTGCCTCACGGGCGGACACCAGCCCCTGCAGGTTACCCAGAATGGCGCTGGCCTGCACGCGAGTCTCTTCGTACATCTTTATCAAGGCATCAAGCTGCTCGCGGGTGCCTGCATCCTTGGAAGCCGCGAGCCGCAATTCCTGGCTACCGGTCAAAAGTCCCTGGGAAATTTCCTTGAATGTATTCAAGTCCTTACCCAGCAAGAAAACAGCCTCCGGGCTAACACCCTCCGCAGTCAAAAACTCATTGGAAGACTTGCCGATGCGCTGCGTCAACATCACCAGCTGCCCCACAGCAGAAATTTCAACCGATGGAGCATTCTGCTGAAGCTTCATGGCCAGGATGGCCTCTGCAATTTCGAGCAAATCGGAGGACTGGCGGTTAATCAGGCGCAATGCAGAACCAATTTGCGTCAGAATTTTTTGCTGACCCATTACCGCTTTGGCACTCTTCTCGGCGCGGTCCACCAACGGCATGATCTTTTCCAGCTCATGTGTGTAATTGTCGCCAAGCGCCTTCAGCCTCAAGTCGTCATCGCCACTTTGCAAGCCTCGTGTGGTCTTGGACAAAACGCCGGAGCTATCCGACACGTCCGGGAACGCTTGTGCGCTACCCACAACCGCCTGCGACACCGACTTCGCCAGTCGCTGCGACTGCATCAGCGCCTGACCGGTCGCACCTAACTGCTGCGCGACCTTCTCCGACTGACTCAATGCATAAAACGTAACACCTGCCAGCAGCACCAATGCACCACCCAGCAAGATGAAAAGGGTGCGCTGCTGCTGAACCACGGTCCGGCTACCCAGACCAGGTACGTTCACAAAGTCGCCCGTTTGGGGCTTGGACACGTCTGACCCAAGCTCCTTACTGACGGCTGCTCGTTGAGCCATTTGCGGCTCTTCGTCTTCCTGCATCGTTTCACCTGCCATCGCGTTGGACGACTCGCCAGGCATGGCAAGACTGAGACGCGAATCCAGCTCGGAATCCGGCTGCTTTTTGGAGAAAATACTTTTAAACTTATCGACGACGGACATAGTGAAACCTTACGGATGGTCTAAGCGCTGATGCTCAAAAATTGTGGGGTTTGGGACAAAATACGCAAATCGATTTCCTGCCAGTGCGCCCCGGCAATATCCAAAAATTGGTTGCCAAAATAGGCTGGCGCTCCCGACTCGGGTGGTGACGACGATGCAAACGCATCGGTACCACGCAAGCCCAACAAGCCGTCAACCTGCAGCGCACAATTGACTTCCAGTGCGATGTTCAAGGTAACAACGCTCAAATCCTGTGATGGAGGCTCTGCCCGCTCGCTACGGGTATCAGCCGCTACAAAGCCAGCCAAGTCAACAACCCCATACAAACCGCCGCGAATATTGAGGACTCCGCGAAACCATTCCCGTGAATACGGAACCGTTTGCAAGCTGGAAAGCGGGAAAATCTCGCCCGACTGCCCCAATGGGAACAGAAAATTCTTCCCCCCCACCCGTACGGCCAGCCATGCGACCGACATACCCTCGGAACGGGCAGCCTGCAAGCGGCTGGCAAGCCGGACCTGGAGTTCTCTGAGTGCTTCGCGATTTGCCATGGATCAGTAAATCAGCCCAGCGCCTTGATTTTGGCAAAAAGCTCGGTAGCGTCGACCGGCTTGGTGATGTAGTCCTTGGCGCCCTGGCGCATTCCCCACACACGGTCGGTTTCCAGGCTCTTGCTGGTACAAATAAAAATGGGAATGTCGGTGTATTCAGGCGTGCGATTGATCGATCGGGTCAGCTGGAATCCGTTTTGCCCCGGCATCACAACGTCCATCAAAATCAGGTCCGGCTTTTCCTCCGTCAGACGCTTAAAGGCTTCGTCGGCGTTCTCTGCTGATCGAACCGAATAGCCGCTCTTTTGCAACAGGTCCGTCAAAAACATGATTTCAGTTTTGGAATCGTCAACGATAAGCACTTTATGAATTGGCATTAATTCGCTCCTTGCGTAACTGTCCCGAATTGCCGCACGGCTTGCAGCAACTGGTCTTTTGTAAAGGGTTTAGTCAAATAGTCCTGTGCACCGACCATGCGGCCACGCGCCTTGTCGAATACACCGTCTTTGGACGATAACATCACCACAGGTACGCCGGAATACTTGGCATTGCGTTTGATGATGGCGCAGGTCTGGTACCCGTCCAGCCGAGGCATCAAAATGTCGCAAAAGATGAGTTGCGGCTGGTAGTCATTGACCTTGGCCAATGCATCGAAACCATCCTCGGCCAGCATCACGTCGTGCCCACCCTGTTTGAGGAAAATTTCAGCACTTCGGCGAATGGTATTGCTGTCGTCTATGACCAGAACTCTGACATTGGGTGCGGCGGTAGTCAAAAAACGTTGCTCCTGATCGTGTGTGGACGTTACCGACAAACTGCCTTAACACGGCATTTTCAAATCTGAACCATCTCGAAATCTTCTTTGCGGGCCCCGCACTCTGGGCAGGTCCAATTCATGGGTACAGCGGTCCAAAGGGTACCAGGTGCAATTCCATGATCAGGGGCTCCCGCCGCCTCGTCGTAAATCCAGCCGCAAATCAGGCACATCCACGTTTTAGTATCGGTCACAGCTTAAAGGGCCTTCGAATAGAATGCAAGGATTGTATAGAAGCAGGTCCGCCAAATTATCCTTTGCGCGCGCCAACTTAGCCATTCCGTCTGATGACAAACCCTTAGGCAGGCCCCTTTCATGACGGCAATCCCCGACACCAGTTTGGACCCCGAAAACGATGACGAAGGCCCCAGCGCCTGCGTCATGGTATTCAACGCCAATGACCCCTGCGGCTCCGGCGGAATTACAGCCGACATCCAGGCGATTGCCTCGGTTGGCGCCCACGCGCTTCCGGTGATCACCGGCACCTACACCCGAGACACTTCCGAGGTGTACGACCACTATTGCATGGACGATGAAGCGGTCACGGAACAGGCTCGCGCCATCCTCGAAGATGTGCCGGTGCTGGTGTTCAAGGTGGGATTTGTGGGGTCGCCAGAGAACCTCAGCGCGGTTGCAGGGCTGGCTTCAGACTATGCGGATATTCCCCTGGTGGCCTATATGCCTGACCTGTCCTGGTGGCAAGAAGACAAAATTGACCAGTACCTCGATGCGCATAATGAACTGCTTTTGCCGCTGACAACGCTGTTGGTTGGAAACCACAGTACCCTGTCCCGCTGGCTATTGCCGGACTGGAACGCCGAGCGCGACCCCACGGCGCGTGACATAGCCCGCGCTGCCGGTGAGTTTGGCGTGCCCTACACACTGGTCACCGGTATCCCCCTGCCTGATCAGTTCATCGACAACGTGTTGTGCACCCCCACAGCCGTGCTCTGCAGCAACAAGTTCGAGCGCTTTGATGCCGTGTTTGCTGGCGCGGGGGACACATTGACTGCCGCACTTGCCGCACTCATTGCCACTGAGACCGAACTATCAGAGTCCGTAACCGAAGCCCTGAGCTACCTCGACCGCTGCCTGGAGAGCGGCTTTCGGCCCGGCATGGGCAATGTACTGCCAGACCGCCTGTTCTGGGCCCACCCGGAAACCGACGCCGAAGAACCCCAAGAATCCTCTTTTGAAATTTCGCCCAATGACACCCGACACTGACCGCAACCTACAACTTTTCCAACGCGCACAAAAGGTCATCCCTGGCGGCGTCAATTCCCCCGTGCGCGCATTCAAGGCCGTGGGCGGGACACCACGTTTTGTGTCCCGCGCGCAAGGCGCCTATTTCTGGGATGCCAACGGCAAGCGGCACATCGACTACATCGGGTCCTGGGGCCCCATGATCCTGGGTCACGGGCACCCTGCAGTGGTAGAGGCCGTGCAAAAGGCCATTCTGGAAGGCTTCTCTTTCGGCGCTCCGACTGAGCGCGAAGTGGAACTGGCCGAAGAAATCCTGAGCCTGGTACCCAGTATGGACATGGTCCGGTTGGTCAGTTCCGGTACCGAAGCCGGCATGAGCGCCATTCGCCTGGCCCGAGGCGCCACAGGGCGCAGCAAGATCCTCAAGTTTGAAGGCTGCTACCACGGCCACGCTGATGCCCTGCTGGTCAAGGCCGGCTCGGGTTTGGCCACATTCGGAAACCCGACCAGCGCCGGCGTTCCGGCTGAGGTGGTGCAGCACACCCTGGTACTGGAGTACAACAACGTCGAGCAACTCGAAGAGGCCTTTGTCTTGCACGGCAAGGAGTTGGCCTGCCTGATGATCGAGCCGATTGCCGGCAACATGAACTTTGTGCGCGCCTCAGTCCCGTTCATGCAACGCTGCCGCGAACTGTGTACGCAGTACGGCGCGCTGTTCATATTCGACGAAGTCATGACCGGCTTTCGCGTCGCCTTGGGCAGCGCCCAAGCTGTGTACGCAAAGGCCATCCCCGGTTTTGAGCCTGACATCACCGTCATGGGCAAAGTCATTGGTGGAGGAATGCCCCTGGCGGCCTTTGGCGCCAAGCGCGCAGTCATGGAGCAACTCGCCCCGCTGGGGCCGGTCTATCAGGCCGGCACCTTGTCGGGCAACCCGGTCGCCACAGCCTGTGGTCTGGCCACTCTGCGTGAGATTCGCAAACCTGGTTTCTATGAAGCACTGGGCGCCAAGACACAGAAGCTGATGGCCGGATTGAAAGGCGCGGCCGACCACGCCGGTGTGCCATTCAGCGTGGACAGCGAGGGCGGCATGTTCGGCTTCTTCCTGTTCGACGCCCTGCCGCAGAACTACGCCAAGGTGATGACCACCGACAACAAACGCTTCAACACACTGTTCCACGGCATGCTGGACCGCGGCGTCTATTTCGCACCGGCACTATACGAAGCCGGCTTCATGAGTGCGGCACACACCGATGCAGATATCGCCGAGACCGTTGCCGCCGCTGCCGAGGTTTTTAAATTGCTATAACTTCAGTAGCTGCTCACGCAGTGTTTACGGGGGCTAGAGGCCAAATTAGCCCTTAGCACCTCGGGAAAGCCCATTCGAGGCGATTCAACCCCTTTTTGGGTGTTTACAGCCATCCATCAATGCCGGAAGTGGCGCACGCCGCTGAACACCATGGCTACGCCACGCTCATTTGCAGCGGCGATCACCTCGTCATCCCGCATGGAACCGCCGGGCTGAATGACGCAGGTAGCGCCTGCGTCTACCACCACGTCCAGCCCATCACGGAACGGGAAGAATGCATCGCTTGCCACCGCCGTGCCCGCCAGTGATAAATTGGCATGCCCAGCCTTGATACTGGCGATGCGGGCCGAGTCCAGGCGACTCATTTGGCCAGCGCCCACACCCATGGTCATGCCGCCCTTGCAGAACACGATCGCGTTGGACTTGACGTATTTGGCCACCGTCCAGGCAAACAGCAGGTCTTGCAGTTGCTCGGCAGTGGGCTGCACGGTCGTAACCACTTTCAAGTCGGACAAATGCAGGATGTGGTTGTCGGCTTCCTGCACCAGCAAACCGCCGCTCACGCGCTTGAACTCCAGACTGTTGCGACCGGCGCTCAGTATGTCGGCACGGTTCTCTGGCAAAGCAATTCGCAACAAGCGCACATTGGCCTTGGCCTTGAAAACGTCCAGCGCTTCCTGCGTGAAGGCGGGCGCCATCAAAACTTCCACAAACTGCTTGGCAACAATCTGTGCCGCTGCACCATCGACCGGGCAATTGAAGGCGATGATGCCGCCAAACGCAGAGGTTGGGTCGGTCTGAAAGGCCTTACTGTAGGCATCCAGTGCAGTTGCGCCCACCGCCACGCCGCATGGGTTGGCGTGCTTGACGATGACGCAGGCGGTCGTTTCGAAACTTTTGACACATTCCCACGCCGCATCGGCATCGGCAATGTTGTTGTAGCTCAACTCCTTGCCCTGCAGCTGCACGCCAGTCGATAGTGCGCCCAGAGCGGGGTTGGCACTGCGGTAGAAAGACGCCTGTTGGTGTGGGTTCTCGCCATAGCGCATGTCCTGTACCTTGGTGTACTGCGCGTTGAACTGGGCCGGAAAGCGGCTCAGCGTGGGCGCGCAATCACCGGCAGGCACCTCGTCACCAACTTGCACAGAACTCAGGTAATCACTGATGGCTCCGTCGTACTGGCTGATGCGGTTGAATGCGGCCACCGACAAGGCAAACTTGGTCTTATCAGAAACTTTCCCAGCAGATTTAAGTTCTGCAATCACGGTTGCGTATTGCGACGCATCCGTCAGCACAGCAACGTCTTTCCAGTTCTTGGCGGCACTGCGTACCATGGCGGGGCCGCCAATGTCAATGTTCTCGATGGCGTCTTCCAGCGTGCAACCCGGCTTGGCTACCGTCGCTTCAAACGGGTACAGGTTCACCACCAGCACGTCGATGGTATCGATCTTATGTTCGGCTAACGCAGCCATGTGCGCAGGCACATCACGACGAGCCAGGAGGCCACCGTGCACGCGGGGGTGCAGGGTCTTGACCCGACCATCCAGCATCTCAGGGAAACCCGTCATGTCGGCCACTTCGGTCACAGGAAGCCCTGCCTCTGAGAGCAGTTTGGCGGTCCCGCCGGTGGAGAGCAACTTGATGCCCTGCGCGTACAGGGCATGCGCCAGTTCGACGATGCCAGTTTTGTCAGAGACAGAGATGAGTGCGTTCATGGTGATAGGGGTGAAGTTAAAAATGGGGGAAATCAGTCGATCAAACGGTGTTCCAGCAATTTCTTGCGCAAGGTGTTGCGGTTCAGCCCCAGCCACTGCGCAGCCTTGGACTGGTTGTGGTCGGCCTGCGCCATCACGACTTCCAGCAGGGGTTTTTCTACGGCGCGCACCAGCATGTCATGCATGCCACCGGGCTCGGTACCACGCAAATCGCGAAAGTAGCCTTCCAAACTGGTACGCACACTTTCCTCAAGGAGCTTCTTGCTCATACAACACATTCCGTCATGTCACTTCCTCTAGTGTTGGCCACAACGCCGTTTGCCGGGATGCGGTCCATCTTCTCGTTCAAACCATCAAAGAAATTTTCAACCGCGGCCACTTGTGCCCGGCTGTCCTGCAATGCATTCATCTGGTTGCGAAAGGCCTCGCCACCGGGCAAGTCACGCACGTACCAGCCAATGTGTTTGCGCGCCGAGCGCACGCCGATGAATTCGTCATACAAGCTGTAATGGTCTTGCAAGTGCTCCACCATAAGGCGCTTGACCTCGCTGACCAGTGGTGCAGCCAGATGCATACCCGTGGCCAGAAAGTGGGCAATCTCGCGAAAGATCCAGGGCCTGCCCTGTGCTGCGCGACCGATCATGATGGCATCCGCGCCCGTAGCCTGCAGCACTGCGCGTGCTTTTTCGGGCGTGGTGATGTCGCCATTGGCCACTACGGGAATTTGCACCGAAGTCTTGACTTGGCAAATAGTGTCGTACTCGGCCTCACCCTTGTAGCCTTGCTCGCGCGTGCGCCCGTGCACGGCCAGCATTTGCACGCCCGCACTTTCAAAGGCTCGGGCCAGTGAGACGGCATTTTTATGCGCCTGGCACCAGCCGGTGCGCATCTTCAATGTCACCGGCACGTTGCGAGGCGCACAGGCAGCCACCACGGCCTCGACTATGGACAGCGCCAGTGCTTCGTCCTGCATCAGGGCAGAACCGGCCCACTTATTGCAGACTTTCTTGGCCGGGCAGCCCATGTTGATGTCGATGATTTGTGCGCCGCGCTCGATGTTGTACACGGCCGCATCAGCCATCATCTGCGCCTCGGTGCCAGCAATCTGCACGGCAATAGGGCCAGGCTCCCCGTCGTGATTTGCACGCCGCGAGGTTTTCAGGGTGTCCCACAGATCGCGCCGGGACGTCACCATCTCACTCACCGCATAGCCAGCTCCCAGGCGCTTGCACAGTTGCCGAAATGGTCGGTCCGTCACCCCCGCCATGGGCGCAACAAACAGAGGATTCGCCATAGCAAAGTGGCCGATGTGCATGCGGATATCTGAGGGGAATGGGGGTGGGTTCTGAAAGCGGTGACGCGGGTCGGGCTCCATTCTAGCTGCCCAAAATTTCGGCAATTGAAATAAACTGCACCCATGCCCGACTGGATCAATCAACTGCTAAACCTACTGTCACTTCCTCAATACAGCCTGAGCACGGTCTTTGTGGTCTCGTTCATCTCCGCCACCCTGCTGCCACTGGGCTCTGAGCCAGTCGTCTTTGGATTGGTGCAGTTAAACCCTGAACTGTTCTGGCCCGTTGTACTGGTGGCGACCGCAGGCAACACACTGGGCGGCGCGTTGGACTGGTGGATGGGCTATGGCGCACATCAAGTCGTTGACAAGTACGGCCATTCATCAACACATACCAAAGCGCTGGGCTGGCTGGAAAAACTAGGGCCCAAGGCCTGCCTGCTGGCCTGGCTGCCCGGGGTGGGCGATCCGCTGTGTGCGGTGGCGGGCTGGCTCAAGCTGCCATTCTGGCCCTGCTTGGCCTACATGATGATTGGCAAGTTTGCTCGATATCTGCTGATGACTACCGCTCTGATGGGTCTGATCAAGCTCTGGTGAAAACAAAAACAGCCCCTGAGATGCTATCGTTTCAGGAGCTGTTCACGCATATATTACGGGGGCTGCAGCCCCATTATCTATAAATTATGAGCTGAAAAGAAAATTCATCACGTCCCCATCTTTGACAACGTACTCCTTGCCTTCGGCGCGCATTTTTCCGGCATCCTTGGCACCCTGCTCGCCCTTGAAGGCGATGAAATCATCGAAGGCAATGGTCTGGGCGCGTATATACCCCTTCTCAAAGTCGGTGTGAATCACGCCAGCCGCCTGCGGACCGGTGTCGCCCACGTGGATGGTCCAGGCACGCACCTCCTTCACACCGGCAGTGAAATAAGTTTGCAAGCCCAACAGCTTGTAGGCCGAGCGAATCAGTCGATTCAAGCCAGGCTCGGTTTGGCCCAATTCCTCGAGGAACATCTGCCGGTCGTCATCACTCATCTCCGACATCTCAGCCTCCAACTTGGCGCTGATGGCCACCACTGGCGCATTTTGCGCGGTGGCGTAGGCAGTCAGGCGGTCCAGCATTGGATTATTCGAAAAGCCATCTTCCGCGACGTTGGCCACAAACATGGCGGGCTTGGCGGTGATAAGAAAAAACTGTTGCAGCAGCGGCAACTCTTCCTTGCTGAAATCAATCGTGCGTACCGGCTTGGCCTCGTTCAGCGCGGCCTGGCATTTCTCCAGAATGGCGACGAGCTTGATGGACTCCTTGTCACCCGAACGGGCTGTCTTGGTAACGCGATGCAGGGCTTTCTCTACCGCCGACAAGTCGGCCAGGCACAGCTCGGTTTGAATGACTTCAATGTCCGAGATCGGGTCGACCTTGCCAGAGACATGGATCACGTTGTCGTCTTCAAAGCAGCGCACGACATTGATAGTGGCATCAGTCTCGCGGATGTGAGCCAAAAATTTGTTCCCAAGCCCTTCACCGGTACTGGCGCCGGCCACCAAGCCAGCAATATCCACAAACTCAACCACCGCTGGCACCATGCGCTCAGGTTTGACGATGTGAGCCAACTGTGCCATGCGTGCATCGGGCACTTCGACGATGCCCACATTGGGCTCAATCGTGCAGAAGGGGTAATTCTCCGCCGCGATGCCTGCCTTGGTCAACGCATTGAACAAAGTGCTCTTACCGACATTGGGCAAACCAACGATGCCACATTTCAAACTCATGAAAATATCCTTAGGAAACAACCCCCTTTGCACCATCGAGCCCAACGCGGACACCGTCGATGTGCCCGACCCGCGCATGGCAAGACAGGACAGCAAAAAGTACGAACCGGGTATGGATACGTCGATTTATCGAGGATTTTGTCCTCGTTTTGCCTAGGGGAAACTGATGCCGATTGTACTTATTAGCGAATCGCTGCTTCGGCGCAGCACCATTACAGACGGGCGCATCTTTCGCGACAGGGTGCTTTGCGGGTTCTGCGTGAGGATGAACCCCAGAAAGCGCACCTTCCGAATTGCCACCAGTGTGGCTGGAAAGCAATTCAGGATGACCCTGGGCTACTGGCCTTTGATGAGCGTTGACGAAGCTCGGGCAAAGGCTATGGAGGTCTTGAGGGAATGCAGGGCTGGAAAAAGACCCGGCAAGGTTGTGGCGGTGGCTTTGCCAACGGTCCGTGAGGCTCTGGTCGCTTACTGAGCCGCAAAGCGCCTCAAAGCATCCAGTCAGAAGCGGTATGACTCGATTTTCAGGACCCACTTTCCAGAGTGGCTGGATCAATCTGTCTCTGGTCTTGGAGCTGGTGAGTTTGCAGAGCATTGCCATGCGTTTGCACAAAGCAAAGGTGCGGCATTAGTTGACGTAGGACGGGGCATCGTCACAGCCTTAATCAAGTACATCAATGCGGTGCATGGCCTGTCGCTGGAGTCTCCCTTCAACAAGCTGGCTGCAGCGGGGTTGATGCCCGAACATTCCCAACCCCGCGCCCGTGTCTTGCAGATCAGGGAGCTACCTGCATGGAAGGCTGCTGTAGACAAGCTCGGTGAGAAGCAGCGGGACTTTCTGCTTCTGACACTCTACACGGGCTTGCGACGCAATGAATGTAGGGAGTTGACCCGCTAGCAGATTGACCTGACTGGCGGCATCCTGAGCGTTCCTATGACCAAAAACGGGAAGCCCCACTCTCTACCTGTGACACCGATGATGTGGGAAATTCTGGAGCGACGGTGCTTATTGTTAGAACCTGATGCTGAACTGTTCAAGGGTCTTTCTGCTGAACAGGTTCACAGCATGGCAATGCGACTTGGTGCGCCTCGCTTCATGTTGCACGACTTGAGGAAGCTGGTTGCCACCGTAGGCGAGAAACTTGGTTTGGGGGATGCTGTTTTACGGCGGATTCTTAATCACACCGCACCCAAGACTGATGTGCTGCACCGGCATTATGTTGGGCTGAGTGACGGGGATGTTGCTG
>JBAWYQ010000099.1:0-15243 GCA_037143475.1 Burkholderiales bacterium | reverse complement strand
CAATGCTGCAGGCAATCGGTAGCGAGAAGTTCGACTATGTCATTGCGTCTCACGTGATAGAGCATGTTCCCGACGTATTGGGTTGGCTCCGCGAGATCAGTACATTGATGCAGCCTGGAGGATTCTTGTCACTTGCGGTGCCAGACAAGCGCTTCACCTTTGATTGCACCAGGCAAACAACCGAGTTTGCAGCCGTCGCCGAAGTTTGGCAGCAACGACGCCTGCGGCCAAGTCTTCGTCAATGCCTGGACCATGTCATGGAGGCAAGGGCGGGGATAGACCAAAGGCGCATTTTGGATTTGTGGGCGGGAACGTTGCAGCCCGACCAACTACCCTTGGCTCACCTGGATTTTGTTGAATCTCTGAATGAAGAAGCTCTCGTGAGCTATTTCAAACGGATCGAATCCGGCGAGTATTTCGACGTTCATTGCAGCGTGTTTACGCCCGAATCGTTTCTTCTACTTTTGCGCAAATGTGGCGCCGCCGAGCTGATTGACTTCAAGGTGACGGCGATGACTGAAACTCGGTATGGCGAGGCGGAATTTTTTTGTGCGCTTGAAAAACTCCCGTCCGACCTTGGCAGGCTTGAAAGGCGATCTTTGATTTGGGCAAGCATCGATCGATTTGCTGATAGCCTCTAGTTTTGGCCGCACCTGCAATTGAACGAATTTTTTCAATGTGTGTTTCTGAGGTGTACCGAGTCTCTAGCTACATTATCAACATTCTGCGTCGAAAAGACCGCAATTAATGGAAAGACATCATGTTTGAAACCGCAATCGCAGGCAGCCTGCCCAAACCGTCTTGGTTGTCAGAGACCGAAAAACTCTGGCCGCAGTGGAAACTGGCTGGGCCTGAACTGCAGCAAGCCAAGGCTGATGCCACCCTGTTGTGGATCAAGGAACAGGAAGACGCCGGGCTGGACATCGTGGGCGATGGCGAGCAAAGCCGCCAGCATTTTGTGCACGGCTTTCTGGAGCAGGTGCAGGGCATTGACTTTGAGCACAAGGTTGAAATGGGCATCCGCAATGATCGCTACAAAGCCATGGTGCCGCAGGTGGTGGCTCCCCTGCGCCTGAAGGGCCGAGTGCATGCGTTTGAGGCGCAACTGGCCCGCGCCCACACCAAGAAGAAGCTCAAGTTCACGCTGCCCGGGCCGCTGACCATTGTTGATACGGTGGCCGACTGCTTCTATGGTGACAAGCAGACGATGGCCATGGCCTTTGCCGAACTGCTCAACCAGGAGGCCCTGGCGCTGCAGGCTGACGGCGTCGATATCATCCAATTTGATGAGCCTGCCTTCAACGTCTACATGCAGGACGCCGCAGATTGGGGCGTCAAGGCACTAGAAGTGGCTGCACGTGGTCTGACCTGCACCACCGCCGTGCACATCTGCTATGGCTACGGCATCAAGGCCAACACCGACTGGAAAGAAACCCTGGGTCAGGAGTGGCGCCAATATGCGCAGGTGTTCCCGGCATTGGCTGCCAGCTCCATCAAACAGGTGAGTCTGGAGTGCTACCACTCGCATGTTCCGCCGGACCTGATGGCCCTGCTCAAGGACAAAGACGTCATGGTGGGCGTGATCGACGTGGCCAGCGACGTCATTGAAACACCCGAGCAAGTGGCCGACACTATTGGCTTGGCGATGCAGTACCTGCCCCGCAACCGCATCTTCCCTTGCACTAATTGTGGGCTGGCGCCCATGAGTCGTGAGGTGGCAGTCCAGAAGCTCGAAGCCCTGGCCAGGGGTGCTGCGCTGGCGCGTGTACGCTATGCACAAGCCGGAGCTGGCGCATGACGGTTGCCCGTCAACTACCCTTTGGATCGGCCAAAGACCTGGGCTTTTGCCCACAGCGCACACGTAACCTGGTCCAGGTGCTGGCGCGCGAAGTGGCATCCAAGCGCCTGCCCGGTGCAGTAGCCCTGATCGCCCGGCGCGGCCAGGTGCTGTTGCACGAAACCGTGGGGCAACAGGACCCCGTGGCCGGTGTGCCCATGGGGCTGGATGCGATTTTTCGCATCTACTCCATGACCAAACCCATTGTCTCGGTGGCAGTGATGATGCTCATGGAGCGCGGCGAGCTGTTGCTCAGCGACACGGTCGCCCAGCACTTGCCGGAGTTTGAGGACGTCAAAGTCACCACCCACATCAACGGCCATGCCGTCCAGCACCGCCCCAAGCACGCACCCACTGTGCAAGATCTGCTGCGGCACACGTCCGGGTTGACTTACGAAATTTTGGGCGCCGAGCCCGTCCAGCGCCAATATGCACAGGCCCAACTGGCCTCACGCGACCGCACCAACCGCGAATTCTCGCTGGCCCTGGCCGCGTTGCCCCTGATGTTTGAACCCGGTACGGTGTGGGAATATAGCCGTGCGACCGATTTGCTGGGCGCACTGGTGGAGGCAGTCAGCGGCCAGACGCTGGGCGCATTCCTGCAAGACAACATCCTGGGACCACTGGGTATGGTGGATACCAGTTTTGTGGTGCCAACGGAAAAGCACCACCGCATTGCCGAGCCGTTTGAGAAGGACCCGGATGGTGGCATCGCCATGCGGCTCATCGATGTACGCCAATCTGTAGCAATGGAGGCTGGTGGTGCGGGTCTGGCCTCTACGGCCGCAGATTACGCCCGTTTTCTGCAGTGCCTGTTGAGTGGCGGCGAACTGCATGGCCAGCGCATCCTGAGCACGGCCACGGTGCGCTACATGACGGCTGACCACTTGGGCGACATTGCCGTGCATCGGGCCGGGCGTTCGGGCGAGTTGTTGCCGCCGGGCCACGGCTTTGGTCTGGGCTTTGCCGTGCGCACCCAAGAGGGGGTAGCGGCTATCTCGGGCACCAAAGGCCTGTACTTCTGGGGCGGCATAGCAGGCACCACCTTTTTCGTCGACCCGACAAAAGACTTCTTTGCCCTGATGATGATCCAGGCACCGAATCAGCGCGACTACTATCGCCCGCTTTTTCGCAACCTGGTCTATGCGGCTTTGTTGGAATAGCTATAAGAAAATTGGGCTGTAGCCCCCGTGGAATAAGCGTGAGCAGCTACGCAAATCGTAGCAACACACGCGCTGGTTCACGTCAGGACGCTCAGGTCTTTGCCACTTCCAGCACCAGCTTGCCAAAATTTTCACCGTTGAACAGTTTGAGAAGTGTCTCGGGGAAAGTCTGTAGGCCCACCACCACGTCTTCCTTGCTCTTCATGCGCCCGGCCTTGATGTAGCCAGCCATCTCGGCAATGGCCAGGTGGTAGCGGTCGGCGTAGTCGAACACCACAATGCCTTCCATGCGGGCGCGGTTGACCAGCAGGCTCAGGTAGTTCTTGGGACCTTGAATGGCGGTCGTGTTGTTGTACTGGCTGATGGCACCACAGATGATGATGCGCGCCTTGCGGTTGATCTTGGCCAGCACATCGTCCAAAATTTCGCCGCCCACGTTGTCAAAATAGACGTCCACGCCCTTTGGGCAGTGCTCTTTCAGGCCAGAGCGCACAGCGCCTGAACCGGCCTTGTAGTCAATGCAGGCATCAAAGCCCAGTTCTTTCACTACCCATTCGCACTTGGCGGCGCCACCGGCAATGCCGACCACGCGGCAGCCCTTGATTTTGGCCATCTGGCCCACGGTCTGGCCGACGGCCCCGGCAGCGCCCGATACCACCACCGTTTCGCCCGGCTGTGGCATGCCCACGTCCAGCAGGCCAAAGTAGCCGGTCATCCCTGGCATACCCAGCACGTTGAGCCACTGGGTAAGGGTGCCTGCGCGCAGGTCGATTTTGAACATGCCATTGCGTTTGATCTCGTCCTGGCCCAGGGTGATGTATTCCTGCACACCAAAGCCAGCGCTCACATGGTCTCCCACGGCGAATTGGTCGCTTTTGGACGCGACCACCACGCCGACGCCACCTGCGCGCATGACTTCGCCAATGCCGACCGGCGGAATGTAGCTCTTGCCTTCGTTCATCCAGCCGCGCATGGCGGGGTCCAGCGAGAGCGCCAGCGTTTTGAGGGTGACGCCTCCTTCTGCAGGCTCGGTGACGGGTTCGGTGGTGTGACTCCAGTCCGTGGCTTTGGGCATGCCAACGGGGCGGGCGGCAAGGCGAATCTGGTGATTGACAAGGTTGGCGATGGACATGGAACGGACTCCGCAAGGGGGGCAAAGTAAAGGGTAAGCAGCCGGTAAGTGCACTGCGTGGGAGGCGGATGGTAGCTTGCCTCGCCAGTGGCCTGCGTTGCCAATGCGACAGACCCCAGTCTGCGCACGGCTTTGATTGCGTCTATGCTCGGCGCTTGAACAGAGGATGCACCCCATGGCCACAGCCAAAGATTTCAGAACATACGACGTCGTGCTGTACGGGGCCAGTGGCTTTGTGGGTCGCCAGACCGTGGGCTACTTTGCGGACCAACCCCACGTCAAGGCGTTGGGTTTGAAGTGGGCCATTGCCGGGCGCTCGGCTGACAAACTGGAGGCTGTGCGCAAGGATTTTCCGACGTCCAAAATGGGCTTATTGGTGGCCGAGGCGCACGATGCTGCGGCCATGGACAAGCTGGCCCGCAGCGCCCGGGTCGTGCTGAGTACCGCCGGCCCGTTTGCCCTGTACGGCAACGAACTGGTGGCTGCCTGCGTGCGCCACGGCACCCACTATGTGGACATCACGGGCGAGACGCCATGGGTCAAAGACTTGATTGACCGGCACCACGAAGAGGCACAGCGCACGGGCGTGCGCATCATTCCCTTTTGCGGGTTTGACTCCATTCCGTCCGACCTGAGCGCCCGCTTGGCGAACGAAGCCATGTGGCAGCGTTATGGCGAAGCCTGCACGCAGGTCAAGGCGGCATTCAGCATTCGGGGCGGTTTCAATGGCGGCACGCTGGCATCGCTGTTCAATATGCTGGCGTCAGGCCAGTCGGATGCCATGGCGGATCCGTTTTTGCTGAACCCCGATGGCACACGTCCTGCCGATGGACCGACCCACAGTGATCCTATTGCCCCGCGCCACGATCCGGATTTTTCCGCCTGGCTGGGGCCGTTCATGATGTCAACCATCAACACCCGGGTTGTGCGCCGCAGTGCGGCCTTGCTGGGCTACGCTGAGGGTTATGACTACCAGGAATATCTGCGTTTGGGCCGTGGGCCAGGGGCCGCCATGGCAGCGACCGGCTTGAGTGTGGGCTCCTACACTTCGCAAATGGCTCTGAGCCTGGGCCCCATACGCAAACTGGCGCAACAGCTTGCGCCTAAACCCGGCTCGGGCCCCTCAGAGGCCAGTATGGATGGCGGCTCGTTCCGCTGCCAGTTTGTGGGCCACAGCGCCAGCGGCAAGACAGTTCGCGGTCTGATAGCTGATAAGGGCGACCCCGGCAACCGTGCCACCACCAAGATGCTGTGCGAATCTGCGCTGGCACTGGCCGTGCAGCTGGACGAATTGCCGGGCGGACGAAAACATGGTGGTCTGCTGACTCCCGCCAGTGGTCTGGGTGATGTGCTGGTGCAGCGTTTGCGTTCTGCTGGCATGACCCTGCAAGTGGAACCGGCAAAGCCCTGAGATTTTTCATTTCTACTTCACAGAAAGAGATCACGTCATGCAGAAGAATAGTGCTTCCCCTAAAAAGACCGATAAAGCGGCGGCAAGGTCGCGGCAGACGGCACTGATAACCGGTGCGTCATCCGGCATTGGCGAAGCGCTGGCGCACTGTTTTGCCAGTGCTGGCTTTGACGTGATTTTGGTCGCACGCAGCGAGGCCGCGTTAAAGGCGCTGGCCCAGACCCTGGCGGGCCAGCATGGCAATGCCGCGCATGTGCTGGCTGCCGATCTTTCCAAACCGGGCGCCGCTTCGCAACTGCATGATGCGGTAGACGGCATGGGCTGGAAGGTGGACGTATTGGTGAACTGCGCAGGCGTGCTGGAACAGGGGGCCTTCACGTCGATAGCGCCGTCCAGCCACCAGCAAATTATCGACCTCAATATTTCGGGCCTGACCTCCATGTTGAGCATTTTTGTGCCAGGCATGATCCAGCGTGGTTCGGGTCGTGTGCTCAATGTGGCGTCGGTTGCTGCGTTTCAACCAGTGCCCACCCTGGCCAGCTATGCCGCCAGCAAGGCCTATGTGCTGTCATTGTCGGAGTCGCTAGCCGAAGAACTGCGAGGCACGGGCGTTACGGTCACGGCGCTGTGCCCGGGCATTACCGCGACCAATATGCTCACCCAGGCGGCGGGCGCCAACGACAAACTCAGTCAGTTACCGGGTTTTCTGATTGCTGATGTACAGGATGTTGCACAACTGGCGTTTGCCGCCTGCATGCGGGGTGAGGCGATCTGTGTGCCCGGCGTTGTCAACCGCGCGGCCATGATTGCCTCGCGCGGCACGCCCAAGTGGCTGGTGCGCCGCATAGGCGGGTTGCTGGGGCGCAAGGCCTTATAGCGGCGCAGTGAGGTTATGCCGTGGCGGCCGCCATGGGGGAGGCTTCCACGTCGGAGCAACTCTCGCCTGCGCAGCCATGGATCTCGGTCACGGGTAGAGCCTGCGGTTTGTGGATCACTCCCGAAACCGTGTCATAGCCCACGCGGTGCAGGTGCGTGGCCAATGCGGCGTCCATGGAATGCGCATGTTGCGGGAACCAAACCGCCAATTCCCTGGCCATTTGGCGCACCATTTCCAGGTTGCCCTGGCTACCTTCTTCTGCACCTTTTTGCATTATTTCCAATACCACCTGGTGTTGTGTGCTGTGGCAGTTGCTGGCAGCGAAGCGTGTTTCAACCATCCAGCGGTCTTCGCGGGCGAAATGCGCTTCCGTGTGGGCCACCAGTTCCTGCCAGGCAGGAATCACGTTGGTGTCGGTTGCGGCTTCCACCGCAGCCAGCAGTTCTACAAACTCCTGGTGCGTGTCGTCCATTTGGGGCAGGTTCAGGACAAAGTCGTTTGACCATTCAAGTGCGGCCATGGGAGTCTCCTTGGTGTGTTGTCTACAGCGCGTGGGATACCAGTTTGAAGTCAGCGTCTTCGGCAAACGTCTTTACTGAGAAGCCCAGGCTGCGCATGAGTTTGAGCATGCCGGGGTTGTTCGCTAGGACCAGTCCGTCCATCTCGGCCAGGCCCTTCTCGCGCGCCACGTCCATGATGCTGAGCATCAGCCGGGAGCCCAGTCCCTTGCCGCTGAAGTCGTCGGACACGACTAGAGCAAATTCGCAGCTGGACTGGTCTGGGTTGGTGATGTAGCGCGATACGCCGACGATGCGCTCGGTCTCGGTGAACTCGCCATCGGCACCCGCTTCGCGCTCCTTGAACACCGCCACCAGGGCCATTTCGCGGTCGTAGTCAATCAGCGTGAAGCGTGCCAGCATGGTGGGTGGCAGCTCGGTGATGGAGGACACAAAGCGGAAGTAGCGGCTCTCGGGTGAGAGGTGTTGCATCAAGTCCTGCAACATCTGCGCGTCGTCCGGGCGGATAGGTCGCACCGAGTATTCGCCCCCTCCGGGCAGTGGCCACACCTGTGCATAGCGCGCAGGGTAGGGCAGTATGGCCAAGTGGTTGTAGCTGTTGGAGCCTGAACTGTTGGCCTGTGACTGAGAAGCGTGGTCAATGACGATGCGTGCATCCACTGCCACGGCGCCGTGTTCGTCGACGATGAATGGGTTGATGTCCATCTCGCGCAGTTGCGGCAACTCGCACACCATTTCAGACACGCGTAGCAGCACCTGCTCCAGTGCATCCATGTTGACGGCGGCATTGCCACGCCATTCGCCCAGCGTTTCTGCGACGCGCGAGCGCTCTATCAAGCGGTGTGCCAAAAACTGGTTCAGCGGCGGCAACTCCATGGCCCGGTCGTTAATGAGTTCAATCATGGTGCCACCGGCACCAAAGGCAATGACGGGCCCAAACGGGTCATCGGTGACCAGACCGACATAAATCTCGCGCCCGCGCTTGGCACTGGCCATGTTCTGTACGGTTACACCATTGATGCGCGCCTTGGGTTGTAGCCGTGCCACGGTTTGCACCATATCGTTGTAGGCATCACGCACGCCCGTGGCGTTGACGATGTTGAGGGCCACACCCTGCACATCGGACTTGTGGCTGATGTCGGGGGAATCGATTTTCAGTGCAACGGGAAAGCCCAACTGCGTGGCAATCATCATCGCCTCGTTGGCACTGCGCGCCAGCATGGTGGTAGTCACCGGGATATGGAAGGCCGATAGCAGGGTCTTGGACTCCATCTCGGTCAATACCTTGCGTCGCTCGGCCAATACGCTTTCAATGACTAGACGGGCACCCTCGATATCGGGTTTGGCCAGTGTGGACAGCGGCGGCGGTGTCTGTTGCAGCAACATCTGGTTTTGGTAAAACGAGGCCAGATTGCCAAAGGCACCCACGGCCGCCTCGGGCGTGCGAAAGCTGGGAATGGCAGCCTCTTTCAGGATACTGCGGGCAGCACCCACCGATGCATCGCCCATCCAGCAGGACAGTAGCGGCTTGCCAATGGCGCGTTTGACCTCGGCCAGTGCGGCGGCAACGGCTGCCGCATCACCACCCGCCTTGGGCGAGTAGATGGCCAGCATGCCATCGATCTGGCGATCCTTCTCGGCAGCAGCAATGGCAGCCTTGAAGTGCTCGGGGCCGGCGTCTTCAGATAGGTCAATCAGGTCGGCAAGGGATGCCAGAGGGGGCAGTATCGGTTTGAGAGCCGTGACCGATTCAACTGACAGCTTGCCCAGTTGAAGGGATATTTCATTCACCCAATCGGCCGCCAGTACACCGGGTCCACCGCCGTTGGTGATGATGGCCAGGCGTTTGCCCACGGGTCGGTAGCGCGACGCCAGGCATTTGGCGGCCGAAAACAGGGCGACAAACGAGCGCACTCGCACGGCTCCGGCTCTACGCAGTGCGGCGTCAAAGACGTCGTCACTACCCACAATGGCTCCACTGTGGGTTTGAGCCGCTTCGTTGCCCGCAGACTTGCGGCCAGCCTTGAGCACTACAACGGGCTTGGCGTTGGCGGCAGAGCGCAGGGCGCTCATGAACCGGCGGGCATTCGAAATGCCTTCCATGTAGACCACGATGCTGTGGGTTTGCCCGTCGTTGGCCAAAAAGTCCAGCGCCTGTGCGATGTCGACCGACGTATGGGGCCCCAGGGAAATGACGGACGAGAATCCCACGCCATTGCTGCGCGCCCAGTCCAGCATGCTGGAGGTCAGCGCCCCCGACTGGGACACCAGCGCGAGTGAGCCTTTGCCAGCCAGTGGACCTGCCGCCGAGGCGTTGAGTTGCAATTGTGGGCGTTGAATGCCAAGCGAATTGGGCCCCAGGAGGTGAATGCCTTCGCGACGGGCAATCTTCTTCATTTCACTGGCCAGCTCGGCCGTGATTCCGCTGGAGATCACCAGGGCTGCGCGACAGGCCATGCGTCCTGCCAGCTCAAGGGCGGGAGCGATGTCTTTGTGTTCCAGGGCAATGATCGCCAGATCAGCCTTGATTTGTGCCAGGTCAGCCAGCGTGCCACTGGTCTGGATGTCCAGAAACTGCAGGGTTCCGCTGAAGCGCTGCGCGCGCAGTGCTTCAATCAGTGCTACCGCTTGTGCCGTCTGTGTATCGGGCTCATCGAGGCGCCCGGCAAATACAACAATGGATTCCGGGGTGAAGAGGGGGGTTAGGTAGTGCTTATCCATAGTGGTTCTTTAGTCGGCGCCAATCAGCACCTTCACGTGGGCAGCAACGCTGCGGGCCAGAGGGCTCAGCACATAGCCGCCCTCCAGGCAAGAAATAACGCGCCCCTTACAGTGGCGCCGGGCCACAGCCATGAGCTGTTGTGTAACCCATTCGTAGTCGGCTTCGATCAGGCCCAGGTTGCCCATGTCGTCTTCGCGGTGACCGTCAAAGCCGGCCGAGATATAAATCAGTTCGGGCGCAAAGGCGTCCAGTGCCGGCATCCAGTGGGTGGTAACGGCTTCGCGGAACTTGTCACTGCCTGAGCGCGATGGCAAGCCCACGTTAACCATATTGGTTCCGGTGGCGTTTTCGCCGGTGAAGGGGTAAATGCCTTGTTCAAAAATGGAGCACATCAGCACGCGCTCATCGCCCCGGAAGATGTCTTCACTGCCATTGCCGTGGTGTACATCAAAGTCAATCAACGCGACCCGCTGTATGCCGTGCGTCGTGAGGGCGTGGCGTATGCCCACCGCAATGTTGTTGAAGAAGCAAAACCCCATGGCAGCAGCACGTTCGGCATGGTGACCGGGCGGGCGCACGCAGCAAAAAGCGGTTGGTGCGTCACCGGCCACCACCAGATCGGTGGCGTGCACCACGGCGCCGGCAGCCCGAAGGGCGGCTCGCACCGTGAACGGGTTCATTTCGGTATCCGGGTCCACGCGGTGGTAGCCCTCGGCGGGAGATGCGTCTATCAGTTCCGCCACATACAGTGACGAGTGCGCATGGGCCAACTGCTCGGTCGTTGCCAGAGGCGCGTCACAGGGATACATATAGTCCAGTAGCCCCTTGACCAACAGAAGGTCATTGATAGCACCCAACCGCTCCGGGCATTCGGGATGTTGTGGCCCCATTTCGTGGCGGGCGCAATCGGCGTGGGTAATGTAGGCGGGCAGCATATCGGTCTCCAGAGTCGGTTCAAGCGACTTCGGTCAAAACCTGGCGCCAGTGTAGGACGCCATGCTCAAGGTTGTCTTGACCTAAATCAATTTAAAGTAAAAGCGCCTCCAGCCCCCTAGAAATGGGCTGGAGGCGCTATTAAAAGTGCAGCGTTTGAGGCCTGAATGCCTGCTTATACGCGCTCAAAAATGGCAGCAATGCCCTGACCGCCGCCGATGCACATGGTTACCAGTGCATAACGACCTTGAATGCGTTGGAGTTCGTACAAGGCCTTCACCGTAATCAGTGCACCAGTGGCGCCGATGGGGTGACCCAGCGAAATACCGGAGCCATTGGGGTTGACCTTGGCCGGGTCCAGCCCCAGTTCCTGCGTCACAGCGCAAGCCTGGGCGGCGAACGCTTCATTGGCTTCGATCACGTCCAGGTCGTTCACGCTCAGGCCGGTCTTTTTCAGCACGGCCAGGGTGGCGGAGACGGGGCCAACACCCATGATCTTGGGGTCCAGACCGGTGTGTGCGTAGCCCACTAGGCGTGCCATCGGCTTGAGGCCGCGGGCTTCGGCGACCTTGCGGTCCATCAGCACCACGGCCGCCGCCGCGTCGTTGATGCCGGATGCGTTGCCAGCGGTTACGGTGCCGTTCTCCTTGATAAACACGGGCTTGAGCTTGGCCATGTCCGCCAGCACGCAGTTGGGGCGGAAGTGCTCGTCCGTCGCGTAGGCTACGTCGCCCTTCTTGCTCTTGAGCATGACTGGCATGATCTGGTCCTTGAATAGACCGGATTCGGTGGCGCGTTGGGCGCGGTTGTGGCTTTCGACGGCCAACGCGTCCTGCATCTCCCGGGTGATGCCGTACTTGGCGGCGACGTTTTCAGCCGTTACGCCCATGTGGATGGTGTGGAAGGGGTCGTGCAGCGCGCCGATCACCATGTCCACCATCTTGGTGTCGCCCATGCGTGCGCCCCAACGCATATTCAGGCTGGCGAAGGGTCCTCGGCTCATGTTCTCGGCACCACCGCCAATGGCGATGTCGGTGTCGCCCAGCAAGATGCTCTGGCTGGCCGAGATGATGGCTTGCAGGCCCGAACCGCACAGGCGGTTCACGTTGAAGGCGGGGGTGCCTTCTGCGCAACCGCCGTTGACGGCTGCTACCCGCGACAGATACATGTCTTTGGGTTCGGTGTTCACCACATGGCCAAACACCACATGACCGACGTCCTTGCCTTCGACATTGGCGCGCGCCAATGACTCGCGCACCACTTGGGCGGCCAGTTCGGACGGGGCAATGTCTTTCAGGCTGCCGCCAAAGGTGCCAATGGCGGTGCGCACGGCGCTAACTACAACTACTTCACGGGTCATGGGGTCTCCTGTTGGTAAAAATGGTGGGTGCGAGTGTGGACTGCTTTGTCTACAGTTGGCTGACAATCGCAACGGCGCAAATCAGTATGCCTTTCTGTGGCTGCGCTATCAGTCAACCGGTTCAACCACTCGCTCGTTAAAGTTTGATATAAATCAATTGCTCTAAATACCTGAGCATTGCGAACCGCAAAGTGCTGGCGCAAAATGTTTCGAGATCAAAATCACGCGTGTTTGACTTTTACCAACGGAGAAATGACCACCATGAAATTAACCTCTTTGAGTGCAGTATTGGGCGCAACCGCCTTTTCGCTGATCACTTTGACATCAGCCCATGCCGCTATCGATGTGGATGCGGCCAAGGCCCTGTCCAAAAAGAATGACTGCACGAAGTGCCACGCACCTGACAAAGCCAAGAAGGGCCCATCGCTCAAAAAGATTGCCGACAAATACCGCGGCAAGGCGGATGGACAGGAAAAAGCCATCAAGAACATGACCAGCGGACTCAAGGTCAAGCTCGAGGACGGTACAGAAGAGGAGCACAAGATCATCGACACCAAAGACCCGGCACAACTGAAGAATCTGGCCGACTGGATCCTTTCGCACTGATTTGCCCCTTGGCCATCCAACCCGCCCTGACCGGCGGGTTTTTTTTGCCTGCTTTTCGGGAAAGCTGCAGCAATGGAATTCGTTTGATTTAAATCAATTCATGGAAGCTTGCTTCTTTGGGACCCGAAATAGTGCGCCGTATCGGTCCCCAGTTGCCCTGTTTTTGTCAAAAACAACTGTTTTCTTAAGGTTTCTTAAGAATCCTTAAGCTTGTTTAAGTTGGATTGCAAGCGAATGCTGATTGAGTTAGTTGGGTAATAGCCTGTTTTACAACAGTAAAGAACGGGTAAACCCTTTGTAAAAATTGACCTCGTCAAACGTAAAGAACAAAATGCGCAGGCGACTTCCCTAAGACCAGTGACTGCCAGCAATAACGCAAGATTTACTTTCATGAACCAAGCTTCATCAGCTAGATCTTTGCCCACTGCTGCACCGCGTTGCAGCCATGACGGAATCGCCAACCACTTTACTGGTGCCACAGCCTGTGTGGGCACCAACAATTTTCCAACTTACGTTTTTTAAACCGGAGGCATTGAAATGAAATTCTTACGCTTTGCCCAGACCGCTGCGGTCTGGTGCGCAATAGCCCTTGGGGGCATGTCGGCCGCTCACGCGGCGGACGCCAAGGATTTGGTCCTGAAGGGCGATGCCGAGTGCACAGCCTGCCACGATGAAGCGGATGCTCCCGGATTACTGGCTATTGGCAAAACCCGACATGGCGTGAAGGCCGACGGCCGTAACCCAACGTGCACCAGTTGCCACGGTGCAAGCCGGGCACACACGGAGTACAAAGGCAAGGAAAAGCCACCTAAGCCTGACAGTGCGTTTGGCAAGAATTCCAAAACCACTGCCGAAGCCAAGAACGCAGCCTGCATGACGTGCCACCAAGCCGATGCAAAGCGTTCCCACTGGGAAGGCAGCGCCCACCAGGCCAAAGACGTGGCATGCAGTTCTTGCCACAAGATTCACACCGCGCATGACAACGTGCGTGACAAGAAGACCCAGCCTGAAGTCTGCTTCACATGCCACAAAGAGCAGCGTGCACAGGTCAACAAGCCGTCACACCACCCCATCATGGAAGGCAAGGTTGCTTGCTCTGATTGCCACAATGCACACGGTTCCGTAGGTCCCAAGTTGATGAAGCGCGACAGCGTGGTTGAGACCTGCTACACCTGCCACATGGAAAAACGCGGCCCGTTCGTGCATAACCATGAGCCCGTGAGCGATGACTGCTCCAACTGCCACAACCCCCACGGCACCGTTGCTGAAAATCTCTTGAAGGTTCGTGTCCCGTTCCTGTGCCATCAGTGCCACACCCCCCACGGTGGATTCATTCCACAGCTGTTGGGTGCACAAACCCCTGCCCTGCAGAACACGGCGACCCAATCGGGCAAGAGCACCACCAATCTGACGCAAGGCCGGAGTTGCATGAATTGCCACACGCAAGTGCATGGCACCAACAACCCGTCCACCGCCAATCCAACACCCCAGTTCAACTTCCGTTGAGAAAGGTTGAGTATCATGAAATCGCATAACAATCAGTTCAGTTTCAGCAAGTCTTTGCTGGCTCTGGCGGTGATCGCAGCCTACGCTCCCGCGTTCGCTGACGAAGCCGAAGTAGCTCTTTTGACCCGTCCTACCAGTTCTATCAGCGTCGGCGTGGGCAATGTGAGTGGTGACGCCGCAGGGCGATCCATCTTCGGTCAGTACAACGGTCTGCGCCCGGACAGCACCACGCTGCAACTGGATGTGGACATCAATAGCCGTGACGATGCCAGCGGCACAGCGCTGTACCTGAACGGTAGTAACCTGGGCTTGGACAGCCGCGATCTGTCTGTCTCGTACGAAAAACAGGGCAGCTGGAAAGTTGGCGCCGACTACTCCGGTCTGGTACACCGCGAACTGCGCACCATTAACACCGGCTTGGTTGGTGTTGGCACCGCCACGCCTACAGTCGTGCGGTTGGACGCACCTGGTACAGGCACTGACTACAACCTGAGCGCCAAGCGCGAAGGCATGGGCCTGTCCGTGGAGACTTGGCTGACTAAAGCGATGCAGTTGGAGCTGAGCTTCAAAAATGAGAACAAGACCGGCGCGCGCCTGTTTGGAACGGGTTACGCCTGTGCGGCTTATGTTTGCACGAATGCGCAAACTGCTACCAATCAGACATGGGCCTTCCTGATGTTGCCCGAGCCTATTGACTCCACTACCAAGCAGGTGGAAGCCAAACTCAATTACCACGACAAAAATCTGACTGTCACTGGCGGTTACTACGGTTCGAGTTACAGCAACGCGAATGGCAGCATTCGCGCAACGGTTCCCAATCAGTTGAACAACCCATTAGGAACGCCCTTGACGCTGGCGCCCGCAGTTGCGGCAACCGTGATAGCCGGTGGTGGCACCAGTTTGCAGAATGTGATGCAGATGCCTGTGGCCCTGGGTGCTGACAACCAGGCGCAACAGTTCTATGTGTCTGGCAACTACCGGTTTGCACCCGGCACCAACGCAACATTCAAGTACGCCTACACCCAGGCAAAGCAGGATGAGAATTTTGCTGCTGCCGGGTTCACCGGTGCACCCGCTGGCGTCACCAGCCTAGGTGGTGTGGTCGATACCCGCTTGGCACAATTGGGTTTCAATACCAAGGTCACACCGGCGTTGGGCTTGGTGGCCAATGTGAAGTA
>JBAWYQ010000098.1:0-15333 GCA_037143475.1 Burkholderiales bacterium | reverse complement strand
CAAGAAAAGTCGTAAACCGACCAAACTGCGGGCCAACTGAGTCAGGAGGCGAGTACCTGTGTGTTTTGGATCTCGTTTACCAGCGAGAATGTTTCTTTGCCTAAAGTTGATCAAGCCCGAAGAGTTTTCGCATTTTGAAATCCCAAATCTTTGTGGGAAGCAATAGCTTTAGCATGGGCAGTCTCGTACTTTGCTTCCCAGTTCGGCAAATCGGATTTGCGCTCCTGTCCAGCAAATGGTTAACCACTGTCTTTGCAAACGCCTCTGCGGGCGTAGCCCCCACTTGAGACATCTTTGCGCGTCCTTGAATGAACTTGCCGATGGATGCGTATGGGGAACCCTGCGGAAACTGAATTTCATGCTCGGCGTTGTCACCAAACTTGGATGCAATGCCGCCGGGCTGCACCGTTACAACGCGAACTCCCAACGGTTCCAGTTCCATGCGCATTGCATCGGAGAGAGCATGGAGCGCAGCCTTACTGGCGCAGTAGACACCCGCAAAGGGCGTGGTGGCGATTCCGGAAATGCTTCCGACGTTGGCAATGCAAGCTGAGGAGGATGCTCGCAATAGTGGAAGGAACGCACGAGAAAGCGCGACGGGAGCAATGACATTCGTCTCGAATTGACGGCGCAGTGCGTTGGAGTCTGTGTCAAGCACTGCCCCGAACTGACCGTACCCGGCATTGTTGATCAGCATATCCAATCGGTTTGTTTGGGCTTGAATTTGCTCTCTGGCTTTATCGATACTCTGCTGGCTGGTGACATCAAGCTCCACCGCAATCAAGCCCATTGCGGTCAGGCTCGCTAAATCTTGTACTTGGCGAGCCGTTGCAAAGACGGTGTGGCCGCGCTTCTTGAGTTCCAGCGCCAAAGCCTGGCCAATGCCGCTGGAGCAGCCTGTGATGAGGATGGATTGAGGTGAGATCACGGCGATTTAAAACTTTCAAAATGGTGGGCAAATGCAGAACCTACATCATAAGAAAAGGTGCAGACCCGCTATGGGCTTGGTGAAGCCACCGGGTTTTCTCTGAACCACCGAAATCGGTTGAAGGTAAATAGGTGTCACCGGACTTGAATTGATGTATTCAAAAATGGGCGCTGCGTGGATTACCAGCGCTCCAGCCAGGGGCGTAGCTCTGTTTCATGCGTCCATGCATCGCGTGGTTGCACATGGATTTGCCAGTAGGCTTCGGCGATGCTGTCTGGATTCAGAATGCCGAGTTGCTCCTTCAAGGCATACCTCTCGGGGAAGTTGGTGCGGATGAACTCCGTGTCAATGGCTCCGTCAATCACCGGGTGCGCGACATGGATGCCCTTGGGCCAAAGCTCGCGAGCCATGCTTTGTGACAGCGCACGCAGGGCATGCTTTGCACCAGCGAAGGCAGCAAAGCCATCACTCCCACGCAGGCTTGCCGTTGCACCCGTGAAAATAATGGTTCCACGACCTCGTGGCAACATGACTTTTGCTGTCTCGCGTCCCATCAAAAAACCAGAGAAACACGCCATCTCCCACACCTTCTGGTACACACGCGAGGTGGTCTCTGTGATCGAGAAGCGCACGTTGGCGCCAATGTTGAAGACGGCGACTTCAATGGGCGCAATGTCGCGCTCGATCTTCTCGATGAGCGCAATCATCTCGTCTTCTTTGCGGGCATCACTGCCAAATCCGTACGCCTCGCCGCCATAGTTGCGGATTTCAGTCACAAGGGGTTGTAGCTTATCTTCGCTACGTCGGGTTACACAGGCAATGTAGCCTTCACGTGCAAACCGCCGAGCAATTGCTCCGCCTGTGGCATCACCGGCTCCAATGACAAGAATGGCCTTCTTTTTGTTCATGGTGGGATCTTTTGAAAAAGTCTATTTGCCACTGCTGATAAGTTGCTCACCGGCGTGACGTACAGCATCCAAAAGTTCGAGTTGCAGAGCCTCGCTGCGCATAGCACGGGCAAGCATGACTGCGCCGACGTTCTGTGCCATGACGACCCAGGCAGTGTCTGAATCCCCTGTAAGGGCACTCACGTTCGTATGGATAGTCTGGAGACCCTTCTCAAAGGCCTCCTTCACCACGTCATCGGCACGCCCGATCTCGGGTGTCAAGGAAGGCAACGGGCATCCTGCTCCCGGCTGCTGCACATGGCTCATGCTCAGATAGCCCGCAAGCGCGCGCGAGACCTGCGCTGAGTTGGCGGGGTCTATCGCGTCGTACATGTCGGCCGTGCGTTTCAGTTCGGCTGTGATCATTGCTACGAACAGGTCTGACTTGCCACTGAAGTGCTTGTACAGAGAACCTGTCGTCACTCCCGCGGCTGCAGCCAGGTCCGCCATTCCACTGCTGATGAAACCATGCTGTTTGGCGTGGCGCCCACTCGCCACCATTAGTTTGGCGCGGGCCTCTTCCTTGTATTCGGTGGTGTAACGCATAAGACTGTTTTCAAAAATGGAGTTGACACATTTTCATTGCTTAAGTTAGGATAACAATCATTATCCAATAAAGCAAGCTCACACCTAAACAATTCAAGGATGACTCCACCATGGACCACGCTGAGACTGATAACTGGAAAAAAACGGCGTGCATCATCTGCTCGCTCAACTGCGGCCTGGACATCAAAACAGACGCAGGGCGAATCATCAAGATCAAGGGGGACAAGTCCCACCCCATTTCTCAGGGCTATATTTGCGAGAAGTCTCAGCGAATGGACTTCTATCAAAACGGTGCCGACCGCATCGATTCGCCCAAGCGTCGCAAGCCCGACGGCAGCTATGAGAATATCGATTGGGAGACCGCCATCAGCGAGATTGCGGAAAAATTCACCGCTATCAAGAACAAACATGGCGGCGAAAGCATTCTGTACTACGGTGGCGGCAGCCAAGGCAACCACCTGGGTGGAACGTACGCTGATAGCACCATAAAAGCGTTAGGGATTCAGTACCGATCCAATGCATTGGCGCAGGAAAAGACGGGCGAAGGCTGGGTGCAAGGCAAGATGGCCGGTGCACCGGTCCACGGCGACTTTGAACACTGCGAGGTGGCGGTATTTTTGGGGAAAAACCCTTGGCAGTCACACGGATTTGCCCGAACCCGCGTTGTACTGCGCGAAATTCAAAACGATCCGAATCGCGCCATGATCGTGATAGACCCTCGAAGCACCGAAACAGCGAAGATGGCGGATTTTCACTTGGCCGTCAAACCCGGAACTGACGCGTGGTGCTTGACGGCAATGTCTGCCATATTGGTGCAGGAGCGGTTAGAGGCAAGCAGCTGGCTTGCGGAACACACCACCGGCTATGAAGCTGTGGCGGCAGTCTTAAAGAAAGTTGACATCACGCGTTACGCCGCAATTTGCGGAGTTGAAGAGTCGCTCCTGCGTTCAGCTGTAAGACGCATTGCGAGTGCAAAGAGTGTGTCCATGATCGAAGACTTGGGGGTGCAAATGAATATGCACTCCACGCTAAACAGCTATCTGAACCGGCTGGTGTGGTTGCTCACTGGAAACTATGCCAAGCCCGGTGCCAACAATGCGTTTGTCCCCTTTTTGAACCTGTCCACGTCTACCCGCAGCGCATCCAAAACGCAAGACTCGGGCAAACCCGTAGCGCCCCGCAAGTGGACCCACAGCCCGGTTACCGGCTCCAAGGTCATCATGGGCTTGATTCCCTGTAATGTGATACCCGATGAAATCCTGACCCAGCACCCCAAGCGCTTTCGGGCCATGTTCATTGAAAGCACGAACCCCGTGCACTCGCTTGCGGACAGTCAGCGCATGCGCGAGTCGCTTCGTGCCCTCGAATGCAGCGTGGTGATTGATGTGGCCATGACTGAAACAGCGCGGCAAGCAGACTACGTTTTGCCTGCCAGCAGCCAGTTTGAAAAGGCCGAGGCAACGTTCTTCAACCTTGAATTTCCTCACAATGGTTTCCAGCTGCGCCACCCACACTTTGCACCCCGCCCCGGTACGCTTCCTGAAGCCGAGATTCACGCTCGCCTTCTCGAAGCGATGGGCGAGTTGGATAGTTCCAACTACGCTTTCTTGCGCTCGGCAGCACGCATGGGATACACAGCGTTCGGCATGGCCTTTGCCTGGAAGGCTATGCGGGACAAGAAGGTGGCTCGGTATGCACCTGTCGTTCTCTATCGCACCCTGGGGGCCAGCCTGCCAGCCAATCTTGCGCCTGCTGCATCACTCTGGGGCATCAGCCAGCTGTACGTGCGAGCCCAACCTGCGGCGGCGCGGGGCGCTGGGTTTGGTGGGCCGTCACTGCTTGGTGGAAACCGACTCTTCGACGCCATTTTGAAAAGCCCATCCGGCGTTATCTTTGCAGTCAGTCAATACAGCGATAGTTGGGATGCTGTGAAGTTACCGAATCACAAGATCAACCTGCACATAAAGGAGATGCTGGATGAATTGACAACGATTGACAGCAAGCTTCCGCCCCACCGCCCTGACTACCCCTTCATCCTGTCTGCTGGGGAACGCCGCGCTGACACCAGCAACACATCCATCCGCAACCCGGAATGGCTGAAAAAGGGTAATTTTGGAATGCTGCGTATTCATCCGCAGGATGCGGCTGCGCTGGGATGCACGGACGGTGATTGGATCCAACTGCGCACCCCGCGCGGTGCTGCACAAGCGCCTATAGAGCTGACTGACGAGTTGCAGCCGGGCCATGTCTCGTTGCCCAATGGCCATGGTCTCGACTACCACAAGGTTGATGGCTCGTTGGACCGTCGGGGTGTTTCGTTGAACGAGCTCACCAACACCGAGGACCGTGACCCCTTTGCCGGCACACCTTGGCACAAGTACGTGCCGGTGCACCTTGAACGTCTCACCCCAGCCTGAAGCCAAATTGAGAAGGACATGACCCACGTTGTGACCGAAAGCTGTTGAACATTCCGCACTCGGCCTGCTCGAATGCACTCGTCTGCCTTCGGTCGGCCGGGCGCCGGCGGGCTTCCAAGTTTTACGTCTAAAAAATACCCTGTGCGCTCACTAGGCCAGAGGTTGGTTTTCGCCTCAATCCTGGTTCATACCCTAACCTTGCGCTTTCACCACAGGACCGACAACACCGTCCAAATTCGAAGTGATCGCCTTGCGGTATTCCGACACATAAAAATCCACCGCCTTGTCCTGATCTTGCTCGCCGTCACTATGCGACAGAAAATTGAAGGCGTTGTACCGCCCGGCCGCAAACAGGATCGCGGCGCTGACTTCGCCATCCTTGCCATCCTCAGCCAGCCGATTGGCAAGGTGGATGAACTCGTCAACCAGTTTGAGAAATTCTGGTGGGTATGCCATGAGGGCCTTTCATGTGTATCGCTGGCGTGACTGGGTGACTTCAACAATGGAATGCTCTTTGACCATCCTAACCCGTGCCATACTTTGCTTCATGCATTTGATTTTCTATCCTTGATCGCTGCTGCCACGCGCCGCCCGTGAAATCCCGGCCGCCTTGCTGTGACTCGCATACTATTCACGAAAGTTGACCCATGAAAGTACCCATCCTGTATGTGTTCAACATCTCGCACTACTGTGAAAAGGCCCGCTGGGCATTGGAGCATTTTGGCATTGCCCATGAGGTGCGCCATGTGATGGTTGGCACGCACCGACGCATAGCCAAAAAACTGGGCGCTAAACACGGCTCGGTGCCGTTTTTGCAGACCAGGGGCGGTGTGATTGCGGGGTCTTCGGCCATCATCGACTGGTGCGAAATGCAAAACTCCAGCAATGTCCTGAGCCTCGCAGGTGAGGCGCCTGACCAAGTGCGTGCGGTTGAGAAGCGGCTTGATGAGATCGTGGGCGTTCACGTGCGGCGTTTTTACTATTCAGATGCACTCATCAACGACCCCGCCTCCGTGCGCCCCATTTTTTCCAATGGGCTGCCCCTGTGGCAACGCGCCGCGGTGACCCTGGGCTGGTCACGCATTGTGCCGATCATGGTCAAGGGTATGGACCTGGGGCTAGAGCAGGGTCAACAATCACGGGCGGTGGTGGAGGCTGAACTCGACTGGCTCGATGGGCTCTTTGGCGACGGGCGGCCCTATCTGTTCGGGAGCCAGTGGACGCGCGCGGACCTCACCGCCGCAGCCTTGCTGGGACCGCTTGTAGCACCCAAAGAGCACCCCATGGTGCATGCGGTCGTTTTCCCCAAAGGGGTTTCTGAGACGATGCAGGCTTGGGCGCAACGGCCTGCGCTACAGTTTGTGCGCAGGATGTATGCGGAGCATCGGTAATGGCGGATTTTCTTTGAAAACCTCGCGAGGACTCAATGCAACGTTCCCCTGAGCGACAAGGCCAGACCAGAGGGTTGTACCCCGTCAAACGCAACCCGTTGGCTTAGGCAGACCGCCGTATTTGGTAATGGGCTTCATGGGCCCGGTCATCCAGAGTTTGAACACGGCGTTTTGTTCCTGTTCCAGATACTTGGCAAACTTGCGAATGGGCGGAACGCTGCCAAATTCCTCGTAGTACTCGCGGGCTTTCATGATTTGGGCCCACTTGGTGTCGTCAAGTTCGTAGTCGTCCGCCTGCGCCATGGCGCGGCCGATCTCCTCGGTCCAGTCACTCATGTCCTTCAGGTACCCGTCTCCGTCACGATCTGGCAAATTCATACGGTGTGCTTTATAGAGGTGGCCAGCCCAGGCTGGCTGGCGGTTGATGGATTTTTGTGGGCGCCAATGAGTCGCTCTAAAAACTCCCGCAGGAAGCGTTCGGTTTGTGCACCATGAAATCGCTCGGTGATTTGGCCGTGGCTGTAGGCGATTACGGTTGGAAACCCCTTGGCCTGATGTCGCCCAGCGATACGCATGTTTTCGTCGGCATCCACTTTTGCAAGTAAAAACTGCCCTTCGTAGGCGAGGGCCAATTTCTCTAGCAGAGGAGTCAAGACCCGGCACGGGCTGCACCAATCGGCGCCGATATCCATCACGACCGGAACCGCATGGGAACGCGACACCACTAGTTCGTCAAATGTAGATTCCTCCACATCGTAAATCGATAGATTCATGTGGCTATGCACGCCAATTTTGGTACCGCATAGTGGCCACTGCGCCGGCAATAATGCCGCCCACGGCAATGAAGGAGCCCAGTGCCAGTGTGGAGATGCCCGACAGACCCTGGCCAATCGTGCAGCCGGTGGCAGTAACCCCACCAAAACCCATGAGCACAGCACCCATCAATTGCGTGCGCAGGTCCTCCAGCGAGGCAAAGCCCTCCCAGCGAAATTGCTTGGTGCTGACTGCATACGCAAAAGACCCCAGCACCACGCCGACCACGGTGGCGATGCCAAAGGTTACCCGCAGTGTCTTGTCGGTCCACAGCATCAATAATTCCAGACTGTAGGCGGTTGGCGCCACAAAACTCAAGGATTCCAGTGTGCGTGTATTGGTGGCGAAATACACCGTCTCAAGGGTTTCCGGGTTCTCGCCGTAGCCGATATGTCCAGTCAGGTACCAGGCTGCCACGATCAACAGCCCCAATACGGTTGATCCCAGCACGTGGGACAGGTTGGCGCGAAAACGCTTGTCCTTAAATATGAATACCAGCATGCCCAGGCTGATGACCGAAGCGCTCGCCAGCAGCGCTGACGTCTGCGGCAATCCGGTCAGCTTGGCCAGCAGGGTCGCCAGGCTCTGGTTGGATAGACCCCAAGCGGAAAGATCGATAGCAACCGGATCCAGAAAGCTGACCCTCCACTGGCCAAACAGCCCTTTGAGTGTCATATAAGCTGAAATTGCCAGGAACACCAATACCACCAGAGAGCGAACGCTGCCGCCGCCCACGCGCACCAGATTCTTATTGGTACATCCCGCAGCAATCGTCATGCCAACACCAAACAGACCGCCACCCACCAGCAGGGACAACCACGCCAGTGTGGGCCGTTGATAGACAGACTTGGCCAGATCAATCTGCCCAAAGTAGGACAGCGAGCTGGTGCCGATCATTGCGACAGCAATGGTGAGCAGCCACATACGCATGCGCCCCCAGTGAGCCATGTTGACGATGTCAGAGATGGCACCCATCGTGCAGAAGTTGGTCTTGTTGGCGACAGCGCCAAATATAAAGGCGAGCACAAAACCGCCGAGAACGACCAGCGTGGCGGGGTTGGTGGTTTCGCTCATGAAATACTCCCGATCAACAGATTCAATTAATTGCCCGGCGTGCTACCACCTGCAACCCGCGCAAGCGTGTTGCGTATCGCTTCCGGTGTATTGATGATTCCCATGAACTGGCCCATGCCAAGGGCTGGCCAAGCCAGTGCAATACGGTACCGAGCATACAGCGCGAATACCTTGTTGCCGATGATGAATATTTCGTAGGGCATACCCGCAATGTGGTCCGCACCGATCTTGTTCATCCAGCCGCCTTCTCCGTCACCGGGGTCGTTCATGGCGACGCCGAAGACGGCCATTTTGCGATCAGCCATCACTACCTCGTAGACACGGCTTGTATTGCCGACGCCTTTTGCCAGGTTGTCCTGCACGGACTTGAGTGCATCTTCAAAGCTGGGATGGGTGCTGAGTTCACTGTTGGACGAGTCAAACCGTTCCATGCCAAACATATAGCGGTAGCTTGGCAAATTCGCCTCGGCTACATCCCCGCCAAAGGCTGTGCCTTCGCCCAGCGCTTTTGCCAGACGTGCTTGTACGGCTTTTGCCGGAGCTTGTGCGGTTTTAAACTGCCCCCGCAAATAGGCGCGAAACCAGTAGTCCGGGTTCATGTAGGACACTGTGCCGTCACTTTGCACGCCCACCCGAATGCCGGCGGCAACGATGCCTGAGCCTCCAATGGTCTGGATAGCTTCCAGAATGGCAGGGTCAGTAACAACCAGACTGGCATGGGTTGGGAGGCCCTTGGGCGTGTGTCGCCCAATGACGGTGAAGCCTTCAGCCTGCAGCTTTTTCTCGACCTGGGACAGTTGGGTGGTCAGGTCCGCGGCGGGTAGTTTGCTAGCCTGGAAATAGGGCGCTGTTGCCAGGCAAACTTGGGTGGAAAGCAGCAGAGTGCACCAAAGAAGGGCCTTCTTCATTGTCAGTTCAAATGAACAGGCAAACATCAGATTCGCCGGCGAACTTCATGAACGTGGCGGCGCCGCCGTATTCGACTTGCTTGATGAATTCACTGGTTTCGAACTCAAAAAGGTCCACCGTCATCTGGCAAGCGACGAATTTGACGTCGGCTTCCAGGCAGATGTCGCGCAGTTCTTGAAGTGATGCGACGCCCTTTGACTTCATCTTGTTCTTCATCATCATGGTGGCCATGGATTCCATGCCGGGCAGCATTTGAACCATAACCGGCATGGGCACCGGCATAGGCATGGCTGGATTGGCCAATGGGCTGATCTTGATATCGTCTAAGCTGGTGCGTAGCAGTTGCAGCCCATAAAACGTAAAGAAGATTTGTACATCCCATCCCAGCGCCGCGGCGGTGGATGCCAGAATGAATGGCGGGTATGCCATGTCCAGCGTGCCCTTGGTGGCGATAAGTGCCATTTTTTTGGTTGCCATGCGTCGTGCTCCGGAATAGGTTGAAAGCTGCTATCTCATGCCTTCTTGAGATAGAACACAAACTTGCTGTTTTCGCTGCCTTGTTCCAGCAGGGCATTGCCAGTTTGTTCCGCGAACGCCGCCATGTCACACACTGAACCCGGGTCAGTGGAGATCACGCGTAGCACCTGTCCAGAGGTCATGTCGGCGAGTGCTTTTTTTGTTTTTACGATGGGCAAAGGGCAGGCCAGGCCAGATGCGTCAAATTCCTTGCTGAATTCCATGTCATATCTCCGTTGATGGGTTGTTTCCAACCGGTTGTTGTGTGGGGAACTGAATGACCATTGCGTCACGGCAATGCCTTTCTGATTGTGCCGATTCTTGAGGAGCCCGCGCACTTCGTCTATCACCGCAAAGGGTAATGATGGGTAACCCATATGGGTAGTAAGACCAAAGTCAGGCGCTAATTCGTGAAAGTCGGTATTGCGTTGAGCACCAGTTATCGCTAGCCTTGATGGCATGCGTAAAACGTTTTTATTAATCGCTTTGTGGTCTCTTTTGGCGTTTACCTGGGCGCAGACGCCCAGGATTTTCCTGGAAGCCGACTTGAAACTGGGTGAAAAGTTGATCGCCGAGAACAAGTGCACCGAATGCCACGCCAGCAAGGTGGTGGGTGACGGCAGTGCGATATACAAGCCCAAAGGTCGTGTGAATGCACCTGGCGTCTTGCGGGGCATGGTCGAGCAATGCAATACGGAACTCAATCTTGGGCTGTTCCCTGAAGAAGTGACCGCCATTGCAGCCGTTCTCAATCGGGACTACTACCACTTTAATTAGCGGTTCATGATTCCCGAGTCAACGTTGGGGATTAGTGTTACCACCAATGGCGTGGGCAAAGCCTTAATGTATATTAGCATATTCGAATATATATTTACGTCGTTGGAGGAGCTAGCGTGAACCAAGAAAGACCCGTTTCAGGTAGTCTGCGAAAGGCGCCTGAGAGTTTTTTGAGTCGGGATGGAATTCAGAAAGTCGTTAGCGAAGCAAAAAATGGTCGCCGCGATTTCATTCGAAGCGCCTTTGCGGCTGCGACTGCAGGTGCGGCTTTGCCAGCAGCGATGGCCCAGAGCAACCCGGTTCCCACCGAAGGCGGTGACCCCAATATTTTGAATTTGCCAGAGCACAGCAAGGGTTTGGGCCAGGGCGTTGCACCGGACGGCAGCTATGGCAAGCCGTCCAAATTTGAGGCGGACGTACAACGCCGCCAAAGCCCCGGTTTGACTCAGACCACCCAGGCTTCGGTGTCTTTTGCACCGCTGCAATCTTTGTTTGGCATTGTCACGCCCAGTGGTCTTCATTTCGAGCGTCACCACCAGGGTTGGTGGGATATTGACCCGTCCAAGCACCGTTTGATGATCAATGGAATGGTCAAGTCAGCCAAGGTGTTTACCTTGGACGAAATCATGCGATTGCCTGCGGTGTCGCGTTTTCACTTCATCGAATGTGGCGCCAACACCGCAGTTGAATGGGGTAACGTGGCCGTGCCCACAGCCCAATACACCCATGGCATGATTTCGTGTAGTGAGTTCACCGGCGTTCCGTTGATCACGCTGCTGGAACTAGCTGGTGCCGATCTCAAGAAAGGCAAGTTTGCGCTGGCCGAAGGCGCTGACGGGTCGTCCATGACGCGCACCATTCCCATGAGCCTGATCCTGTCGGGCGAAGTGTTTGTGGCCTATGGACAAAACGGTGAAATGTTGCGACCGGAGCAAGGTTACCCTCTGCGACTGATTGTCCCCGGCGTGCAAGGTGTGAGCTGGGTCAAGTATCTGCGCCGCATCGAAGTGGGTGACATGCCCTACGCCACCAAGGACGAAGCGATTCACTATATTGACTTGCAGCCTGACGGGTTGGAGCGCCAATACACCAGCATTCAAGAATGCAAGAGCGTGGTCACTACGCCGTCGGGCGGACAAGTTCTGCTGGACAAAGGCTTTTACAACATCACAGGCCTTGCATGGTCAGGTCGTGGAAAGGTCAAGAGGGTGGACGTTTCCGTGGATGGCGGCCGCAACTGGCGTACGGCCAGACTGGAGACGCCTGTTCTGTCCAAGGCGCTTACACGCTTCAATCTGGACTGGGTGTGGGATGGAAAGCCCACCATTATTCAGAGCCGGGCCATGGACGAGACGGGCTTTGTTCAGCCGACATACAAGCAGCTTCGTGCAGTGCGGGGGACTCGCTCGATTTACCACAACAACGCCATTCAGTCATGGTTGGTACAGGAAAATGGCGAGGTGAAAAATGTTCAAGTTGCGTAATGCATTTTTAGCCACCGCGCTTTTCGCTCTGTTGGGTACCGCTGGCGCCCAGGTTGATGTCAAATATCCGGGCGTGGGGCGTGCTGCCACCCCTAAAGAAGTGGCCGCATGGGACATCGATGTGCGACCTGACTTCAAGGGGCTACCCGCTGGTTCTGGGACGGTTGCAAAGGGGCAGGATATATGGGAGGCCAAGTGCGCTTTGTGCCATGGCATTTTTGGTGAATCTGGGGAAGTGTTCAGCCCGCTGGTGGGCGGTGTAACGCCGGAAGACATCAAGAAAGGCCGTGTTGCCAATTTGATGAACGCCAATTACCCTGGACGTACAACCTTCATGAAGGTGCCAACGCTGTCCACTATTTGGGACTACATCAACCGCGCCATGCCGTGGAACGCGCCCAAGTCGTTGTCAACCGATGATGTGTACTCGGTCGTCGCGTTTTTGTTGAACCTCAATGGCATTGTTCCTGACGACTTCACGTTGTCTGATAAGAACATTCGCGAAGTGCAGGCACGAATGCCTAACCGCAATGGCATGACGACTAGGCACGCGATGTGGCCTGGCAAGGAGATGGGTGGTGTAGCCAAGGCCGATACCAGCAATGTGGCCTGCATGAAGGACTGCACGCCTGAAGTCAAACTGGCATCGTTCCTGCCGGATTTTGCCCGCAATGCGCACGGCAACCTGGCCGAGCAAAATCGGGGTGTTGGTGCGCAACATGGCGCTGATACGACACGTCCTGAGGCGAAAGCAGGCACGCCAACGTCAACCGCCGCACCTGCCGCATCGAAAGCCGAAGCGTCGAGCGCCGGCAAGGTTGCATTGGCTTTGTTGCAGAAAAATGGATGCACGGCCTGTCATGGTGTCAACAACAAGATCGTGGGGCCAGCATACTCCGATGTTGCCAAGAAGCATGCCGGAAAGGCAGACTATCTGGCTGACAAGATCAAATCCGGTGGGTCGGGAGTTTGGGGCGCAGTTCCCATGCCGCCCCAGACTTTGAGCGATGCCGAAGCCAAGACTATTGCGGCTTGGCTGGCATCGGGCGCGGGTAAGTAGGGCAATCACGTTAGAGCAGTGGCAACTTTTTATCGGTATTTACTTTCATTCAGGAGACTCAGATGCAAACTCGTCGCAAGACACTCAAGCAAAGCGCCGTCGTGGCTGGCCTACTCGCCGCTACGGGCTTGTTCCCACAATACGCTTTGGCCGCGTTTAACAAAACTGCGTTCGAGGCCAAAACCCTCGCGGATGTTCTGAAGGCGATGGGTGCTGGTGCTCCAGCTGAGAGCAAAGACGTCACCATTGGTGGCCCGGACATTGCTGAAAATGGCGCAGTGGTTCCATTGACGGCCAGCACAGCCTTACCCGGCGTCAAGCAGATTTTGATTCTGGTTGAAAAGAATCCATCTGCCCTGATTGCCGTCTTCAATGTGACCGATAGCGTGGAAGCGAACTTCGCAACGCGCGCCAAGATGGGGCAGTCATCCGACGTGTACGCCGTTGCCATCATGGCGGATGGCAAAGTGCTCTTTGCCAAAAAAGAAGTCAAAGTCACCCTGGGTGGATGCGGCGGTTAATCGCAATAGCCTTCACCCTATCAATTGGTCGGGGACAGAGCTTGTTCGCTGCGTGTAACTGCGGACTGTCCCCAATGTTTTCTTATATCAGGAGCTAAAAATGGCAGATCCAATGCGCATTCGTGCACAAGTAGCAGGCGACAAAGCGACCGTTCGGGTTTTGATGGCCCATGAAATGGAGTCCGGTCAGCGTAAAGATGCGGCTGGCAAACTCGTGCCAGCCTGGCACATTGCAGAAGTGACGGCAACCCACAACGGCAAACCCGTTTTGACGGCAGAGTGGGGTCCCGCGGTTTCCAAAAACCCCTTCCTTCAGTTTGTGGTCAAGGGCGCCAAGGCAGGTGACAAAATTGCGGTCACCTGGAAAGACAACAAGGGTGATACGCGCACTGACGAAGCCACCGCGTCCTAGCCGACCGCGTGTTCTCAAACAAGGGCGTGGCGTTGGGCTCGCCCTTTTTTTCTCCCCATGTTTTGAAAACTAAAAGAGGTCACTATGAGGACGTCAATACTTCTCTCGATGTTGGTGCTTGGTAGTTTGACAACTGCATCAGTCTTTGCTCAAAAAACCGCAGTCCAGAGCATTGAGGAATACCGTGCCATGTTGGCCGATGGAAACCCTTCGGAACTGTTTGAGGCCAAGGGTGAAGACCTTTGGAAGCAAAAGCGCGGACCCAAAAATGCATCGCTTGAAGCGTGCGATCTGGGTAAAGGCCCCGGCGTCTACAAGGGTGCATTCGTTGAATTGCCGCGCTACTTTGCAGACACCGGGCGGGTCCAGGACATGGAGTCCCGCCTGCTGACCTGTATGCAGAACTTGCAAGGCTTTGATGCGAATGAAATTGCAAAGACAGCATTTGGCAAGGGTGAGCAAGTCAATGTGACAGCACTGGCCACCTGGTTGTCGTCAGAGTCCAAGGGCATGCCGTTCAATCTGTCGCAAGTCCACCCGCAGGAAAAGATCTCCTACGAGGTAGGCAAGCGCCTGTTCTTTCAGCGCGCGGGCCCGCATGACTTTGCCTGCGCTTCCTGCCATGGGCAAGACAACACGCGGATTCGTTTGCAAGATTTGCCCAACCTCACCAAGAACCCGGGCGATGGCATTGGTTTTGCGGCTTGGCCTGCGTACCGGGTATCGAATGGGCAGATGTGGGGCATGCAGCAGCGCCTCAACGATTGCTATCGCCAGCAGCGTTTTCCCTATCCCGGCTTTGGCAGCGACGTCACGATTGCCCTTGGTGTTTACCTGGGCGTCAATAGCGCAGGCTCCAAGTCGATTGCCCCTGCTCTCAAACGTTAAGCCCAGGAGATCACCATGAACAAATGCAACTATTTTTCGGTGTTGTCCGCTGTTGGCGTAGCGCTCGTTATGACGGTGGCGTCGGTTCACGCCCAGCAGGCCAAACCGGTGGCTGTCGCATCGGCTGGCAATACGGAGTTGTTCGATTTCTTTGCCCGTGAAGCGGTCAAGTCATCGTTCAGGTCCGAGGGCATTGTCAAGACCAGCGTGCTCGACACTGACGAGACCAATAGGGCCTGTAGTGCGGCCGATGTGGCGGGCAAGCCTTTGGACAAAAAAAGGGCCAAAGAAATCGAGGCCATGAACCTCAAAACCGTTAAATGGCCCGCTGACGGCAAGTTTGTCGGGGACTGGAAAGAGGGCGAAGCACTGGCGCAGAGCGGCCGTGGCTTGACCTATAGCGATGATGCCAAGACGCCAAATGGCGGCAATTGTTACAACTGTCACCAGTTGGACAAAAAAGAAATTTCCTTTGGAACCATCGGCCCCAGCCTGTACAACTACGGAAAATTGCGCGGCGTGTCCGATATCAACAGCCCGGCTGCAAAGGCCATCATTGAATACACGTGGGGAAAAATCTGGAACTCCAAGGCCTATAACGCCTGCTCCAACATGCCGCGTGCGGGCCACATGGGCATCATGACGGAAGC
>JBAWYQ010000097.1:0-15386 GCA_037143475.1 Burkholderiales bacterium | reverse complement strand
GTGAGTTGAACCCTGCGTTCAGCGCCTCGTGGAACGCCTTGTTGCGTCGCTCCCAGAGTGCGGGCTCTGGCCCGGCTGGATCGCTTTCGGTTTGTGAAAGCAACTCGTAGCTGGCCACCAGCGCGGCTTCCCATTGCGCATCGCCGTGGCGAATTGACTGGCGTAGGGCTTCAGTCTCCAGCATAACGCGGGTATTGGTCACGTCTTCCAGGTCGGCCAGTGAGATGGCGGCGACCCGAAAGCCGCGCTGCCCCTCGGCGGTAACGAGTGCATCCGACACCAGCAGCGACAAGGCTTCGCGCAAGGTGCCTGCCCCTACTTGGTATTGGTCTTTGAGGTGCTCCACACGCAGGCGTTCGCCGGGGGCTAGTTTGCCGCACACCACGTCATGGCGCAGACTCAGGTAAGCACGCTCGGCCAGCGTGCGCGGAGCGATGGTGTCGGTGTCCGATGGGTTGCCTGTTAGCTGTTTGAGGGTGGACATCACCGGTCTCCTTGATGGCGTTGGGGGGCTGCTGGGGGCTCGCTTGTGTCACTCGCATGCTGACGCTTTTGCCGGTAGGCCAGCTGCGGTCGCGTCAGGCCCAGAAGCCGGGCGGCCTCAGACAGGTTGCCCCGCGCCCGCGCTACGGCATGGTCAAGCACGCGTGCCTCGATGTCTTCCAGCGAGCTGCCGCTGTCCAGAATGCGCGCACTCAGGTCGTCGTCCTGCGCACTGGGCAGACGCGTCAGCTGGCCGTGTGCGTCCACACTGGTTTGGGGCGACTCCGACAGGTTGGGAAACAGGTGTTCGATTTCGATCATTCCTCCCTGGCATGCAAGGATCACGCCACGCTCCACCAAGTTCTCCAGTTCGCGCACGTTGCCGGGCCAGTCGTGCTTGGTCAGCGCCTGCAAGGCGCGCTCCCCGAATCCCGTGATGCGCTTGCCATGCAGGGCGCCAAAGCGTGTCAGCATGCTGCGTGCCAGAGGCTCAATGTCGGCCCGGCGCTCGCGTAGGCCCGGAATACAAATCGGATAGACGTTGAGCCGGTACATGAGGTCGCTCCTGAAGCGACCTTCGCGCACCGCTTTTTCCAGATCCACATTGGTGGCCGCGACCAAGCGGACATTCACCTTGAGCGTGTTTTCGCCACCGACCCGCTCCACTTCACCCTCTTGGAGCACACGCAGCAGTTTGGCCTGGGCTGCCATGGGCAGTTCGCCGACTTCATCCAGCAACAGGGTGCCACCGTTGGCGCGCTCAAAACGCCCGGCGCGTGACGCATGGGCACCCGTGTAGGCGCCTTTCTCCACGCCAAACAGCTCGGCCTCGATCAACTCCGAGGGCAGTGCCGCGCAGTTGATGGCGACAAACGGTGCGTTGGCACGGCTGGACAGTTCGTGCAGGGCGCGGGCAAAGCGCTCCTTGCCGACGCCGGTCTCGCCGGTGAGTAGCACCGTTACCTGGGTTTGCGCCGCTTTCTCCATCAGGGCATAAGCCTTGCGAAAGTTGGGCGACACCCCAATCAGTTGGGCGCCCCGACTGGCAGGTTCGATTTCGGATTTCAGCGCCTCGACTTGAGATTGCAGGGCCTCCATTTTTTCCATCAGGGAGTCATCGGTGAAGTAAACCCTGTGCGCCTCGCCGTCGGGCCATTCTTCAATCGGGCGACCCACGATCTGGCAGTGATCGGCCCCGCAGGCAGCGCACAGGGTTTCTTTGTACAAAATCAGGCGCCCCATGTAGGCACTGGTGTAGCCGCTGGCGTAACCCAGCAGCGTCCAGCAGGCGGGGTCATCGACGAGTCCAAATTTCTGTTGGTGTGCGTAGGCCTCCCACGAATGGTCCCAGCGAAATTCGCCATAAAACTGCCCCGCAGGGATGTCAAACGTTAGTTTCACCGGCGTGACGCGGGCCGCTCCTTCGAGCATGTGCAGTTGGGGCCCGACCATGAAACTGCTTTGCAGCGATTCGCCGGGACGTGTCTTTTTGGCGTACTCAGCGTCGCATAAACCCGAGGCATAGCCCATGCGCGTCAGGATGCGCCGGGCGTGCTCCGGCCCCACCGAGTTGACCAGGTCCTGGCGCAGCGCGGCCAGCGCGGTGGTGTGCATCAGCACCATGCGCCGGTCGCCCAACCAGATGGCTCCGCTGTCGGGCTCAAAGCGAAGCAGGCGACGCAAATCGCCGTCCGGGGGGTATTTTAAGCTTGAGGTCATGTCATCTCCTGGAAAGACCTGATCGCCATTTTCTCGATATTTCGGCGGATGGACTTGATGATAGTTCTAATCTCTGGATTGTGAGTGAATTTGATCATTTGATCAAATCTCAGCATATTCTCTGCTTCAAATGCGCAGTTTTCCCGCTGTGGATCCGCACAATCAGCGATGGAAGATCATCGAACGCTATGTCAACAAGGCAAAAACGTCGAAAGTAGCAGCCGATTTGTAGGGGTTTTCCCTGCAAATCTCGAGAATATTACGGATGTGCCGAAGTTTGGCAAGCAATTTGCAAAGCCTTGCTCGTTACACCCGTTAAGTCATGAGCGATACACCCCAATTCAATACCAACCTCAAGTTCGTGCGAATCATTGAGACGCATGCCAACGGCCTGGTGGAATTTGAGTTTGCGGTCGGCGAGCCCGAGCTGTTCGTCGAATTGCTAATGGCGCAAGCGCCGTTTGACGAGTTCTGTGCCACGCACGGCGTTATCCCTAGTAAGGGGCGCCTGCAACCGGCACCGGGCATTCAAGAGCAGGAATGGGACTGGAGTCTGCGCGCCGCACGCGAGCAGCACTTGCGTCACGACAACAAAGCCTGAAACCAGAGCAATAACTAGAGGAGACCCTTTGATATGCATATAGATCTTCGCACCGTCAATATCGAGCCACTGCGGCAAACCTTTGACCACATCGCCGCGCGCATTGGTCCCAATAAACCGGCTTCGCGTTACCTGGAGGGGACGATGGATCTCCAGGCCGATGCCAACTTCCACTACCGCCCGACCTGGGATCCGGAGCACGAAATATTTGATGCGACGCGCACCGCCATCACCATGAAGGACTGGTATGCATTGAAAGATCCGCGCCAGTTCTACTACGGCGCATACACCGCCTCGCGGGCAAAAATGCAGGAAACAGCCGAGGCCGACTTTGACTTTGTGGAGTCCCGGGGCTTGGCCGATGTGTATGACGACGCTTCGAAGCGAATCGCCCTGGACTTCTACATTCCCTTGCGCCACGTGGCCTGGGGTGCCAATATGAACGGTGCCTCCATGTGCGCTTATGGCTTTGGTACCGCCATTACGCAGCCCTGTCTGTACCAGGGCATGGACCAGCTCGGCGTGGCGCAGTACCTCACCCGCATGGGCCTGGTTCTGGGCGATCAGGGCGAGGTGCAGGCCGCAAAGCTTGCCTGGATGGACCAGCCGCAGTGGCAAGAACTGCGTCGCTACGTCGAGGACACGCTGGTCATCAAGGACTGGTTCGAGATGTTTGTGGCGCAGCACGTTGCGCTGGATGGATTGCTGTTTGGTCTGGCATATACCGAGGTGGACCAGGCGCTCAATGCCAAGGCCGGCCCCACGGTGTCGCTGCTCACCCGGTTTCAGACCGAGTTGTTTGACGATAGCAGCAAGTGGGTGGATGCGAGCCTGCGTATTGCAGCCGCCGAAAACCCTGAAAACAAGGCGCAACTGCAAAAGTGGATTGCGCACTGGCGTGCCCGTGCCGCCGCAGCGCTGCAGCCGCTGGCCAGCATGGCGCTGGGCGGTGATGCCGACTCCGCACTGGCGCGCGTGTCTGCCCGGCTCGACGCCCGTCTGACCAAGGCCGGCGTTTCTGCCTAAACCCACGAAAGCAAACACCATGTCCAACGTATTCATTGCCTTTCAGAGAAACGAAGAGACCCGCTGCATCGTCGATGCGATCGTGGCCGACAACCCGAACGCCACGGTCAATTTCCAGCCGGCCATGGTCAGGATCGATGCCCCCGACACGATGGTCATTCGGCGCAGCACCGTGGCCGAGCAGATGGGGCGCGACTTTGATCTGCAGGAACTGCACATCAACCTGATCACGCTGACGGGACACATCGAAGAAACCGATGACGACTTCACGCTGAGCTGGAAGCACTAAAAGCACCCTGCATTACAGATTCCATTCAGAGCCAAAACAAGCCAACCGGAGACACACCATGGACATGAAAGTCAACAAAAAGCTCAACCTCAAAGATCGCTACAACCTGATGACGCGCGACCTTGATTGGGAGCCCAGCTACCAGAAGAAGACTGATATCTACCCTTACCTGGAGTACGAGGGAATCAAAATTCACGACTGGAGCAAGTTTGAAGACCCGTTTCGCCTGACGATGGACGCCTACTGGAAATACCAGTCGGAGAAAGAGAAAAAGCTCTACGCCATCATCGATGCTTTTAACCAGAATAACGGGCATTTGCAGGTCACCGATGCGCGTTACATCAATGCGCTCAAGCTGTTTTTGACGGGCGTGTCCCCGCTCGAATACATGGCGCACCGGGGCTTTGCCCACGTTGGGCGGCAGTTTGCCGGGGCTGGCCCGCGCGTGGCCTGCATGATGCAGTCGCTGGATGAAATCCGCCACTCGCAGACGCAGGTCCACTCGATGTCGAACTACAACAAGTTCTACAACGGATTCCAGAACTTCCGCCACCAGCACGACCGCGTCTGGTACCTGTCGGTGCCGAAGTCGTTCTTTGACGATGCCATCACGGCCGGACCGTTTGAGTACATGGTGTCGATTGGTTTTGCTTTTGAGTACGTTCTGACCAACCTGCTGTTTGTGCCGTTTGTGTCGGGCGCAGCCTATAACGGCGACATGGCCGCCATGGCCTTTGGCTTTTCGGCACAAAGCGACGAGGCCCGTCACATGACGCTGGGGCTGGAGATGATCAAGTTCATCCTGGAGCAAGACCCGGACAACCTGCCCATCGTGCAGCGCTGGATCGACAAGTGGTTCTGGCGCGGCTACCGCGTGCTCACCCTCGTGGCCATGATGATGGACTACATGCTGCCCAAGCGTGTGATGAGCTGGAAGGAAGCCTGGGAAACTTACGCTGAAGAAAACGGCGGCGCCTTGTTTGCGGATTTGGCGCGCTATGGCATCAAGGTGCCGGCCGGGTGGACACAGGCTTGCAAAGACAAAGACCATTTGTCGCACCAGGCCTGGGCCGTGTTCTACAACTACGGTGCAGCAGCCCCCTTTCATACCTGGACACCGTCCGAGTCCGAGATGCAATGGCTGTCGGAAAAATACCCCGACACCTTTGACAAGTACTACCGGCCCCGCTATGAGCATTGGGCCAAAGAGGCCGCCGAGGGCAAGCGTTTCTACAACACCACGCTGCCCATGCTGTGCCAGACCTGCCAGATTCCGATGTTCTTCACTGAGCCGGACGACCCCACCAAGATCGCTTACCGCGAGTCCGATTACAGCGGCATGAAGTACCACTTCTGCTCCGATGGATGCAAGAGCATTTTTGACCATGAGCCCGAAAAGTACATCCAGTCCTGGATGCCGGTACACCAGATCTACCAGGGCAACTGCTTCACGCCAGAGGCCGATCCGACGGCGGCAGACTTTAACCCCCTGGCCGAAGTGCTGAAGTGGTACCGCATGGAAATGGGTCGCGACAACCTTGACTTCGAAGGTTCGCAGGACCAGAAGAACTTCAAAGCCTGGCGTGATCTCGCCAAAGGCAACTAAAGCACGACCACCAGGAGACCCATTTATCATGGCTATTACTTCCGTCCGTCCCTACCCCTTCATCCAGAAGGACACTGTGGACAAGTTCCCGGCGCCTTTGCTCTACATCGGGTGGGAAGACCACCTGATGTTTTGCGCGCCCTTTTGCATTCCGCTGCCGCCAACCATGAAGTTTGGTGACCTGCTGGCGGGGCCACTGCCCGGCGTATTTGGTGCACACCCTGACTTTGCCAAGATCGACTGGAACGCCGCTGAGTGGTTTAAGTCCGGAAAGCCCTGGTCGCCGGATGCCACGAAGTCGCTGGCTGAAAACGGTCTGGGTCACAAGGATGTGATCCGCTTTCGTACACCGGGCTTGCATGGCTTGAACGGTTCGTGCAACTAAAGGGACGAAGCGCTGATGGGTTATCAACTCACTTTTGAATCGACGGGGCAGGTGCTGGAGGTTGAGGACGGGCAAACCATTCTCGATGCTGCCTTGCGTGCCGGCATTTACTTGCCGCACGCATGCTGCCACGGTCTGTGCGCCACCTGCAAAATCGACATCACCGACGGTGAGGTGGACCATGGGGCTGCTTCCAACTTCGCGCTGATGGACTATGAGCGTGAAGAGGGCAAGACCTTGGCCTGCTGTGCCACGCTGCAATCAGACGTGACGACGAATGCCGAAATCGAAGACGAGCCCGATGCCCTGAACCTGCCGGTGCAAGACTACTGCGGAACGGTGTCGCGCATGGAGGATTTGACGCCCACCGTGAAGGGCGTCTGGATCACGCTGGACGCGCCGCAGCAGATCGTGTTTCAGGCCGGGCAGTACATCAATCTGGTGGTGCCCGGGGAGGAGCAGGCGCGTGCATTTTCCGTCGCGAGCGCACCCTCAATGGGGGGCGAGATCGAGCTCAATATTCGACGCGTCCCTGGCGGGGCCGCAACCGGCTGGGTTCATGACGTGCTGAAGCTGGGCGACGCGGTGCGCTTTAGTGGCCCTTATGGGCGCTTTTTTGTGCGCCAGACCGAGCATGTGGCACAGCATCTGCCCTACCTATTTTTTGCCGGTGGCTCCGGCCTTTCGAGTCCGCGCTCGATGATCCTGGACTTGCTGGCACAAGGCATCACCCGGCCGATAACGCTGGTCAATGGCGCGCGGTGCCAAGCCGAGCTTTACCACCATGACGAATTCAAGGCACTGGCAGCGCAGCACCCAAACTTTGACTACCTGGCCGTGCTCTCCAATGAGCCCACCGAGTCGGTGTGGGAGGGCGCTCGCGGTTTTGCGCATGACGCTGCAAAAGTGCATTTTGAAAACGATTTTCGCGGCCGCAAAGCCTACCTGTGCGGCCCGCCGCTGATGATTGAAGCCTGCATCAGCACGCTCATGCAGGGGCGGCTCTTTGAGCGCGACATCTATACCGAAAAGTTCATCTCGGCGGCTGACGCGCAACAGGTGCGCAGTCCGCTGTTCCGCAAAATTTGACGGCAAGCCTTGATGCCATGACCGTCCACACCGTGACCATTGAAGACGACGGCAGCAGCTACCGCTGCTCTGACGCCCTGAGCCTGCTCGAAGGCATGGAGTCGCTAGGCAAAAAGGGAATTCCGGCGGGTTGCCGCGGGGGTGGCTGCGGCGTCTGCAAGGTGCAGGTTCTCAGTGGCTCGTACACCAAGCGGGTCATGAGCCGCGAGCACGTCAGCGAGCAGGAGGAAGCACAAGGCTGCGTCCTGGCGTGTCGCGTGCGCCCGAGCAGCGCCATTGCGCTGCGGGTGATTGGAAAAATGAAAAAAAACGTCTGTCGGGTGGTTGAGCCGAAAGACGTTCTCTCGCCCTCTCAACTTGAAATCAAACAGGAGACTACAAAATGGCAATGACAGGTGTTTTGCGTCCGGGCCACGCCCAGATACGCGTGCTCGATATGGACGAGTCGGTCCAGTTCTATACCGATGTGATGGGTCTGGTGGAAACCGGGCGGGACGCATCGGGCCGCGTCTATTTCAAGACCCGTGCCGAGCGCGACCACAACAGCATCGTGCTGCGCAAAGCTGACCGCGCCGGGTTGGACTTCTTTGGCTACAAAGTGCTCAACAAGGCCACTCTGGAAGAGCTGGATGGCAAACTCAAGGCGTACGGCGTAAAAACCGAGCGCATGCCGGCAGGAGACATGCTGGAAACCGGTGAACGCGTGCGTTTCACGATTCCGACGGGACACACCATCGAACTGTTCGCCGAGAAGACCGATGTGGGCAGTGTCACCGGCTGCAACGACCCCGAAGTGGATGTCATCGATGGCAAGGGCATTCGACCGATCCGCATGGATCACGCGTTGCTGTACGGTGGTGACATTGATGGTTCGCGCAAGCTGTTTGAAGAGGTACTGGGTTTCAACCTGGTCGAGCGCGTCAAGCTCGAAGACGGTGCGACCGACCTGGCTGTCTGGTTGACTTGCAGTGCCAAGGCCCACGACCTGGCCATGGTGCGCCACGCCGAGGACGGCAAACTCCACCATGTGGCGTTCCAGATGGGGAGCTGGGAGCAGGTGCTGCGCGCCGCCGACATCATGAGCATTAACCGGGTCTCGATCGACATCGGCCCAACCCGCCACGGCATCACGCAAGGCACCACGATCTACTTCTTTGACCCCTCCGGCAACCGCCTGGAAACCTTCTGCGGCGGCTACGACCACTACCCGGACATGCAGCCGGTCACCTGGAGTTGGGAGCACGTTGGGCGGGGTATTTTCTACCACGACCGCAAGCTCAACGATGCATTCCTGAGCGTGGTGACCTGATGCAAATTGCGCATTCCCAATCGGTGATTGACTGGGAGGCTGCTGCCGTCGCTGTGCGGGAAGCGGCGGCGCACGCCCAGACCATGGGTATTCGCATCAACGTGGCGGTGGTTGACGCGGGCGGCACCCTGGCGGCTTTTTTGCGCATGCCGGGTGCACCCCTGCACTCGGTCGATATTGCCATTGACAAGGCCTACACCGCCGTCAGCTTCGGCCTGGCAACCAGCCAATGGCATGCGGCTTTGCAGCAACACTCCAGCGCCGTACGCGAGGGCATAGTGCTGCGGCCGCGTTTCGTTGCCTTTGGCGGCGGGGTTCCGATACTTGCAAGTGGCCAGCGCATTGGCGGCATTGGCGTCTCCGGCGGTTCCGAGCATGAGGATGAAGTCTGTGCCCACGCCGGGCTGGCAGCACTTGGATTGCCGTCCTAGGTCTGCCCGTCCCGATTCCACATTTGAGAGAGAAATATGAGAGATATCAAGAACTTCATCAACGGCGAGTACGTCACCAACCTCAGCGGCAAGACCTACGAAAAGCGTAACCCGGTCGACAACTCGCTGATCGGTAACGTGTTTGAGGCCGGCAAGCCCGAAGTCGACGCCGCTGTGGCCGCTGCACGCGCTGCCTTGCGCGGTCCGTGGGGGCAGTTGTCAGTGGTCGAGCGTTGCGCCATGCTGGACGGCGTCGTGGCCGAGATCAACCATCGCTTTGATGATTTCTTGCAGGCCGAAGTGGCGGACACGGGCAAGCCTGCGCATCTGGCCTCGCACATCGACATCCCGCGCGGCGCTGCCAACTTCAAGATTTTTACCGACACCATCAAAAATGTGTCCACCGAATCCTTCGAGATGCGAACGCCTGACGGCAAGACGGCGCGCAGCTATGGCGTGCGCACCCCGCGTGGTGTCATCGCCATCATCTGCCCGTGGAATCTGCCGCTGCTGCTGATGACCTGGAAATGCGGCCCGGCGCTGGCCTGCGGCAACACCGTGGTGGTCAAACCATCCGAATGCACCCCCAGCACCGCCACGCTCTTGGGCGAAGTGATGAACAAGGTCGGCGTGCCGCCCGGCGTGTACAACGTGGTCAACGGCTTTGGCGTGGACTCGGCGGGCGCCTTTCTCACGGCCCATCAGGGCGTCAACGGCATTACCTTTACCGGGGAAACCAAAACCGGAACCGCCATCATGAAAGCCGGTGCCGACGGCATCCGCCCGGTGTCGCTGGAACTCGGTGGCAAGAACGCAGCGGTGGTGTTTGCCGACTGCGACTTTGAGAACGCCGTCAACACCGTGACCCGCTCGGTGTTTGAGAACGCCGGCCAGGTCTGTCTGGGCACCGAGCGTGTCTATGTCGAGCGCCCCATTTTCGACAAGTTTGTGGCAGCCCTCAAGGTCAAGGCTGAAACCATGAAGCCGGGTCGCCCGTTTGACCATGACACCAAAATAGGGCCGTTGGTTAGCAAAATTCACCAGAAAAAAGTGCTGTCCTACTATGCCCGCGCAAAGGAAGAAGGCGCCAACATCGTGTTCGGCGGCGGCGTTCCCGAGATGCCTGATGCGTTGAAAGACGGCTGCTGGGTGCAGCCCACCATCTGGACCGGCCTGCCCGAGACCGCCTCTGTGGTGCGCGAAGAGATTTTCGGACCGTGCTGCCACATCACGCCCTTTGACACTGAAGAAGAGGCCGTTCGCATGGCCAATGACACCAAGTATGGATTGGCCACTTCGATCTACACCCAGGACATCAGCCGCGCCAGTCGTCTGGCCACCCAGATTGAAGTGGGTTTGTGCTGGATCAACAGTTGGTTCCTGCGCGATCTGCGCACGCCGTTTGGTGGCTCCAAACAGTCTGGTATCGGTCGCGAAGGCGGTGTGCATTCGCTGGAGTTCTACACGGAGCTGCGCAACGTGATGATCAAGTACTGAATTGCTATTGAATTTATAGCTACTAACGCAGGCCGTACGGGGGCTAGAGCCCAAAAACACCTATGACCTTGCAAACGTCAATTAAACCAACAGGACCAAATTACCTATGGATGCCAAACTGATCGAAACGCTGGGCGACGAGTTGTTCCACGCCATGAGCACGCAAACCGTGGTCGAGCCGCTCACCACCCGCCACCCCGACATCACCATCCAGAACGCGTACCACATCCAGCAGCGCATGCTGTCACGCCGCTTGGGCGCGGGCGAGCGCATTGTTGGTAAGAAAATCGGTGTCACCTCGGCGGCCGTCATGAATATGCTGGGTGTGTACCAGCCCGATTTTGGCTACCTGCTCGACGGCATGATCTACAACGAAGGCCAGTCGGTCGACGCCAGCACGCTGATCCAGCCCAAGGCCGAAGGCGAGATTGCCTTCATCCTCAAAAAGGACCTGATGGGCCCCGGTATCAGCAACGCTGATGTGCTGGCTGCCACCGAGTGCGTGATGCCGTGCTTCGAGATCGTTGATTCGCGCATCCGCGACTGGAAAATCAAGATCCAGGACACCGTGGCCGACAACGCCTCTTGTGGCGTGTTCGTGCTGGGCGACTGCGCCGTCGACCCGCGCCGCATCGACCTGTCCACCTGCGGCATGGTGCTGGAGAAAAACGGCGAAATCATCGGCACCGGCGCTGGCGCGGCTGCTTTGGGTTCACCGGTCAATGCGGTGGCCTGGCTGGTTAACACGCTGGGCCGATTGGGCATTGGCATGAAGGCCGGTGAGGTCATTTTGTCGGGCGCTTTGGCGGCCATGTCTCCCGCCAAAGCGGGCGACAACTTCCGCGTCTCCATTGGTGGCATGGGCAGCTGCTCGGTGCGCTTTCACTGACTCTTCTGGAACTTCACATCATGACAAGAAAAATCAAATGTGCCCTGATCGGGCCTGGCAATATCGGCACCGATTTACTGGCTAAACTGCAACGCAGCCCGGTGCTCGAACCGGTTTGGATGGTGGGTATCGACCCCGAATCCGACGGCCTCAAGCGCGCCCGCGAGATGGGTATCAAAACCACCGCCGAGGGCGTGGATGGCCTTGTTCCGCACATGGTGGCAGACGGCGTACAGATCGTCTTTGACGCCACCAGCGCCTATGTGCATGCGCAAAACAGCCGCAAAGTCAACGCCCTGGGTGCCCTCATGATCGATCTCACGCCAGCGGCCATCGGTCCGTTTTGCGTGCCACCAGTCAACCTCAAGGAGCACGTCGGAAAAGGTGAAATGAACGTCAACATGGTCACTTGCGGTGGCCAGGCAACCATCCCGATGGTGGCCGCAGTCAGCCGTGTGCAACCCGTAGCTTACGGTGAGATTGTGGCTACTGTGTCGAGCAAATCGGCCGGCCCCGGCACGCGCAAGAACATCGACGAATTTACCCGCACCACCGCCAGCGCGGTGGAAAAAGTCGGTGGCGCCAAGAAAGGCAAGGCCATCATCATCCTGAACCCGGCTGAGCCGCCGCTGATCATGCGCGACACCGTGCATTGCCTGACTGAGACTGAGCCCGACCAGGCCCGGATCACCGAATCCATCCACGCCATGATCAAGGAAGTGCAAAAGTACGTGCCGGGCTACAAACTGGTCAACGGTCCGGTGTTCGATGGCAAGCGCGTCTCGGTGTTCCTCGAAGTCGAAGGGCTGGGTGACTACCTGCCCAAATACGCTGGCAACCTTGACATCATGACGGCCGCCGCGGCCCGCACGGCAGAGATGTTTGCCGAAGAAATCCTTGCGGGCCGGCTCACGCTCAAGGCCACTGCCGCCTGAACCTATTAGGAGAACTCACATGACATTGCAAGGCAAAAAAGTCACCCTTCACGACATGACCCTGCGCGACGGTATGCACCCCAAGCGCCACCTGATGACGCTGGACCAGATGAAAACCATCGCCTGCGGGCTGGATGCTGCCGGCATCCCGCTCATTGAAGTGACCCACGGTGACGGTCTGGGTGGCAGTTCGGTCAACTACGGTTTTCCGGCGCATACCGACGAGGAATACCTGGGCGCGGTGATTCCGCTGATGAAACAGGCCAAGATTTCGGCGCTGCTGATACCCGGTATCGGCACCGTTGACCATTTGCTGATGGCCAGGGACCTGGGCGTGAACACCATCCGCGTCGCCACACACTGCACCGAAGCCGATGTGTCCGAGCAGCACATCACCAAGGCGCGCGCCTTGGGCATGGACACGGTGGGTTTTTTGATGATGGCTCACATGGCCAGTGCTGAGAAGCTGGTCAGCCAGGCGCTGCTGATGCAGGGTTACGGTGCCAACTGCATTTACGTCACCGACTCTGCGGGGCATATGCTGCCCAACGATGTGAGGGAAAAGCTGAGCGCTGTGCGCCAGGCGCTCAAACCCGAGACCGAGCTGGGTTTTCACGGCCACCACAACCTGGCCATGGGGGTGGCCAATTCGATTGCGGCGATGGAAGTCGGCGCCAACCGCATCGATGCTGCCGCCGCCGGGCTGGGGGCAGGCGCTGGCAACACGCCGATGGAAGTGCTGGTGTCGGTGCTGGACCTGATGGGTGTTGCCACCGGGGTCGATGTGTACAAGATTCAAGATGTCGCGGAAGACCTGGTGGTGCCGATCATGGACTTCCCGATCCGCATCGACCGCGACGCGCTCACGCTGGGCTACGCCGGTGTGTACGGCTCTTTCCTGCTGTTTGCCAAGCGTGCCGAGAAGAAGTATGGCGTCAGCGCCCGCGACATCCTGGTCGAAATGGGCCGTCGCGGCATGGTCGGTGGCCAGGAAGACATGATTGAAGACACCGCCATGACCCTGGCGCGCGAGCGTCAAAACTCTAACAAGGTAGCAGTATGAAACTCGACACCACCACCATTGCCGCTTTGGCAGAGCGCCTGGAAAACTGCCAGCTGCAGCAGCAGGACACCACCAAAATCACCGATGACTATCCCGACATGGACTGGGATGATGCCTACGCCATTCAGGATGCAATCCGTTCGCGCAAAGTGGCGCGCGGCGCCCGCGTGATTGGCCTCAAAGCCGGGCTGACCTCACACGCCAAGATGAAGCAAATGGGCGTAACCACGCCGGTTTTCGGTTTCATGACCGACGACTACGCCGTGCCCGATGGCGGCGAATGCAAGGTGAGTGAGCTGATTCACCCCAAGGTCGAACCCGAAATCGCCTTTGTCACCAAAGCCGAGCTGCGCGGCCCCGGTTGCCACATTGGCGCGGTGCTGGCCGCTACCGACTTTGTGATGCCCGGTATCGAGGTCATTGACAGCCGCTACCGCGACTTCAAGTTCGACCTGAAAAGCGTGGTCGCAGACAACACCTCGGCCGCGCGTTTTGTGGTCGGTGGACAACCCATGAGCGTGTCGGGCGTGGACCTGCGCACCGTCGGAATCGTGATGGAGAAGAATGGCCAGGCCGTTGCCTTCGGCGCCGGTGCCGCCGTGCTGGGTCACCCCGCCGCCGCCATCGCCATGCTGGCGAATCACCTGGCCGAGCGCGGCCAGTGCATTCCGGCGGGCAGCCTTATTTTGTCGGGCGGCATCACTGAAGCCGTGGCGGTGCAGGCCGGTGACAACGTCACCCTGCGCGTGCAAGGTATGGGCAGTACCAGTATTCGATTTGTCTGATGGTCATTTTTTGCTGGAGAAATTTATGAAACGACGGCAATTCGCAGCCGCCAGCGTATTGGCCAGCCTTGCCCCTACAGTCGTCTGGGCTCAGGACACCTGGCCGACCAAGCCTGTCAGGCTCATCGTGCCCTTCCCGCCGGGAGGCCCCACCGATGTAATGGGCCGCACTGCGGCCAAGGCCATGGGTGACAAGCTCGGCCAACAGTTTGTGGTCGAAAACAAGGCGGGGGCGGGTGGCAATATTGGCACGGACGCCATGGCCAAGGCCGCACCGGATGGGTATACCGTGGGACTATCGGCCATCAGCAGTCTGGCGATTGGTCCGCATCTGTATGCCAAAGTTCCGTACTCGGTGGAAAAGGACTTCACGCCCATCTCTCTAGTCGGCACTTCGCCCTGCGTCATCGTGATCAATCCGACCGCACCTTTCGCGGATCTAAAGAGTCTGGTTGTCTATGCCAAGGCCAATCCTGGCAAGCTGAGCTATGCGACGTCAGGCATAGGCACCAGCAACCACCTGGCGGCGGAACTTCTGCAATCCACGGCAGGCATCAAGCTCACCAACGTGCCATATAAGGGCTCCAGTCAGATCGTTCCAGATCTTCTCTCGGGCGTGGTTCTGATGAGCATGGAAAGCTCGCTGGCCACCACGTTGCAGCACATCAGGGCAGGAAAGCTCAAGGCACTTGCAGTCACATCGACCAAGCGCAACAGGGCGCTGCCGGACGTACCGACCATCGCCGAGTCGGGCTATCCGGGCTTCGAGGTCGAAACCTGGTTCGGTTTGGTCGGGCCGGCCGGACTGTCCCGGTCCATTGTGGACAAACTCCACGCAGCCTGGAGTGATGGCGCGACGACGCAGCAGGCTATCAATGCGTTTGATGCGATCTCGGCCGATATCCGCGTCACAACGCCACAGCAATTCAAGGACTTCATCCGCGCCGAAAACGTGCGCTGGGGTGACCTGATCCGCAAGCTTGACATCAGGGCCGAATAAGGTCTCCACTGCGTCTGTTTCACAAAAGGAAACCCCCATGCCATTCGCACAAATTTACATGCTTGAAGGTCGCACGGAAGAGCAAAAACGCGCCGTGATCGAAAAAGTCAGCGCCGCCCTGGTCGAAGCCACCGGCGCGCCCATTGCCAACGTGCGCGTGTGGATTCAGGACGTGCCCAAGGAAAACTGGGGTATTGCGGGAGTGAGCGCGAAAGATTTGGGGCGGTGATTGATGGAATGCGCAGCCCAAAACTGACGTCTGCGCAGGTCGTTGGCAAA
>JBAWYQ010000096.1:0-15440 GCA_037143475.1 Burkholderiales bacterium | reverse complement strand
CCCATACGGCTGGACTTCAACGCCCCGGTACCGGCCAAGTTACTCACGGGCATTCGGCTGAAATCCACCATGGACAGCTTCAAACCTGCTCCGCAGAGTGAAGGCGAGCCAGTCGCGGACGAAGACCACGTGATGAACAATGTCACCTTCAAGGGCATCTTTCCCGAGCAGACGACTTTCACATTGGAGTTGCCCAAGGGCTTCAAAGATGCCTCTGGCCGCATCCTGCGCAATGCAGACAGTTTCCCGCTCAAACTATCCACCGGACCCATGCCGCCGTTAGCCAAATTTGCTGCGACGCCTTTTGGTATTGTGGAACGCTTTGCCGAACCCGATGGAGTGGCCCTGCTGCCGGTAACGCTGCGCAACGTTGAAAAAACCTTGGTCATCAAAGGCAAGGACGTCGAGCAAGCCCGCGTCACCACTAAATCGTCCCCTGGCAAAGTCAGCACACTGCAACCTGCAACCGACACCGACATCATTGCCTGGTATCTCAAGGTGCAACGCTACGACAACTTCACCGTCTCGCGCAACATCGCTGCGCGGGATGTAAAAGACGCGTTACCCAAGTCGCTGGACGACTACGACCGCAACCAGGTGCAGTCGCGCATGGTGTCGCTGCTGCAGGGTCAAACCGGGGTCACAACACTGGACCTTCCACAAGCGGCCGTCGGTGACCCACGCCCGTTTGAAGTCGTGGGTATACCCCTGTCGGTGGGCTTCCATGTGGTCGAAATCACTTCGCAAAAACTCGGTGCCTCATTGCTGGACGAGCGCCATGGAAAGGACCGCTCCATGATCGTGCGCACCTCGGCTCTGGTGACCAATCTGGGCGTGCACTTCAAGCTGGGCCGCGAGAACGCCCTCGCCTGGGTTACCACGCTGGACAAGGGTATGCCAGTGGCTGACGCGCAGGTGCGTGTGTCCGACTGCCGGGGTCGCCAAGTCGCCAGCGCAAACACCAATGCGCAGGGCATTGCCAGCCTTAGCGGCATCTCGCCCCAGGCACCGACTTGCAGCGGTGACGGCAACTACAGCCAGGCGTATTTTGTGAGCGCTCGAGCGCCCCAACCGGCGGGTGACGGCAAAGGCGTTGTCAATGACATGGCCTTTACCTGGAGTGACTGGAACCGGGGTATCGAGCCCTGGCGTTTCAACCTGCCGACAAGTCGTGAAGTGCGCCCTGACGAGCGCGCCCACACCATCTTCGATCGCACCTTGTTGCGCGCCGGCGAGACAGTGTCCATGAAACACATCTTGCGCAGCGAAACCAGTCGGGGCTTTGGCCTGACCCGCACGCAACCAACCACCTTGGTGCTGACCCACGTTGGCAGCGGCCAGCAATACACACAAGTGCTGGCATGGCGCAAGACCGCCACCGGCGGACAGAGTGCGGAGAGCACTTTTTCCATTCCGTCAGCCGCCAAACTCGGCGTCTACCAGGTGGAGCTGCGCGGTGTCAGCAACAGTTACAACACTGGAAGTTTCCGCGTGGAGGAATTCCGTTTGCCGGTGCTGGAAGGCCGCGTAACACCCACGGACAAGAAGTCCCTGGTCAACGTGAAGGCCGTGCCGGTCGATGTACATGTCAACTACGTCTCCGGAGGTGGCGCGGCCAGCCTGCCAGTACGCCTGTCGGCCTTGGTGCGAGGCAAATCCCTGAGCTATGCGGACTATTCCGAGTTCAGCTTCCAGAGCCCGCGAGGCACCCGTGACAACCGTGCCAGCGGAGAAGACGAAACCGAGGCCACTTCTGACGCACGCGTTATTGCAGATAAGCTGCCCCTCACACTGGACAAGAGCGGAGCCGGTAAAGTGACCGTGGACAAGGTACCCACCAGCCGCCAGCCGCAAGACCTGCTGCTCGAAGCCACTTACTCCGACCCCAATGGAGAAGTGCAAACCATCCGCAGCACGCAAGCCCTGTGGCCGGCCGCCGTGGTGGCCGGCATCAAGACCGAAGGCTGGGTATCGAGCAGCCAGAAGGTCAAGTTTCAGGCCTTGGCGCTGGATCTGACTGGCAAACCACAGGCTGATGTGACCCTGGAGGTACAAGCCACGGCCCGCACCGTCACCACCACCCGCAAGCGCATGGTCGGCGGTTTTTATACCTACGACAACAAAACCATCGTCAAAGGGCTGGGTAGCGTGTGCAGCGGCAAGAGTGACTCGCGCGGCCTGCTGCTGTGCGAGACCAGTTTGAACGAAACGGGTGAGGTGGAACTGGTCGTCACCGCCAAAGACTCGGTAGGCAACAGCATCCAGGCCGCCTCGAGCGTCTATGTGACCAAGCAGGGGGAGATTTGGTTTGGCGGCGAGAACCACGACCGCATCGACCTGCTGCCCGAAAAGAAGAGTTACCAGCCGGGCGAGACCGCCAAGTTCCAGGTGCGCATGCCGTTTCGCTTTGCCACTGCGCTGGTGGCCGTGGAGCGCGAAGGCATTATCGAAACCGAGGTCGTGAAACTCAACGGCCAGGACCCGACCATTAGCCTGAAGATCAAGGACGGCTGGGGACCCAATGTGTACGTGAGTGTGCTGGCTCTGCGCGGGCGGCTGCGTGAAGTGCCGTGGTACAGCTTCTTCACCTGGGGCTACAAGGCGCCGCGCGAGTGGTGGACCTCGTTCTGGTACGAAGGACGTGAATACGTGGCGCCCACGGCAATGGTGGATCTGAGCAAGCCGGCCTTTCGTTTGGGTGTAGCTGAAATTCGTGTCGGCACCAAGGCGCACCAGCTGGATGTCAGTGTGAAGACCGACAAGGAAAGCTACTCTGTGCGCAGCCAGTCAAAGGTCACTATTCAAGTCAAGCTGCCCAACGGTCAACCCGCAGCGAACGCCGAAGTGGCATTGGCCGCTGTGGATCAATCCTTGCTTGAGCTGATGCCCAACACCAGCTGGAACCTGCTGGATGCGATGTTGCAGCGACGCTCCTGGGGCGTGGAAACGTCTACCGCGCAAATGGAAATCATTGGCCGCCGTCACTATGGCCGCAAGGCCGTACCGGCCGGTGGCGGTGGGGGCAGGAGCGGCGCACGCGAACTGCTGGAAACCTTGCTGCTGTGGAACCCCTCAGTGAAGCTTGACGTCAATGGCCAGGCCGTGGTGATGGTGCCCTTAAACGATGCGCTGACCACGTTCAAGATCGTGGCAGTAGCGGATGCATCCACCGGCCTATTTGGCACGGGCTCGACCAGCATTCGGGCCACTCAGGATTTGCAGATCATCAGCGGCCTGCCGCCTTTGGTGCGCGAAGACGATCAGTTCCGCGCCCAGCTCACGCTGCGCAATACCACCAAGCAGGCCATGAAGGTGGAAGTAACGCCGCGTGCCACGCTGCTTGATCTCAAGCCGCAAACGATGGACATCCCCGCTGGCGACGCGCGGGAAGTGGCGTGGATGGTGACGGCCCCCGCACAACTCGCCCAGATCCGCTCCGAGGCCATTCTTTGGGAGATCGAAGCCAAGGACACGATCACCGGCGCCCGCGATGCCTTGAAGGCGCGCCAGCGCATCATCCCCGCAGTGCCGCTGACGGTACAGCAGGCCGCGCTGGGGCAGATTGACGGGACCTTCAGCATGGACGTGAATCCGCCCGCCGATGCAATCTCCGCGAATGGAGTTTTAAGGGGCGGCCTGAAGATGTCGCTGCAACCCAAGCTCGCCGAAGGCATGCCGGGTGTCAAGGACTGGTTTGCCAACTATCCATTTGCTTGCCTGGAGCAAAAGGCCAGCAAGAGCGTGGGCCTGCGTGACGGCAAGTTGTGGCAGACCGTGGCCGCACAAATCCCCAACTATCTGGACAGCGATGGCCTGGCCAACTATTTCCCGCCACGCGATGGCGAGGCCAACCATGGCAGTGACACGCTGACCGCCTACTTGCTGTCAGCCACGCACGAGGCGGCCAGCATCAACCCCGCCTTTGCCTTGAGCGACGACATCCGGGCACCGATGGAGCGCGGCCTGATCGCATTTGTGGAAGGGCGCATCCAGCGTGACTTCTGGAGTCCGCGCAAAGACCTTGAAATTCGCAAGCTGGCAGCACTGGAAGCACTTTCGCGTTTTGGCAAAGCACAGGGCCGCATGCTGGGCAGCATCACCATTGCACCCAACCAGTGGCCCACGCACGCGGTAATTGACTGGCTCAACATCCTCAAACGTGTGCCGAACGTGCCAGACCATGACAAGCGCATTCTTGAGGCGAACCAGATCCTGCGGTCGCGTATCAGCTATCAGGGTACCAAGATGGTATTCAGTACTGAGCAAGGCGACTACTGGTGGTGGCTGATGCAAAACGGCGATGTAAACACCGCGCGGCTGATGCTCAGCGTGATGGACGACCCAACCTGGAAGGACGACATGGGCCGACTGGCCAACGGCTTCATAGCCCGCCAGCAACACGGCGCTTGGCACACCACGACCGCCAACCTGTGGGGTGGGTTGGCGCTGGAGAAGTTTTCGGCCAAGTTTGAAGCCGTCACGGTCGCTGGTAACACCAAGGCGTCCATGATCACGGGCAGTGCCGTTGTCGACTGGAGCAAGGTCGAGCGCATCAAAACTAACGATGCATCCGGCGCTGCGCACCAAACATCCTGGTTTGGCGCACCTGCTGCACCCGGCAACTTGCGCAATAACAGCATGTTCCTGCCGTGGAACACAACCGCCGCCAAAGATACGCTGAACGTCACCCACCAGGGCCCCGGCAAGCCTTGGCTGACTCTACAGTCCGTGGCCGCCATACAGCTAAAGGAACCATTCAACGCGGGTTACCAGATCAAGAAAATCATCACGCCGGTTGAGCAGGCCAACAAGAGCCTGCCCGTTGGCAGCTACACCCGCGGCGACGTGCTGCGCATCACGCTGGAGGTAAACGCCAGCGCCGACATGACCTGGGCCGTGATCACCGACCCGGTACCCGGTGGCGCCACGATTTTGGGCAGCGGTCTGGGACGTGACAGCGAGATCGCCATCCAGGGCGAGAAGAAGGAAGGCTACGGTTGGACGGCATTTGAGGAACGCAGCTTCGAGTCCTTCCGAAGCTACTACCAGTTCCTGCCCAAGGGTGTGGTGAAGATGGAATACACCATCCGTATGAACAACGTCGGCGAGTTCTCGCTGCCGCCATCGCGCGTGGAAGCCATGTACGCGCCCGAGATGTTTGGCGAGGCGCCCAACGCGCGGGTCAAGGTGGAGGCCGCGAAGTAGACAGCTTCCACTAGAGGCAAGGACCGAATAAACCGTATGGCATGACCTTGATCAAGGTGGCTCGCATATTGCTTGCCATAATAGAAGCCATCAACAACCCAAGGAGTCGCCCATGGTCACTACCAAGAAAGTCGCCGCGCCCGGCACCGAACCAGCAGCTAAACCCGTGGCCGCAAAGACCGCGAAAGCCAAGTCTGTTACGTTGAAGCCTGCAGCGCCCAAGCCCAAAAAAGCCGCTGCACCCAAGAAAACGGCACCGGTAGCCAAGCCCGCCATGAGCGCGGCCCAGCGCAACAACTATGTTGAAGTTGCAGCCTTCTACATCGCCGAGCGCCGCGGTTTCGCCACTGCCAACCCGGCTGACGATTGGGCAGCAGCCGAAGCCGAAATTGACCGCCTGATTGCCAGCGGCCACTTCGCAGGCTAGCCTCAAATTAGAGTTGTTAGCGCCGCCGGTAAATAGTCGGAAAGTTCGGCGTTGCGCCCATCACGCACCTTGACGGCCCAATCCGGGTCACTGATCAGCGCGCGGCCCACGGCCACCAGATCGAAGTCGCCCCGATCCAGGCGGCGCAGCAGTTCGTCCAGTGACGCGGGCTTGGACGACTCTCCGCCATAGGCCGCAATGAACTCACCCGACAAGCCAACCGAACCCACGGTGATGGTGGGGCACCCGGTGACCTTCTTGGCCCAGCCGGCAAAGTTCAAATCCGAGCCTTCAAATTCCGGCTCCCAGAAGCGGCGCTGCGAGCAGTGGAAGATATCTGCACCGGCGTCTGCCAGCGGCTGCAGCCAGGCAGCCATCTCGTTCGGTGTCTTGGCCATCTGCACACTGAAGTCCTGCTGCTTCCACTGCGACAGGCGGATGATGATGGGGTAGTCTAAGCCTACCTCTGCGCGCACGGCTTTGAGAATGTCGGCAGCAAAGTGTCCACGCTGCACCAGGTCGCTGCCGCCATAGCGGTCGTCTCGCAGGTTCACGCCGCTCCAGAAAAACTGGTCGATCAAATAACCGTGGGCGCCGTGCAGCTCGATGGCGTCGAACCCCAGGCGCTTGGCTGAGCCGGCAGCCCGGGCAAAGGCGGCAATGGTGTCGGCTATTGCCTCGTCTGTCATGGGTTCAAAAACTTTTTTGCCAGGCGATGTGAAGCCCGAGGGCGAATCCCAGGGGCCTGGCGGCACCCATTCGGTGCGGCGGTTGCGCACGGCGCCCACATGCCAAAGCTGCGGAGCCATCACACCGCCAGCGCTGTGCACCGTGTTGATCACTTTCTGCCATCCGGCCAGCGCATCCGCACCCCAGAAGCGGGGCACGTCAGGGTCGTTGGAGGATGCAGGGCGCTCAACCACCGTGCCCTCGGACACAATCAGCCCGACCGCGCCGGCTGCACGTTTGCGGTAATACTCCGCCACCGCTTCGGTAGGCACGCCGCCGGGTGAAAACGAACGCGTCATGGGTGCCATCACAATGCGGTTGGGCAGCTTCAGAGTCTTTTGGGCAAAGGATTGAAACAGGGGTGCGGCGTTGGACATGTTTTTTCAGGCAATAGTGGTGAAACCAAAGGACCAGTCTACGGTCAGACGGGCCGTCGCCTCCAGCCACGGTGTCGCCAAAGCGATTGCTATTGTCTTCATAGCAGCTCACGCCCATTCCACGTGGGCTACCACCCTATTCGACCAGGTAAAGGCAGGCTACCGGCCATCTGACACGCTGATTCTGGACCGCAACAGCGAACTACTGCACCGCCTGCGTACTGACGCCACCGTGCGACGGGGCCAGTGGACGGCGCTGGCTGACATTTCCCCTACCCTGCGCTCGGCCCTGGTGCTCAGCGAAGACAAACGCTTCTACGAGCACAGCGGGGTGGACTGGCAGGCCGTGTCCAGCGCGGCATGGGCCAACCTGTGGAACAGCAAAACGCGGGGGGCCTCTACCATCACCATGCAACTGGCGGGGCTGCTGGATGATGACCTCAAGCGCGGATCGCGCAGGCGCAGCGTGACGCAAAAGCTGGGCCAAACCGTGTCCGCGCAGTTGCTGGAGCGCAGCTGGCGCAAAGATCAGATTCTGGAAGCCTACCTGAACCTGGTGCCATTCAAGGGCGAGCTGGTAGGTATCGACGCCCTGAGCCAGACCCTGTTCGGCAAGGCACCGCACGGGCTAGACGTGCGGGAGGCGGCAGTTGCCGCAGCCTTGGTACGCGCACCCAACGCTCCAGCGGCACAGGTCGCGCAACGCGCCTGTCTTGTGCTCAAAAGCCTACAGACCATAGGTGCCGATTGCGAAGCGCTGGACCTGTTTACAACCGGCGCTTTGCTACGACGCGAATATGCCACCAGTGTGGGCGTAGCACCGCATATGGCACGCAGGTTGGTAAGCGCAACCGGTGCGTCGGGGATTCCGGCCATGATCAAGTCCACAGTGCGTGCGCCACTGCAACGCTTCGCCTTACAAACCCTGCAACAACACCTGCGCGAGCTTGTCAACCGCCATGTGGAGGATGGCGCGATTGTGGTGCTGGACAACACATCCGGCGAGGTGCTGGCCTGGGTAGGGTCGTCTGGCGAAGACATCAGCAACGCTGCAGACGTTGACGGCGTCACAGCCCTGCGCCAGCCCGGATCCACACTCAAACCCTTTTTGTATGCGCAGGCCATTGCCCAGAAGCGGATCACTGCTGCATCGCTACTGGAAGACTCGGGCACGCAAATACAGACGGCGGGCGGCCTCTACATCCCTCAGAACTACGACCACCAATTCAAAGGCTGGGTCTCCGCCCGCACCGCGTTGGGCGCGTCGCTCAACGTGCCCGCCGTGCGCACGCTGGTCATGGTGTCGCCCGACGCGTTTCACAAGCAACTGGTCCAGCTGGGCTTGCCGCTCAAGGAGAGTGGCGACTTCTACGGCTACAGTCTGGCGTTGGGCAGCGCCGAGGTATCCCTGCTCAACCTGACCAACGCCTACCGAGCACTGGCCAACTTCGGACGGGCCAGCCCCTCGACGCTTACGTTAAGCACTAAGCCCGCTTGGCAGGCCGCACTGGACCCACGCGCAGCCTTCGTCGTCGGCGACATCCTGAGCGACACGCTAGCCCGTGCACGCACCTTCGGTCCGGACAGCATCCTCGGCACCCGCTTCTGGACCGCGGTCAAAACCGGAACCAGCAAGGACATGCGTGACAACTGGGCTGTGGGCTGGTCGCAGCGCTACACCGTGGGCGTGTGGGTGGGCAACGCCAGCGGAGCGCCGATGTGGGACGTGAGTGGCACCGCAGGGGCGGCACCCGTCTGGGCAGCAGTGATGAATTACCTCCACACCACCCAGACCAGCCACGCCCCAAAGCCGCCCGCCGGGGTGGTGCAAACAGTGGTGCAGTTTGCAGCACCGGGGTCCGCGGTCGACAGCCCCATGCCAACAGAGGCAGCACGCAAAGAGTGGTTTCTGCAAGGCACGGAGCAATCATCGTTTGCTATAAATTTGGAAGCTGCTCACGCAACGTATTCGGGGGCAAAAGCCCGAATCACCTCACCAACGAACGGCACCATAATTGCCCTGGACCCCGACATTCCACCAATAAATCAGCGCGTGATCTTTTTGGCCGACGCATCCAACGTTCGCTGGCTGATGGATGGCAAAGCTTTTGCTAAAGGTGCATCCACGCGGTGGCCGCCCTGGCCCGGCCGACATGTAGTCCGCATCACAGATCCCAAGGGTCGGGTGCTGGACGAAGTTCGGATTGAAGTGCGCGGCGCGGGAGTTGCCGAGTCGACTGATCGACGGCGTTGACAAGGCATTTGTGCCTTGCCGGGTTTCGACACGTCAACTGCGTTGCACGGGCGAAGTGACAGCAACCTCGAATTCGACGCGGTTACGCCCATTTTCCTTGGCGCGGTAAAGGGCCTCATCAGCAAGCCGTAACAGGGTGTCGACGTCTGCACCGTTGTTTGGGAACGCCGATATTCCAGCCGACAAAGTTGTCTGAACGGAGAAGGCACCGTGCTTGATGGGTGTGGTGCTCAATATGCTTTGCCACGACTTGGCACGGGCCAGCGCGTTCTCGATTGTCATATTCGGCAGAGCAACCAGAAACTCTTCTCCACCATAGCGGCAAATGATGTCGCCTTCGCGGGCGCCATGCAACAGTATGGACGCCATGGCTTTGAGCACAGCGTCTCCGGTAGGGTGGCCATAGGTATCGTTGACACGCTTGAAATGATCCAGGTCCACTATGACCAACGCCATCGGATAGCCAACACGCTTGGCACGCGACAATTCCCTGGGAAGAGTTTCCTCCAGATAACGACGGTTATGCAGTCCGGTCAACGGGTCACGCAGCGTCTGCTCGGTCAGCATGGCATGCAAGGCCATGTTTTCCTGCAACTGCTCTTGCAACTGCCGGTTGGTCTCTTCCAATTTCGTTTGGTACTGTTTGCGCTCGTGGACATCACGCATGATTCCGTTGAACGCAACAATTGCGCCAGAGGCGTCATATATGGGATTGGAATTGATCTCCACCCAAATTGGGTCGCCCGACTTGCGAATGTGGGGAACTTCAAAGCGCAGGGACGCGTTGGTCACCCCAGCCGCCTCGTTCGCTTTGCGCACTTTCATCATTTCGGCAACGATCTCGCGTCCTTCCTGTGTAAAAAATTCCATGACTGACCGGCCCATGATCTCCTCGCGGGAAAACCCCGTGCTCTCAATGTAGGCACCGTTCACAAAGGTAAAACACATCCGGCTGTCGAGCCGCCAGACGGTATCGGCTGTGTTCTCAGCCAGAAAACGGTATTGCTCTTCACTTGCCTGCAACGCCTTCTCCGCCTTTTTGCGCTCGGTGATGTTTTCGGCAAAAACGGCAACGCGCCGCACCACTCCGTCAGGATCAAAGGCAGGAACGAGGCTATGCCGAAAATACATGCCGCTGCGCTCATCCTCCAGGACAACCGGCCTGCGTTGCAGCTCCGCCTTGCGCGCAATAGCACGCCGCCCAGCGGCTGTCACATCGTCAAATAGCGAGTACACATTGGTGCCAATCAATTGCTCCATTTCAATGCCAAAGTGGGTTGCCGACTGGAGATTCGCACACACGATCTTGCCCTCCAGGTCAATGAGCAACGATACGCCAGGCGTTGCGTCAACCAGCGCCTGCAGTTCGACCTCGGTTGCCCGCGGTCGTGCCGGCTGGCTATCAACTGGTGGTGTGGACATGGCGAGCGGGGCCGTGTGACATGATTTCTCCAATATTCTTGTAGGGCGTTATCGTAATGCGCAAACAGGTCTGGTGCCAAATGACCACGTAGCAAATGTCGCGTGTCAAAAAAGTCACGCGCGTTTATTTTCTGCTCGGGGCCACTGGCGGAACTCGAAGCGTTTCAACGACGTGTTGGGTCGCATGGACATTAGCACCCCTCAGGGCGCCATGTAGCGCCCCACACGGTGGTTGGTGGCCAGCGTTTGGTTAAGCACCACCGCACCCAGCACCGACAACGCTGTGTGTTGCCAATCCACCACCGCAAACGAGCACAACACAATAGAGCAATCCAGTGCCATCTGGATTCTTCCGGCCCTCCAGCCAAAACGCTCCTGTAAATACAACACCAGCACGTTGAAGCCCCCAAGGCTGGCGCGGTGGCGAAACAAAATCAGCATGCCAGCGCCCATCAGCAGACCGCCCATAACCGACGTAAATACGGGGTTGAGCGATTCAAAATGCACCAGCTTCGGAACCACATTGGTCAATAGCGCCAATAAGCCCACAGCAGCAAAAGTCTTGAGGGTAAACGCACGCCCCATGCGCTTCCAGGCCAACCCATAGAACGGCAGATTGAGCGCAAAAATCAACGCTCCAAAGTTCCAGCCCGTGGCGTAGTGCAGCAAGAAGGCAATACCCACAGTGCCCCCCGTCAGCAAGCCGTTGTGGCCGAACATAACAATACCCATGGCAACAAACAGGGTGCCCGTCATCAGGGCCTGAATGTCTTCATAGGCGCGATGTCGGGGTGAGTGGGATGGGTTTGGCATATCGTGCATCAGTGCCCCATTTGGAGGCGAGGCAAATGATAACGGGATGCCGTGCATGGTGCCCGTCGCGTTCAACCCACTGCCAGTTGTCGTAGCACCTCGCCCATGGTAGGTCGTGCGGACGGGGTCGCAGACAGGCACTCCCTGGCCAATGCGCTGAAGTTGTCCAGCGAAACAGCCTGCCCACCGAACGGTTGCGTATGCGCCACCAGTTCTTCCAGCAAGCAACCAAAGGCACGCACCTCCAGCGCTTGCATGGCGCCGCTCTGCGCGGGTTGGTCCGTGGGTAACACAGTAGCTGCCCCAAAATCACTCAACACGGCTTGGCCACTGACCGGATTCCACAAAATGTTGTGGGCATAGAGGTCCCCGTGCATCACGCCTTGCTGGTGTAAATGGGCCACCGCCTCTGCGATGCTGTGTACAAGTCGCTGCACCATGGGCAATGGGATGCGCAAGTTCGCCGCGTATACATCGCGGGTGCAACTGTCCAGACTGGGCGGTCCGGCCAGATTGACATAGCTGCGCGAAATCAGAGGAAACAGTAACCCGCGAGTGTCCTCTGGATGCCCGACCAACTCAGCACGTGGCGTACACAGCGCGGGGTGCTGACCGGCTCTCAGGCAAGCTGCCAGCTCGTGCTCGGGCAAGCCGTCACTGGTAACCGCCCCCCTGAACAGCTTGAGCGCGCCCACTTCGTCGCTGCTTTGACTGTGCACTTTGTAGATATGACCGGAAGCGCCCTCGCCCAGGAGCACACCCACCCGCAAATCTTGCCAATGCACGTCAGGTAGCGCAGCAGCAGTTGGCTGATTCCACCCCAGCGGATTGCCGGCGAGCGCCAGCCAGCTCAAACGGGGTAGCTCCGCCAACCAAGCGGGCACACTTGTCAGTTGATTGGCTGCCAGGCGTATCAACTCCAGACTCTGGGCATGAACCAGGCCAGGCGGAAGTTCCACCAACTGGTTGCCCGCCATCATCAGCTTTTGCAACGCGGGGCGTCGGCCCAGTTCATTGGGCAAAGTAGTGATCGTGTTGTCGGTCAGAATCAACCAGCGCAATGCCGGCGGAAGTGCGGCGCCAGGTACATCTTCAATGCGGCATGCTTTGAAGCCCACGACCTGCAAGGCAGTACATTCGCCCAGCACTTCGGGCAACTGAACGAAGGGGTTGTCCGAGCAAAAAATGACTTTCAATCGGTGCAATCTTGGCAAATCGTGCGGCAGACTGCTGAGCTGATTGCAAGAAAGGTTCAGTACCTCCAGCGTGTCGGCCAGATCGAAAACCTCTGGCGGCAGCGTGCGCAGGCCACAGGACAAGTCCAGGCGTCGGGTTCCGGCCAATGCGCCGCTGCGCAGCTGATCAAGGGTATGCACGCGCATATTTCATGGGGGCTAGCGGTCAATACCACCAACAGTATTTTGATACGGACACCTTAAAGATCCAGCACCAGCAGCGGTGTCTTGGAGCGCGAACAGCATGGCGTGAACTGGTCATTGGCCGCAGTTTCCTGCGGTGTCAGGTACTGGTCCTTGTGGTGAGGCACCCCATCCAAAACACGGGTCAGACAGGTGCCGCAAACGCCCTGCTCGCAGGCGGTTTGTACCTCTACTCCCGCTGCCGACAGCGCCTGTACCACCGTCTGGTCCTTGTGCACAGTGATAACACGGCCCGAACTGGCCAGCTTGACCTGAAAACTGGCATCGCTTGCAGACGCCGCCACTTCAGCACCAAAAAATTCGCAGTGCAGCTGGCTCTGGGGCCAGCCCATCGCGCGGGCTGTAGACAGCACGGCCTCAATAAATCCCTTGGGACCACAGACGTACACATGCACGCCGATTTGCGGCGCCTGTAACAGCACAGCCAGGTCCAGCTTCTGACCGACTTCACCATCGTCAAAATGAAATCGAACCCGAGATGCAAAAACGGATGCATTGATTCGATCAAAGAATACAGTGCGTGCCCGTGAACGGCTGCTGTAATGCATCTCAAATTCCGCACCGGTCGCGGCCAGTCGCTCGGCCATGCTCAGGATGGGAGTCACACCAATGCCACCGGCCAGCAACAGACTGCGACCGGCCTTGTGCACCAGGGCAAAGTGGTTTTTGGGTACGCTGATTTCCAATACCTGTCCCTCTTGCACCAGCTCATGCATGGCCCGCGAGCCACCGCGCGAAGCAGGGTCACGCAGCACGGCAATCAGGTAGCGGTGTGTCTCTGCCGGGTCGTTGCACAGCGAGTACTGCCGCGTCAGGCCATTGGGCAGTAGCACATCCACATGCGATCCCGCCGAGAATGCCGGCAAGGCGCCGCCGTCCGCCGCCACCAATTCAAATGACCCGATATCGGTTGCTTCCAGCGCTTTTCGCGCCACCCGAACCAACAACGTTGCGCCTGACGTCATGGTTAAACCTCGATCGCTTTGCCTGTGAAGGGGGCTGCGTGATCCGCAGCACTCGACGAAAGCTGCTCCAGCGCAATCAGTCGGCCCAGTATCTTGCGTGATTGAATGCCACCGGCGTCGATGTTCAGCATCAACAACGCGCGCCCGGGGTGCATCAACAGGTTCTTTTGCTGCAACTCCAGCATCTGTAGGTCTTCAGTAAAAATCTTTCCCTGCCCTTCGCGGATCGTGGCGGTAAGTACCTTGTCATCGGGGTTGAACTTGCGCGCCATACCCCAGAAGTAGTGAATCGAGGTTTCTGTTTCCGGGGTGATGAAATCAACCACTACGCTATAGGCCTTGTGCTGTGGGGGGGCGTCGTATCCGCCTTTGCCTGCGTGCGCCACACCGACTTCAATCATCACGTTGCTGGGCGGTGTAAAACGGCAGATCTGCCAGCGGTCCACCAGGACATCGTCCGCCAGGTTATTGCCGCGCAGAGCGAGCTTCCAGAACGGGGGCGCCATGATGTTATTCATGTAACGGCTGGTGACCACCATGTCGCCATCGACCGTGGTTTTACATGGGGTTTCATCAATTTCTTTTTGTCCGATGCTCGCGGCGTGCACATAGGTTTCGTGCGTCAAGTCCATCAGGTTGTCGATCATCAGGCGATAGTCACACTGAATATGGAACAAGCCTCCGCCATAGGCCCACTCGGGGTTGTCGTACCACTCCATGTGCGGGATAGTGGCAGGATCTGCCAGCACTGCGTCGCCCGGCCAAACCCAGACAAAGCCATAACGCTCCACAACGGGGAAGCTCTTGACGGCTGGAAAGCCGCGCACGCGCTGACCGGGCATGGAAACCGTCTTGCCGTCGCATCCCATGACCAAGCCGTGGTAGCCGCACACCAGCTTACCCTCCGACACAAAGCCCAGAGATAACTGCGCACCCCGGTGTGGGCAGAAGTTCTCAACCGCGGCCACCCGGTTTTCTTCGCCCCGATAGAACGCGATATTCTCACCACAGATTGTGCGACCCAATGGCTTTTCGTCAATCTCGTTAGGGGTAGCTGCAACATACCAGGCGTTTTTTGGAAACATGACGGCGGCGGCTTTCGTTGAGGGTGGGGTGCGAAAACTCGCAAGTGGCTGGATTAACGGTGGATTTTGCCCCAAGACTCCGGGGCCTACACAAAGGGCGGTTGGGTATCAACGCGGCAATCTAGCCCATGAAATCAAAAGAAATCAAATTGGGGGCTCCAATTTCACGCCAGCGACTCTTGTAGCCAGCTAACATCTTCCAAACATAAGGAGACACTGGCATGACCGTCATCACCAACATCGAAGACCTGCGCGTCCTGGCTCAAAAGCGCGTTCCCCGCATGTTCTACGATTACGCCGACTCGGGCTCATGGACGGAGAGTACCTACCGCGCCAACGTGTCCGATTTTCAGAATATCAAGCTGCGCCAGCGTGTGGCCATCAACATGGAAAACCGCAGCACCGCCAGCACCATGGTTGGGCAAGCGGTGGCAATGCCAGTGGCCCTTGCGCCAGTGGGCTCGACGGGCATGCAACATGCGGACGGTGAAATCCTGGCAGCGCGAGCAGCCCAAAAATTCGGTGTGCCGTTCACGCTCTCGACCATGAGCATCTGCTCGATTGAAGATGTGGCGGCGAATACCACGCAGCCGTTCTGGTTCCAGCTCTACGTCATGCGCGACCGAGCCTTTATCGAGCGCCTGATCGAGCGTGCCCGCGCGGCCAAGTGCTCCGCACTGGTGCTGACGCTGGACCTGCAAATCCTTGCCCAGCGCCACAAGGA
>JBAWYQ010000095.1:0-15451 GCA_037143475.1 Burkholderiales bacterium | reverse complement strand
CATTCGGTCTGGCGGGCTTTCAACTGCTGAAGCAAGTCTTTGATGGCAACGTCATAGGCAACCGGGAAATCGGGTCGGTCTGAAAACATAGACGCTACATTATTGATAGCTGCTTGCGCTTATTCCACGGGGTCTATAGCCTCTTTTTACAATAAAGCCTCGTGCCGTGGCATCAAACGCACGCCCGACAAGGCCTGGCGGTAAAGAGCGTCCAGATTGTCCACACCGGCTACCGTCATGTGCAGGTCTTGCAGCAGCCCATCATGCACACCATAAACCCAGCCGTGTAGCGTGACCTCCTGGCCCCGAGCCCAAGCATCCTGCATTACTGTGGTTTGTGCCACGTTGACCACTTGCTCGATGACATTCAACTCACACAGTGCGTCTGCGCGGCCATGCTCGGGCAACAGTTCCAGCACATTGCGATGGCGGTCGCGCACGTCCTGAATGTGGCGCAGCCAGTTGTCTGCCAGGCCGATGCGCGCGCCCTCCAGCGCGGCTTGCACGCCCGAGCAGCCGTAGTGGCCAACGACCATGACATGCGCCACCTTGAGGCGCTCGACCGCAAACTGGATGGTGGACAGGGCGTTCAGGTCCGAATGCACCACGACGTTGGCTACATTGCGGTGCACAAACACTTCCCCCGGCTCCAACCCTGTTATCTGGTTGGCGGGCACTCGACTGTCGGAGCAGCCGATCCACATATAGCGGGGTTTTTGCTGGGCCTTGAGATTGGTGAAGAAGCCGGGGCGCTCGGCCTCCATGGCGGCAGCCCATGCGCGGTTGTGGGCAAAAAGGTCGCTTAGTTTTTCTGACATGTATTCTTTGCGGTATGGGGTGTGTGGTAGCAATGGAGTCCGGCGGTAGCACTGTAGCGGCCAGCACCCTTCGCCCAGAAGGTCGGTAGACTCATGGGCTATCTGTTTTTACCATGCCCACCTTACCAAACACCCTCTTTTCCCACAAACCTAGCGGGGTTGCAGGCCCCTTTGGGCGCGCCTTGCTGATGCTGGTACTGTTTATGTTGCCCGCTACTGTTGCTCGGCTGGGGCTGTATTCGGCCTACCCCGCAGATTTTCAGATCCTGAGCGGCTCCCAGATCTTGAGCGCGTTTCTAGTAGGACTGCGCTTTGACGTGTCCATGGCCATCGTCATGATCGGGCTGCCCCTGATTTTCATCTTGCTGCCCTTTGGCTGGAGCCACCACCGTTACTGGCAGCGTGCCTGGCAATGGATCATCTACCTGACGCTGCTTGTCTTTATTTTCATGATGGTGGGCGACGCCATCTACTTCGGCAATGTGCATCGTCATGTGGGGTCAGAAATCAATATCCTGGCCAACGACATGGCGTCCATGGTGGGCGTGGCACTGCGCCAATATGGTCTTGCGCTGGCGGTGTTTTCCGTGGGTGCAGTGGCGCTGGCATGGATCTGGCACAAAGTTTTTACCGCATTGCCATCCCCCCCCCGGTCGCCCTGGCTGCGTTTGATGGCCCTGCCCGTTTTGTTTTTTGGCATGCTGGTGGTGGCCCGTGGCGGGATTGATGGCAAACCGATCAGCGTGGGCGAGGCCTTTTTCTCCAATACACCGGCACAAGGCTATTTGGCGCTGAACGGTGCCTTTGCCATGTCCCGCGCATTTCTGGAAGACCCGCCTGCCCTGCGAGAGTTCATGCCAGCGGCAAAAGCGCACGCACTCACGCAGACCATGCTGGCAGGCAACAGCACGTTTTTTCGTGATGCGGACTATCCGCTCTACCGAAGCGACATGCCCGCACCCCACAGTAACAAGCCAAACGTCGTCGTGCTGATGCTTGAGAGCTGGGGCGCACAGCATATTGATGCGCTGCGATTGCCAAAACATGAGACGCCGCTGGGTGCGACGCCCAACTTCGACACATTGGCGCGCACCGGGCGGCTGTACAGTCGTTTCTATGCGAATGGCCAACGCTCGATCCAGGGGGCTGAGGCCATTCTGGCCAGTCAGCCCACCTTTCCGGGCATGCCATTTCTGGGCGAGGGAATCGAGCAAAACCGCCAGAGCTTCATGGGGGAACTGGCGCGCTCGCAAGGCTACGAAACGTACTTCCTGCAAAGTAGCGAGCGTGGGTCACTCCGGTTTGACGCGATATCAGCACGCTCCGGATTCGGCACCTACCGTGGCGCAGAAGACATTGCCAATCTGCACGAGATGCCAAAGCCCGCAGCGACGTGGGGTACCTGGGACCACAATACTTTCCAGGCCGCACACCAACTGTTTGCGGCCGCACGCAAACCGTTTCTGGGTTTTGTATTCACATCCAGCACCCACACGCCCTGGCTGGTACCCGATGAACGTTTCAAAAGTTCCAAGGGCCTGCGATACAAAGACCTGTACCTGAACTCGCTGTATTACGCGGACTGGGCCCTCGGCCAATTTGTCGCCGCGGCCAAGCAAGCTGGGTACTACGACAACACTATTTTTGTTCTGGTGGCTGACCATGCGGACGAGTTTGTGGACAACACCAGTGACATTCCCAACCTGTACAACATCCCGCTATTACTGGTTGGCCCCGGCATTAAACCGGGCATGGATCCCCGCATTGGCAGTCAGTTCGACATTCTGCCTACCCTGATCGATTTGTGCGGCTGGCAAACGCCCTATGCCGGCATGGGAAGATCACTGATGGACGACAGCCGCATGGACGCTCGCGGCAGCCTGGGGGTGCGTGGCACTGAACTGGACTGGATCAGCAGCACAGGCTGGGTATCCCACAACCTGGACCGGCCGCTGGGACAGTCCCCAGGGCTGTCGGCAGCGCAGGCGGAGCAACTGAATCAACAACTGCTGGCCGCCTACCAAACGGCAAGCCACGCGCAGTCCCACAACAAGATCTTGCCGCCAGTGCGCTAAAACCGCCTACATGGTCTCTGCGAACAGCTCGCGACCAATCAGCATGCGGCGAATTTCGCTGGTGCCCGCGCCAATTTCATACAGCTTGGCATCCCGCCAAAGGCGGCCCAGCGGGTATTCGTTGATGTAGCCGTTACCACCAAAAATCTGCACGCCCTCGCCCGCCATCCAGGTGGCTTTCTCTGCCGTCCACAGAATGACGGACGCGCAATCCTTGCGCACCTGGCGCACGTGCTCCACACCCAGCAGGTCGAGGTTCTTGGCCACGGTGTAGGCGAAGGAACGCCCGGCTTGCAGCACGGTGTACATGTCGGCGACCTTGCCCTGGATGAGCTGGAATTCGCCGATGCTTTGGCCAAACTGCTTGCGGTCGTGAATGTAGGGAATGACGTTGTCCATGACGGACTGCATGATGCCCAGCGGTCCGCCCGTCAGCACGGCACGCTCGTAGTCCAGCCCGCTCATCAGCACCTTGGCGCCACCGTTGAGCTGACCCAGTACGTTGGCCAACGGCACTTCAACATTGTTAAAAACCAGCTCCCCGGTATGGCTGCCGCGCATACCCAGCTTGTCGAGCTTTTGGGCAATGCTGAAACCGGGCATGCCCTTTTCGATGAGGAAAGCCGTTACGCCGCGCGCACCCAACTCGGGTTCGCTCTTGGCGTAGACCACCAGCGTGTCGGCGTCCGGGCCATTGGTGATCCACATCTTGTTGCCGTTGAGCAGATAGTAGCCGCCCTTGTCCTCGGCTTTGAGTTTCATGCTCAGCACGTCTGAGCCGGCGCCGGGCTCACTCATGGCTAAAGCCCCCACATGCTCGCCGCTGATCAGCTTGGGCAGGTATTTGGCGCGCTGGGCGTCGGTGCCGTTGCGCTTGATCTGGTTCACGCACAGGTTGCTGTGCGCGCCGTAGCTCAGGCCCACCGAGGCGCTGGCGCGGGAAATTTCTTCCATGGCAATCATGTGGGCCAGATAGCCCATGTTGGCGCCGCCGTATTCCTCGCCGACAGTGATGCCCAGCACGCCCAGGTCGCCCATCTTGCGCCAGAGGTCCATGGGAAACTGGTCGGCTTTATCAATCTCGGCCGCGCGGGGGGCAATTTCGGCTTGGGCAAAATCACGCACCGCGTCGCGCAGGGCGTCAATGTCTTCGCCGAGTTGAAAATTCAGTCCTGGCAGGTTGTTCATCAATTTCTCCTTGAGTTGTGTAAATGATTTGGTTGGCGTCAGGCCTTGGTCGGCTTGGCAGTTTTTAGAGACTTGGCCAACAGCGCGCGGGCTTCTTTTTCGTGGGTCTTGAGCTCGTCCAGATTAGCCTGCAGGTCGGTCATCTGCGACTCCAACTGTTTGCGGTGCAAGGCCAGCACATCCAGAAACTTCATCAGCTGCGCCCCGGTGTCGCGCGGGCTGTCATACATTTCGATAATTTCCTTGGCCTCCGTCAAGGAGAGGCCCAGGCGTTTGGCCCGCAATGTGAGCTTCAATCGTGTGCGGTCGCGCCCGCTGTAAACGCGACTGCGCCCGCCGGGCCCGCAGCGTTGCGGCTCCAGCAGCCCCAGATCTTCGTAAAACCGGATGGCGCGGGTGGTCAGGTCAAACTCGCGTGCCAGATCGCCGATGCTGTAGGTGATACTCATGAAGATGGTGCGAACAAGGGAGACAGTGCAACTGAATGCAGCCGCCTAGAATGCCCGTTTTGTTGACGTTTACGTAAACGTCAATTATGTAATAAAAAGAATCGCCCATGAATGATCTGGAAATGCAACTCCATTACCCACTGGGCGAATCCCTGGCGCCCACGGGCGGAACGCTGGAAGTGGCGCCGGGTGTGAAGTGGATTCGGATGTCACTGCCCTTTGCACTGAACCACATCAACCTGTGGCTGCTGCGTGACCGCATCGACGGTGTAGAGGGATGGAGCGTCGTTGACTGTTGCATTTACCGCGACGAGGCCAAAGCGCAGTGGGAAAGCATTTTTGCCAACGAACTCGAAAGCCTGCCCATATTGCGGGTGATCGTGACGCACATGCACCCCGATCACATTGGACTGGCGCACTGGCTGTGTGAGCGCTGGAATGTTCGGTTGTGGATCAGCGCAACCGACTACCACGTGGCGCGCATGGGTTGTTTGGGCCCCACAGGGTTTGGTGGCGACCGGGCAGCCGAATTTTTTGCGTCGCACGGACTCAACAGCCCCGAGGCGATGGCGGCCATCAAGGCGCGTACCGGGTATTTTCCGTCGCTAGTGCCTTCCGTTCCGCCCCAGTACCGGCGCATGATGGACGGAGATGTGCTGGTTATTGGCGATCACTCATGGAAGTGCATCAGTGGCTATGGCCATGCGCCAGAACACATCGCGTTTTACTGCCAAACGCTGAATATTTTGATTGGCGGTGACATGATGCTGCCGCGCATTTCCACCAACGTGAGTGTCTATGAGCAGGAGCCCGAATCCAACGCGCTGGCACTGTTCCTGGATTCCATTGACAAATTTCGTGCATTGCCCGTGGACACGCTCGTGCTGCCCTCGCACGGCAAGCCATTTACCGGCATGCACACCCGCATCGAGCAACTGCACAATCACCACAGAGACCGCTTGAGCGAGGTGATGCAAGCCTGCTCCGAGAGGGCCTGTAGTGCCGCAGACATCCTGCCCGTGTTATTCAGCCGCGACATGGATATGCACCAGACCACCTTTGCAATGGGCGAGTCCATTGCCCACCTGCATGCCCTGTGGTTTGCGGGCAAGGTGCAGCGCACGCTCGATGCGCATGGCATATACCGGTTTTTACGAAGCACTACTTCGAATTAGCCAGATTCCTGGCAACTCGAAAACCGGCTGAATTGAACCGAAAATCTGCCGTGAACCAGGCACGGGTTATAGACCGCAAACCGGCTCTCACGCGACCCAATTTTCAGCGGTGCAACCCGGGAGCGGGATACGTGGCACTACGGAAAACACGCTACCACTTCGGAATGCCGTCGTCCTTCAGCTGCCCTCGCAGTTCGGAATAATCGGGCACCACGCTGCGTACCGTATCCCAAAACCGCGCACTGTGGTCCATGACCCGCAGATGGCTCAGTTCATGGGCCACCACATAGTCAATGACCGCCGGTCGAAAATGGATCAAGCGCCAGTTCAGCCGGATGGAGCCGTCAATGCGGGCACTTCCCCAGCGGGTGCCCGCCGAACTTAGACTAAGCTTGTGCCACTGCACCTGCAGCAGCGGTGCAAAATGATCCAGACGATGCCTGAAGTGCTCCCTTGCATGGCGCATCAGCCAGGCTTGCACGGCGTCGCGAAGCTGCTCGGGCGTCGCGCTGGAGGGCAGGCCCACGCGCAACACGCGCACCGCGTCGTTGTCGACCCCATCTTCAAGGCACCCACCCACCGTGCCAAAGCGGTGACCGGGGTCCAGCACCACGCGCAACGGTTCACCAAAAAGCGGGATCACCACGCCATCGCTCCATTCGATACGCGCCTCAAACTGGCGCGTCTGACGTTCGCGCGATTCATTCAGCTTGCGCGTGATCCACTGTGATTTTTCGCGCAATGCCGCCTCAACTTCGAAGACCGGAGTCCACTTGGGCGCTCGAACCACCAGACCATCCGGTCCAACAACAAAGCCAATGGTGCGCCGTTTGGCGCGCTCGAAGAGATAAGCCACCACCGCATCGCCCAGGCGCAACTCGCGGTTTGCGCGCGGGTGCGAAAACGTGGCCGGTGCAATAGTCTGATGCAGTGGCTGGGCCAAAGCGTGGGTCACACCGGGTGCAATTGTTGCTACGGTTTCAGTAGCTACTGGCGCCGATTCAACGGGGGCTAGAGACCCAAATAGATCAAGCGTGTATTGGAAAAATGCTCGCACGGGCTTCTCAATGCGCTGTTGTACTGCTAGCGGTAAGCCTCGGGGTCCAGACGGCGCATTTCGGCTTCGATCCAGTCCTCCACTTCCTGCATCAGTTCTTTGTGGTGACGACCTACGCTGGGAATGGGCTTGCCAATTGAAATATCCACAATGCCCGGTGTTTTGATGAAGGCCTTGCGTGGCCAGCACTTGGCTGACGTGACAGCGATCGGGATAACCGGCGCACCCGTTTGCACAGCCAGACGGGTTCCACTGGTTTCGTACACCCCCTTTTGCCCCCGTTCAACACGCGTACCCTCGGGAAACATAATGATCCAGATGCCTTGGGCCAATCGCTCTTTGCCCTGAGCGACAACCCTCTTGAAGGACTGTGCGCGCAGACTGCGATCGATGTGGATCATGTCCAGGAGGCCAATGGACCAACCGAAGAAGGGCACATACAGCAGTTCCTTCTTGAACACATAAGCCAGCGGGTGCGGCATGATGGCCGGCATCACAAAGGTCTCAAAAGTGGACTGGTGTTTGACCAGCAGCACAGCGGGTGTGACTGCGCCCACCGGCAGATTCTCCATACCGGTGATGCGCGTCTCGATGCCCAGTAGCACACGGGCACCCGACAAACTACTCAAACCCAACCAGGTGGATGCAATCTGATAGCGGCGCGCACGTCCCATCCCAAACAGTGCACCTAGCACAATGGCTAGCGTGTAGGGCACGACAGTGAGTGCCATCCACACCATGTGCAGAACGGAACGAACGAAAGACATAATGAGAGAAAAGGCCTTTAGCCCTCGTATTTATTCAGCACAACGCTATTATTAAAATAGCACTCTGAGGCAAATTATTGCGAAGCTCGCTGATCCTGCCCAACCAAATACTCCGCAAACGCAACCAGATCCTGGTGAACCACGGTGTTCGCCGGATAGCCTTCCGGCAGGTTGCGACCGCGCAACGCGGCGGCCTTGCCAGTCAGCACAAGATGTGGATCACAGCCGGCGGCCACCCCGGCAATCAGATCGCGCGGCGAGTCGCCCACCGCCGGGACGCCCCGCAACTCCAGGCCGTAGCGTTCGCCGATCTGTTCGAACAGTCCGGGTTCCGGCTTTCGGCAACGACACGCCTCATCTGGTGCGTGGGGGCAATAAAAAATGGCATCCACCCGGCCGCCAACGGCCGCAAGCATGCTGTGCATTTTTGCGTGCATGGCATTGAGCGACGCGACATCAAACAGCCCCCGACCCAACCCCGACTGATTGGTGGCCACAACAACATGCCAACCGGCGTGGTTCAGGCGCGCAATGGCCTCCAGCGCACCCGGCAGGGGCTGCCACTCTGATGGAGACTTGACGTAGTCAGCGCTGTCTTCGTTGATGGTTCCATCGCGATCGAGGATGACGAGTTTCATATCAAGTGGCCAAACGTGACAAATCGGCTACACGGTTCATCGCTTCGTGCAGGGTTTTGAGCAGGCCCTGGCGGTTCAGGCGCAAATCCAACGCTTCAGCATTGACCATGACGCCGTCAAAGAAGGCGTCAACCGGCGCACGCAATGCAGCGAGTGTTTGCAACGATGCGGTGTAGTCACCAACGTCCAGCTGGCCCTGCGCCTTGGGTGCCACGACTTTCATGGCCGCAAAAAGGGCTTTCTCGGCTGGCTCCTGCAACAGAATTTCGCTCACATGGGCATCCACTTCTGGCGCCTTTTTCAGGATGTTGCTAATGCGCTTGTTGGCAGCGGCCAGCGCCGGGGCCTCGGGCAATGCTGCAAAGGCCCGGACAGCGGCCATGCGCTTGGGCACATCGCCCAGGCGCTGCGGGCGCAAGGCCAAAACGGCGTCAACCTCCTGTGCGCTATACCCCTGCTCGCGCAGGGAACCTGCCAGGCGGTCATAGATAAAGTCCTGCAACTTGACCTGGTTTGCACCAAAGTCGGCTTGTTCTTTGTCGGGCCACAGCTCCAGCATGGAGCCAAACGCCTTGGCCGCATTGCCTAACAAAGTGTCCAAATTCAAGGAAAAATCAGCTTCCATCAAAATGCGAATGACACCCAGCGCATGGCGTCGCAGCGCAAAGGGGTCCTTGTCACCCGTTGGCAGATTGCCGATGCCAAACATACCGACCAGGGTTTCGAGCTTGTCGGCCAGTGCGACTACGCTACCAGTATGGTTGCGCGGCAAGGCATCACCCGCAAAGCGGGGCTTGTAGTGGTCTTCAATCGCAATGGCCACACCGTCGCGAAGACCGTCGTGGCGCGCATAGTAGCCCCCCATGATGCCTTGCAACTCGGGGAATTCGCCCACCATGTCGGTCAGCAAGTCCGTCTTGGACAGCAGCGCGGCCTGGCTAACTTTACTGGCCAGCACATCCAGCTCGTCTTTGGCCTGCACGGTATAGGGCACCGTGGCTTTGCGCAGTTGCTCCACGATGAGTGCGGCAATATCTGCTACGCGCTGCGCGCGCGCGCCCTGCGTCCCCAATTTGTTGTGGTAAACCACTTTGGTCAGTCCGTCGACGCGGGAGGCCAGCGTCTTCTTGCGGTCCTGGTCAAAGAAGAACTTGGCATCAGCCAGACGTGGGCGCACCACGCGCTCATTGCCACCGATCACAAAACTGGTGTCTTGGGGCGAGATGTTGCTGACCACCAGAAACTGGTTGGTCAGCTTGTTGGTCGCGTCCAGCAGCGGGAAGTATTTCTGGTTGGCCTTCATGGTCAGGATCAAACACTCCTGCGGCACATCCAGAAACTCTTTCTCAAACTGGCAAACCAGCACGTTGGGCCGCTCAACCAGAGCGGTAACCTCGTCCAGCAACGCATCGTCTTCGATGGGCTTGCAGCCCCCGCCTACTTTGACAGCAGCAGCAGCCAACTGGCGTGCAATTTCAGCCTTGCGCTCGGCAAACGAGGCAATGACGGCACCATCGCTGCGCAAGGTGTCGGCGTAGCTGTCTGCATCCAGAATCATCACTGGCGAAAGTGCGGCCTCAAAGCGGTGGCCTTGAGTGGTGTGGCCGGCGGTGAGTCCCAGTACCTTGACCGGCACAACGGTTTTCCCATGCAAAGCCACCAAGCCATGAGCGGGACGCACGAAGTTCACGCTGCTCCAGCCGGGCAATGCGCAGTCGCGCTCCAACTGGTAGCTCATGACCTTGGGAATGGGTAGCTTGGCGATGGCTTCATCGAGCGCCTTTTGCAAGCCGATATCAAGCGTGGCGCCGGTCACCAGGCTATCGTAGAAAAGTGCTTCGACTTTGCCATCGGGGGCGCGCTTGAGTGCAGCGACCGCCGCTGCGGGGCTACTCACATCGGCACCCAATGCCTGCAGCTTTTTGATCAAAGCAGGGCTTGCGTTACCCGCCGCATCCAGCCCGACCGCAACGGGCATGAGCTTTTGCTGCACCGCTTTGTCTGCCGCTTTCAGCCAGACATGGCTGATGTGGGCTGCCAGGCGGCGTGGTGATGCGTAGGCCGTCGTTACAGAGTCGCCATTGATCAAGCCAAGCGATCGGAGCTGGTCTGCCAAGTGGCCGGCAAAGGCGTCTCCCAACTTTTTGAGTACCTTGGGCGGCAGTTCTTCAACAAACAATTCAACGAGAAGGTTCTTGGTCGTCATCATGCGGCTTTCTTCGTCGTCATCTGTTCCACCCACTCGCGCGGGGCCATGGGGAAGCCCAGTCGTTCGCGGCTCTCGAAATAGCTTTGCGCAACACCGCGCGCCAGATTGCGGATGCGGCCAATATAGGCAGCACGTTCTGTCACGCTGATGGCACCACGAGCGTCCAGCAGGTTGAAGCTGTGCGCACACTTGAGCACCTGCTCATAAGCGGGCAACGCCAGTTGCTGTTCCATCAAATGTTTCGCCTGCTTCTCGTGCGCAGCAAAGGCAGTGAACAAAAAGTCAGCGTCGCTGTGTTCGAAGTTGTAGGTGGATTGCTCGACCTCGTTTTGCTTGTAGACGTCGCCGTAGGTGAGTCCATCCGTCCAGGTCAGGTTGTAGACGTTGTCGACACCCTGCAGGTACATGGCCAAACGCTCCAGGCCGTAGGTGATTTCACCTGTGATGGGCTTGCAATCGATGCCGCCCACCTGCTGAAAGTAGGTGAACTGGGTTACTTCCATGCCGTTGAGCCAGACTTCCCAACCCAGGCCCCATGCACCCAGCGTGGGGTTCTCCCAGTCGTCTTCGACAAAGCGAATATCATTCTTCCTCAAGTCAAAACCCAAGGCCTCCAGCGAACCGAGATACAGCTCCAGAATGTTGCTGGGTGCGGGCTTCAAGACCACCTGATATTGGTAATAGTGCTGCAAACGGTTTGGGTTTTCCCCATAGCGTCCATCTTTGGGACGGCGACTGGGTTGTACATAGGCGGCCTTCCAGGGTTCGGGGCCAAGGGCACGCAAGAAGGTGGCAGTGTGCGAGGTGCCCGCACCGACTTCCATGTCATAGGGCTGTAGCAGTGCGCAACCCTGGTCGGCCCAGTAGGACTGCAACTTCAGAATGATTTGTTGAAATGTGAGCATGCCCCATTTTACAGGGGCAAAATTGTCACCGTGCCCCCATGCGCCGTGCGCGGGCAGCTATGAAAACAATAGCAAGCGCCGCAATCCATAGAGGCCACAGTCCGAAGCGCGCTACCCACCAGGCGAATGGCGTGGTACCAGTTCGTCCTTCCACCTTCGCGACCAACACACCCCGGGTCATGCGCGGCAGGGAATGCGTGACATGCCCGGCATGGTCAATGACCACGGTAGCACCGGTATTGGTCGCCCGGATCATGGGCCGCTCGAACTCCAGCGCACGCATGCGGCTGATTTGCAAATGTTGATCGATGGCTACGCTGTCGCCAAACCAGCCAATGTTGCTGACGTTCACAAATATCGTAGGCGCCAGGGCTGCGTCCAGGAAACGCACGCCAAGTTCCTCGCCGAACAGGTCTTCATAGCAAATGTTAGGCGCCAGGCGTTGCTCCATCCACTCGAACGACGCTTGCCCGACGGTGCCACGGTTGAAGTCACCCAGAGGAATGTTCATCATCCGGGTAAACCACTTGAATAGGGGTGGAATGAATTCGCCGAAGGGGACCAGATGGTGCTTGTCGTACTGCCCAACATCCGGATGCTGGGGCACAAATGCCAGTACGGAGTTGGTATAGCCCTGTGCAAAATTCCCCATTGGGAGCCCCACCAGCGCGGCCTGCGCACCAGTCGCAAAGCGGTCCTTCAAAGCACTCCAATAGTCCGCTGGCAAATCCTGCGGCAAGAGGGGAATAGCCGTTTCCGGTGCTACGACCAGATCGGTATTGCTGTGCGCAAGTTGTTCACCGTACCACTGCAGTGCCAACGGCACACCCGAGCCCGACTGGAACTTCTCATCCTGTGGGATATTGCCCTGCAATAGCGTGACCGAGAGCTTTCCGGCGGATGAGGACCATGCCTCACGCAGGTTCGGGGCCAACAAACCAACGCTTACAACAGCGACGATGGCAATCCGCAGCATTACATTTCCCTGCACGGCAAAACTAGTAGCGGCTGCCAACCAAGCTGCGAGCGCGCCAACCCCGTAAGATCCAACCCACGGGATGTACGCGGCCAGGGGTCCGTCCGCATGGGAGTAGCCCACGGCACCCCAACCGAAGCCAGTGAGCCATGTGCCCCGCGCCATTTCTGCCATGGTCCACAGTGCGGCGAACAGCAGGCTGGCCACCGCAGGGCTTCTTCCTCGCAAGCGCCAAAAGACACCGCAAGCCAATGCGTAATAGCTCCCCAGCGCCATTGCAAGTGCGACGATGGCCACTGTCGTCAAGAGAGCATTCAATCCCGCATAGGTGTGCATGGAGATGAAAAGCCACCAGAATGTTCCACACAGCCAAGTCGTTGCAAACAGCCATCCCAGCCCCGCTGCCTGGCGCCAAGTCCTGCAGTTGTTCAGCACAACGACGAGAGCACCCATGGCCAGGCATTGCACCCACCACAGGGGCAATCCAGCTGAAAAAACAGAGTCAAATGGCCATGCAGCCCCCGTGGAATGGGCGCATGCAGCTATGAAAACAATAGCTAATTGAATCGTCAGATTGTCTGCGATACGATGCCGCAGTTCCAATCCAGGCATATGACTAGCGCACCGAAACCGCCGTTGGCGAGACTTTAAACCACTTGACCGCTCCGCCTTTGGTATGCAGTACCAGGAAATCCAACCCACCCAGCGTGTAACGCTCCCCGCGCTTGGGTACATGTGCCATTTCATGGGCAATCAGGCCGCCAATGGTGTCGAACTGATCCTCAGGGTCCAGACCTGCCAGTGTTACGGAAAACGCGTCATTAACCCGTTCGATAGGGGTGTCACCACTCACGCGGTAGCTACGGTCTGCCAGTGCAAAAATGTCCCCCTCGTCTTCAGCGATGTCAAATTCGTCTTCGATCTCGCCTACGATTTGCTCCAACACGTCTTCAATTGTGATCAGTCCCGCCACTCTGCCAAATTCATCAATCACGATTGCAAGATGGTTGCGATTTCCCCTGAAATCACGCAGCAGATCGTTAAGCCCTTTAGTTTCCGGGACAAATACCGCCGGACGAAGCAGCGCGCGAATGTTGAGTTCAGGTGCCCTTTGCAACTTAAGCAGGTCCTTGGCCATGAGGATGCCGATGACATTTTCGCGTTCCCCTTCGTAAACCGGGAAACGCGAATGCGCCGTGTCAATGACCGTGTGAATCAACGAATCCATCGAGGCCTGGATATTGATCAGGTCCATTCGCGTTGCCGCGACCATCACGTCACCCGCGGTCATGTCGGCCATTCGGATGACCCCTTCGAGCATCGCGCGTGACTCCGCCCCAATGATCTTGTTGTCTTCTGCTTCTGCGAGTGTTTCTATCAGTTCAGCAGTCGAATCGGGTCCAGGATGAATGAACTCAGCTAGCTTGCGCAAGAATGTACGCTTGTCTTCCTTATCGGCCAAGCGCGCGGGATGTGGGTCTGACACTGACGTGGTGGCAGAATCTGCCGTTGTTTCGGACCCTCAAGGATAGCGGATTTGTGTGACACCTACGAACTGCGCGTAGACCTATAGTTGTTTGCGACTAGGAGAAGCCAATGAGCCACGACGGACGGCCTGAACCTCAGCAAGAAAGCTCCAGAACTGTTTGGCTTGCACTTTGATCCTGTAGTCGGTCAGTGCAACCGTTTCTTCCACCATTTCCGTCATTCGACTGTCAAGGGTAGATGGTGGCAACTGCAAGTAGGCCTCACTCTCGGTACCCTCGCGCTGAATCAGTGCTCCGGCCTTGCGAGCGATCTTTAACATTGCATCATTTTCGCTAAGTGCGTGAATAAACATCAGACTTACACCGTCGTTGGCCGCATGCATTGCAGCCCGGTCAAACAGGCGCGCTCCGTAACCACGCCCTCGAGCTGACTCTACGACGGACACACCGAATTCAGCGCATGATTCGTAGTCCTTACTCCCAGCGTAAGCCAGGTGAGCCACTGCAATAAGCTCAAGCTTCCGGTTGTAAATGCCAAAGATTTCATCCCGCTCGAAATCCAGGCCATCGACATAGCGCCGAATCTGCTCATCCTGCGCAATATAGCCAAAGCGCAGGTATCGATCATGTGGACCCAGCGACAGTAGATGTGTTGCAATCCGCTCCCGATGGTTGATGCCCAATGATCGGATTGGAATAAGGTAAGGTGGCGGACGCACACAGGCAGCATCGTTTTCACCGCAAACAAGAGCATCATGTGGAGGGCGCAAGAATTCACGCCCTGCCTCCAGAGAGGCTTTCATTAGATTGGTTGTTTCGATCATGATGTGAATATACGGGTTTTCCCCTAGTTCCGTCACCTCAAAGTGGTTTTCGCAGCTCTACTGTGTCTATTTCCAACAACTTCCGTCGCCGTTTTAGAGAGATGCGCCAATGCTCTACTCCTCGTCTTAGATAGACTTCCCAAAATATGGATGCAGCACAAACCATTAGAGAAGCTGTCGCAAGGGTGGAAAGGATCAGAGTTGATGCCAACTCAAACCCGAATCTACAAGTCGCAACTTCCAGCATCAAGTCATTTCAAGCTCGCCGCTTCGCAGGAACCTACTCAGACCTCTTAGCGTCACAGGAATATGGGCCCGCCACCGGATTTTTTCTCGAGGACTTGTACAGTGATAAGGATTACTCACTGCGCGATGCGCAGTTCGCACGGATCGCAGGCGGACTGCAAAAGCTATTTCCGCAGCAGGTAATCGCGACAGCGGTGTCGCTGGCAAAGTTGCATGTCCTGACCGAGGAGTTGGACCGCCAGATGGCAGAAGCCTGGATCGATACAGGCTCAACAACTCCACCGTTAGAGGACACCGCACGCTATGTCGAATGCTGGAAGTCAGTCGACAAAGAAATAGAGAGAAACGAACAACTGCAAATGGTCCTCCATATCGGCTTCGAACTTGACCGTCTAACACGTGTCCCAGGACTAAGAATGATGCTGAGAATGATGCGCAGACCAGCAACTGCCATGGGCATGGGTTCGTTGCAGGGTTTTTTGGAGTCAGGTTTCGACATCTTCGCCCATATGTCTGGAAAGGGCATCGGTGCGAGAACTTTTTTGTCCTCGATTCAAGAAAGGGAGGCTAACTGGATCAGACAACTCTCGAACGATAGCAAGACGGTATCTATCGTCAAGCTTCAGGAGTGTCTAAC
>JBAWYQ010000094.1:0-15453 GCA_037143475.1 Burkholderiales bacterium | reverse complement strand
GGCAAGGAACTACGCACCAAGATCAAATCGGTGGAAAACACCAAGAAGATCACCAAGGCCATGGAAATGATTTCCGTGTCCAAGATGCGCAAGGCGCAAGAGCGCATGCGCGCCGCCCGTCCTTACAGCGAAAAGGTCCGCAATATCGCCACCAACCTCGGGAAAGCAAATCCCGAGTACGTTCACGCCTTCATGAAAACCAACGCCGACGCCAAGTCGGTGGGTTTTATTGTGGTTACAACGGATAAGGGTTTGTGCGGTGGTTTGAATACCAACCTGTTTCGCGCGGTAACTCTGAAGTTGCGTGAAGTGCAGTCTGCAGGCAAATCGCCTCTGACCGTGGCGATCGGCAGCAAGGGCCTTGGTTTCCTCGGACGTATCGGCGCCAAGGTGGTTTCGCATGTCACCCATCTGGGTGACAAGCCGCACCTTGAAAAGCTCATCGGTCCGGTCAAGGTTTTGCTTGACGCCTATGTCAAGGGTGAGGTCAGCGCGGTCTATGTCTGCTACAACAAGTTTGTCAGCACCATGAAGCAAGATCCCGTGATCGAGCAACTCTTGCCTTTGTCGTCTGAGAAAATGGCGAGCGAAGCAAAGGCCAGCGGCGCACAACCAAGCTGGGACTACATCTACGAGCCCGATGCGCAGACCGTCATTGACGAGTTGCTGGTGCGTTATGCAGAAGCGATGGTGTTCCAGGCGGTTGCCGAGAACATGGCCTCAGAACATGCGGCCCGCATGGTGGCCATGAAGGCAGCGACCGACAACGCTGGCAATGTGATTGCCGAGCTCAAGCTGGTCTACAACAAAACGCGGCAGGCGGCAATTACGAAAGAACTTTCGGAAATTGTGGCAGGCGCAGCAGCAGTGTGACCTTACGGTCACGTGCAGCGGTTTAATTGAATTTATTTTTGGAGCAAACGTAATGGCTCAAGCAAATGTGAACGCAGGCGTTCAGGGGAAAATTGTTCAGTGTATTGGTGCTGTGGTGGACGTAGAGTTCCCACGCGACCGGATGCCCAAAATCTATGACGCGCTCAAGATGGACGGCTCTGCCCTGACGCTCGAAGTGCAGCAACAGCTCGGCGACGGCATTGTGCGTACGATTGCCCTGGGTTCATCCGACGGCCTGCGCCGCGGCATGATCGTCAAGAATACGGCCAAATCCATCATGGTGCCCGTGGGTACGGCCACATTGGGCCGCATCATGGACGTGCTGGGTACGCCCATCGATGAGCGTGGTCCCGTCAATGCTGAGTTGACTATGTCGATTCACCGCAAGGCCCCGGCCTACGACGAGCTGAGTCCATCGCAGGAACTGCTGGAAACCGGCATCAAGGTGATTGACCTGGTGTGCCCGTTCGCAAAGGGCGGCAAGGTCGGTCTGTTCGGTGGTGCTGGCGTGGGCAAGACCGTGAACATGATGGAGCTGATCAACAACATCGCCAAGGCGCACAGCGGTCTGTCCGTGTTCGCTGGTGTGGGTGAGCGTACCCGTGAAGGTAACGACTTCTACCACGAGATGGCCGATTCCGGCGTTGTGAATCTGGAGAACCTGCCCGAGTCCAAAGTGGCGATGGTGTACGGCCAGATGAATGAGCCCCCAGGCAACCGTCTGCGCGTTGCGCTGACCGGTCTGACCATTGCGGAATCCTTCCGTGACGAAGGCAAGGACGTTCTGTTCTTCGTGGACAACATCTACCGCTACACACTGGCCGGTACCGAAGTGTCCGCGCTGCTGGGTCGTATGCCTTCCGCCGTGGGTTACCAGCCTACGTTGGCCGAAGAAATGGGCCGTCTGCAAGAGCGTATTACCTCCACCAAGGTGGGCTCCATCACTTCCATCCAGGCCGTTTACGTGCCAGCGGATGACTTGACCGACCCGTCGCCTGCAACCACGTTTGCCCACTTGGATTCCACCGTGGTGCTGTCCCGTGACATCGCGTCGCTGGGTATCTACCCTGCGGTGGACCCGCTGGACTCTACCAGCCGTCAGCTGGATCCGCTGGTGGTGGGTGAAGACCATTACAACACCGCCCGTGCCGTGCAGGGCACACTACAGCGTTACCGCGAACTGCGCGACATTATCGCCATCATGGGCATGGATGACCTGGCCCCGGAAGACAAACTGGCAGTGGCACGCGCCCGCAAGATCCAGCGTTTCCTGAGTCAGCCTTTCCACGTGGCTGAGGTGTTTACCGGATCCCCTGGTAAGTACGTTACCCTGGCTGAGACCATTCGCGGGTTCAAGATGATTGTGAATGGCGAGTGTGATCACCTGCCCGAGCAGGCCTTCTACATGGTCGGCACCATCGACGAAGCGTTCGAAAAAGCAAAGAAGATTTGATGACTTTGCGGGACAGATCTTTAGCTCTGTCCCCAACAGATTAGGAATTGTATGAACACCATCCACGTTGATGTTGTCAGTGCTGAAGAGTCCATCTTCTCAGGCGAGGCCAAGTTTGTTGCCCTGCCCGGTGAAGCCGGTGAACTTGGCATTTACCCACGCCACACGCCCCTGATCACCCGCATCAAGGCCGGTTCGGTGCGCATCGAGAAAGCTGACGGCACCGAAGAGTTCGTCTTTGTGGCTGGCGGCATTTTGGAAGTGCAACCCAACTGTGTCACCGTCATGTCCGACACTGCGATCCGCGGCAAAGACCTGGACGATGAAAAAGCCAACGAAGCCAAGGCCGCAGCTGAAGAAGCGCTCAAGAATGCCAAGAGTGAAATTGACATGGCCCGTGCAACGTCTGAACTCGCCATCATGGCTGCCCAGATCGCGGCACTTCGCAAGTACCGCCAGAAGAAATAGGCCGCTTGTCGATTTTGAAGAAAGCCGCCTCAGGGCGGCTTTCTTAATTGGGACTCGGCAATTTGAAATGGGTAGTCAAGATAAGATGGGTTGGTCCGGCAATTCGTTTGGACGGACCGCACCCGGTGTCTGGGGGAAATACTGAACCATCACCGCGGTCACGGCCTCAATCGCCTGGGTGAGGCCGTCTTCCAGTCGGTTATCACGAAGCGCTTCTCCCAGGCTGTAAACGATGGTCTGCCAATCCTCCTGGCTAACAAAGTGGTTGAGCCCCCGATCGGCGACCAGTTCGATCGTTCGTTCGGCCAGCAACAGATAGATCAAAACACCGTTGTTGTTCTCTGTGTCCCAGACGTGCAGTTTGCCGAATTGCGATAGCGCGCGTTGGCGTGCGATGACACGCATCGTTCCCGGGCGCAGCAAATAGCTATTGGGCAAAGCGGACTCAATGCAGATCCGGATCTCGCCGTTGTGTCGCGTTTCACTTCGGGACACGCATTGCTTGAGGCGTTGCAGCATACCGTGATCGATCAGACTACGGTTGTCTTCCATGCACCGGTGCCGAATCAAACGCTTCGCTCTTTCAAACATCGCCAGTCCCCCGAGGCACCGCCGCCCCCAAAATCTCCACCACCACCGGAACTGAATCCTCCGTCATCTGAGCCGGAACTCCAGTCGCCGCCGCCACTTCCGACTCCACCTCCGCCGCCCAGGCCCCTGAACGCATTTCCCACGCTGGAAACCAGAACGAAGATCATCGCAGCAAAACCTGACAGCATCCCAATTACGACACTGCCGGTGACCGCGTTGACCAGTAAACCCACCGCGCTGCCGGTGACCATCGATCCTAGCTTGTTACCCAGCACACGGCGAATGATGGAGCCGACAACGAAGACCCCAAAGAAAATAAAAACGATCAGGTTTTGCCAATCGAAACTGTTGACCCCTGCCAGGTCCGCACTGCTCCTGGCAGGCGTCGGTAAGGCCTCTCCCTTGACCAGTGCGGCAATTTGGTCCACACCTGCATCGAGTCCACCCGCATAGTCACCCTGCTTGAAACGGGGCGATATGGCGCTGTCGATGATCTGCTTTGCGGCAAGATCCGGAATTGCACCCTCCAGAGATTTGGCAACCTCGACGCGCAGTTTGTGGTCGTCCTTGGAAACGACTATCAGCAACCCGTCGCCGATCCCTTTGCGGCCAATCTTCCAGACATTGCCTACGCGGTTGCTGAAACTGGCAATGTCTTCGGGTTGGGTGGTAAAGACCGTCAGAATGATTGCCTGCGAACCACTGCTTGACTCCAGTGCAGTCAATTTGCTCTCCAAGGCCTGCCGCTGCTGAGCATTGAGCAGGGCGGCACTGTCAACCACATGACTGGTCAGATGGGGAACCGGAACCAAACTCTGCGCGCTTCCGCTGACCGTGGCAAAACACAGAAACAGCGCGGTTAACCAGCGGCCGAGCATGGCGAGAACCTATTTCTTGTTGAAGTCCACCACCGGAGGTGCAGTAATAGCCGCTTCGTTCTGCACGGCAAAGGCAGGCTTGGCTTGGTAGCTGAAGGCCATCGCTGTCAGGTTGCTCGGGAAGCTGCGCGCCAGCACGTTGTATTCCTGCACAGACTGAATGTAGCGGTTGCGGGCCACAGTAATGCGGTTCTCGGTGCCCTCCAGTTGCACGCGTAAATCACTGAAACCCTTATTGGCTTTCAAATCCGGGTAGCGCTCGCTCACTACCATCAGTCGGCTTAATGCACCGCTAAGCTCTCCCTGTGCAGCCTGAAATTTCTTAAATGCATCGGGGTTATTCAAAGTTTCCGGTGTTACTTGTATGGACGTGGCCTTTGCGCGCGCTTCGACCACCTTCGTCAAGGTGTCCTGCTCAAAACTGGCCTCGCCCTTGACCGTCGCCACAATATTAGGGACCAGATCAGCCCTGCGCTGGTACTGGTTTAATACTTCACTCCAAGCGGACGCAGTTTGCTCGTCCAATCGCTGGAAATCGTTGTACCCGCAGCCTGTCAGTGCGAGGGTTGACAGCAAAGCCAAAATCAAACTCTTCATCGTGATCTCCAACAAGTTTCAGGACCAAAGCATACATGGGGCGCAGGCCAGTTAACTCAAGCGTCAGTATGCCCCCGAATAAACCCGGCAAAATGGCAGATCAATACGCCCAACCACCACTTATGCCCAAAGCACGCCAGCAAGCCAATAACCTCAGTGGAACACCGGACGAGGTGGAGGCTGCATTTTATGAGGCTCTTCAATCAGCTGACATTGAAAGGCTGATGGTATGTTGGAGTGAAGAAGATGACATTGTGTGCATCCACCCGGGCGGACCGCGCATTGTGGGAATGGCGGCTATCCGTGCGGCGTTTGACGCGATTTTCGGCCATGAAGGTTCCATTCATGTGAGCCCTGAATCCATACGCCGGGTGGATACGTCAACCAGTGCGGTGCATAGCGTGCTCGAGCGCATCGATGTGATGACGAGCGAAGGCCCTGCAAAGGCCTATGTTCTTGCAACCAACGTATTCCATAAAACACCGCAAGGCTGGCGGCTGGTTGTGCACCACACCAGCCCCGCATCTCAGGATGAGGCACAAGAAATCAATCAATTTGTTCAGGTTCTGCATTGAGACCGATGACACGCTAGCCCCTGCCAATGAAACGCTTCTTGCTATGAATTACGTAGCGCCAGCCTGGTTGCCGGGGGGTAACCTGCAAACCATCTGGCCCGCGCTCTACTCCCGCAAGGTGTTTGGCCCTGCACCCGTCTACCGACGCGAGCGCTGGACCACGCCGGACAAAGACTTTCTTGATGTGGACTGGTTGACCGATCCAACGGGCTCGTCGGGCACCGTCGCCACGTCAACGATGCAACCGTCTGTTCCGATGGAACGCACCCTGCTGGTGCTGTTTCACGGGCTGGAGGGGTCGTCAGGCAGCCACTATGCGCTGGCCTTCGCTGACTTTGCGCGCGAGCATAGTTTGGCCTATGCTGTGCCGCATTTCCGCGGTTGTGGCGGGGAGCTCAATTTGGGGCCGCGGGCCTACCACTCGGGTGACTTTGAGGAAATAGGCTGGGTGTTGAAAAGCATTCGGCAGATGCACAAGGGCCCCATCGTGGTGGTAGGCATCTCGTTGGGTGGCAATGCGCTGCTGCGATGGGCACAAGAGATGGGGGCAGAAGCCGGGCAGACAACTTCTGCGGTTGCCGCTGTCAGCTCGCCCATTGACCTGGCCGCGGGCGGGCGTACGATAGGCAAAGGGTTCAACCGGATGGTCTACACCCGCATGTTTCTTAAAACCATGAAGCCCAAGGCCCTGCGCAAACTAGCGCAACACCCTGGCCTGTTTGACCGCGAAGCCTTGTTGCGAGCCCGGGACCTGTACGAATTTGATAACGTGTTCACTGCGCCCCTGCACGGGTTCAAGAATACGGAAGACTACTGGAGTCGGGCCTCGGCCAAGCCGCACTTGGCACAGATCCGCATTCCAGCGCTGGTAGTCAACGCCTGCAATGACCCGTTTGTGCCAGCCTGGTGCCTGCCGTCGCGCGCGGAGGTCGGCGCTCACGTCACACTCTGGCAACCCGCACATGGAGGACACGTCGGATTCCCGCAGGGGCGCCTTCCGGGTCACGTGCGCTCCATGCCGGATGCGGTGGGCGGATGGCTCATTCAGCAGGTTGATTCCGCCCAGAATACGCACCATGGATGACATTGTTAGGCAAGCCATGGCCAAGTGGCCCAACGTTCCCGACTGCTTTGGCTGGTTGGGGCTGGACGCTCGAGGCAACTGGTATATGCGTGACGATCGGGTGCAGGCCATGGGTTCATTTGCCGGTGGGCCACCATCAGCCAAGGGCTCCCGATTGCAGCACGAAAAGCTGATCGCATTCATTGAGCGTAACTACGGGGCGGACGAACAGGGCCGCTGGTTTTTTCAGAACGGTCCGCAGCGGGTCTATGTGGAATTGGAAGTGACGCCCTGGGTGTGGCGCGTGCAGTCCGACTTCAGTGTGCAGTCCCATACAGGCCACAGCACCATGTGCCTGGCATGCCTGATGGATGAACATGGCTGGCTCTATTTGGAGACCCCCCTGGGCTTGGGGCTGGTCCACACACTGGACGTTGGATTGGCCGCTCAGGCGCTGGACGACGGCATCTGGGAGTTGCTCCCGGTGCTGCGGTGCGATCTTGCACCACGCTACCACTTCATACTAAGCCCGTCACAAACTGAATAACGCTATTAAATCTGCAGCGGTTCACGCAGCGTTGACGGGGCTGGAGCGCCAATTCGATAAAAATGGCGCGCAAAAAAACCGGCATGGCTAGCCGGCTTCATATCGCGGTTCAAATTACTTGGCCGGCGCTACTGCTTTGACCGGTTCGGCAAATTTGGCGCCACCGGCGTTTGCCATGTAGACCACCGCACGGGCAATTTCAAAGTTGTCAAAATCGCCACCTCCTTGAGGACCCATCGCGTTTTTTCCCTTCAGGGCTGAGTTCAGCAATGCCTCAAACCCTGTCTTGATACGCGGACCCCAAGCGGTGGCGTCACCAAACTTGGGCGCACCCGCTACGCCAGCTGTGTGGCAAGCGGTGCACTGCGCCGCAAATACTTGTTGTCCGGTTTTCATATCGCGGTTGGCCTCGCGGAACTCGACTCTTCCAACCTTTTGGATACGCGCCGTCACCGACTGTTCGAGGTCTGTTGAACCGGGATGCGGTCCACTGGCCGACGAAACGAAGTACGCCAAACTAACAATGACAGAGATAGGAACGACAAATGAGAAAAACAAGGCTACCAGCAATTGCTTGGGAGATTTGATCGGCCCGGTGTGGCCCTCTTCGTGCGCCGGTGTGGGGTTGGAGTTGCTCATGGTGTCCTCGGGTGGTCTGTTGCGTCTGGCCGCTGAAATGACGGGCGATTATAGAGGCCTGCCCCATTTCTCAAGCCATATAGGGACATCGACGGCAAAGGCTGGGTGGGACAATTGGTAACAGGTTTAAGGATCCGAGTTGATTACAATCAACTTTCTTGAATCACCCGAAAAGGGCGCAACTTTAATCGTAAGAGCGTCCCCATCTAAATTGACTTCCATTTTCGTTTCATGCTGAGTGCACATGGGTTGACTTGCGTGCGCGGTGACCGGCGCCTGTTCGTTGGGCTCGATCTTTCGGTCGATGCGGGCGAGTGGTTGCACGTGCGAGGCGAGAATGGAGCGGGGAAAACCAGCCTGTTGCGCTTGCTGGCAGGTCTGTCGCAGCCCGCTGAGGGTGAAATCCGATGGTGCGGCCAGCCCATTCGGGATACTGATTCAACCTATCGACAAAACCTTCTATTCTTTGGCCACCATGGGGCGTTGAAGGAAGATTTGACCGCTTTGGAGAATTTGGCCTTTGCCGCCGCTATGGACGGTGTTGAACTGCAAGAGTCAAACGCCATGCAAGCACTGTATCGTTTTGGGCTGAAGGGTCGCGAAGAGTTACCCGTGCGCGTGCTTTCGGCCGGCCAGAAACGTCGCGTTATGCTAGCGCGACTGGCCACTCGCAAAGCCAAATTGTGGGTACTCGACGAGCCCTTCACCGCGCTGGACGTCAAGGCGGTTGAATTGCTGTCTGTTCTGATTTCGGAGCATGTAGCCGGTGGTGGCATGGCTGTGCTGACCAGTCACCAAACCATGCCCATACCCGGCGGACGGGTGGTGCAGTTATGAACGCCATGTTGGCCATCATTCGGCGAGACCTGTTGATGGTCATGCGACGCAAGAGCGAAGTGCTGACTGCGCTGTTTTTCTTTGTCATCGTCAGCAGCCTGTTTCCGCTGGGCATAGGCCCAGAGCCCGCGTTGTTACGCAAGATTGCGCCCGGTGTGCTCTGGGTGGGTGCGCTGCTGGCTACTATGCTCGGGCTGCAACGGATGTTTGCGGCGGACCATGCCGATGGCACGCTGGAACAGATGGCTATTTCGCCAACGCCGCTGGTGTTGTTGGTATTGGGGAAAATAGTCGCACATTGGTTGGTGAGCGGGTTGCCCCTGGTGCTGATGGCGCCTGTGCTCGGCATTCAGTTTGATCTGGACACGGGTGCGCTAGGCGTGCTGATGCTGGCGCTGTTGTTGGGCACGCCACTGCTGTCGCTGATCGGCGCTATTGGGGCGGCACTCACGTTGGGCGTTCGCGGCGGCGGTGTGTTGTTGAGTCTGCTGGTCTTGCCGCTGTATGTTCCGGCCCTGATTTTTGGCGCGGGTGCCGTGGAGTCCCACATTGCAGGGCTGGGCGCGGGCGGACATTTGTCATTGTTGGCAGCCATTTTGGTAATGGCTGCTTTTTTTGCTCCGTGGGCTGCCACGGCTGCTTTGAGGATTGCATTGGAATGAATAACCGACTGATCAACTGGTTTAGGTTCGCCAGCCCCCACACCTTCTACCCGCTTGCGGGCAAGATGATTCCGATCTTTTGGGTACTTGCAGCACTGTTCGGCGGGGCAGGCCTTTGGCTGAGCTTTTTTGTGGCGCCAACCGATGCCACGCAAGGTGAGGGCTACCGCATCATCTTCATCCATGTGCCCACTTCCTGGATGTCCATGTTCATCTACATGGTCATGGCCGGCTGGGCCGCCATGGGGCTGTCGCTCAACGCGCGGTTGTCCAGCATGATGGCGCAGGCACTGGCCCCCACGGGAGCGCTGATGGCATTTTTGTCCCTTTGGACCGGCGCCTTTTGGGGCAAGCCGATGTGGGGCACCTGGTGGGTCTGGGATGCCCGGTTGACGTCCGAGTTGATATTGTTTTTCTTGTACCTGGGATTCATGTCGCTGCAGGCCTCCATTGATGACCCTCGCCGCGCCGACAAGGCAGGCGCCATTGTGGCATTGGTCGGCGTGGTGAACGTGCCCATCATCTATTTCTCGGTCAAGTGGTGGAACACCCTGCACCAGGGCGCTTCGGTATCGATCAACAAGTCGCCTTCCATGGCCATGACCATGTTGTGGGGTATGTTGTTAATGGCCTTGTGTTTGTGGATGTATTCGATCGCGGTGGCGCTAACCCGCGTGCGAGCGATTATTCTCGAACGTGAATCCCATACGGATTGGGTCAAGCAGCTCAAGGAGATCAAAGCATGATCTGGAACTCTGTCGGCGACTTTTTTGCCATGGGCGGCTACGGCCTTTATGTGTGGGGCAGTTTTGGCGTCTGTGCGCTGGCATTTTTAGCGGAACCTTTACTCATCCGCATGCGTCATAGTGAGATTGTTGGAACTTTGCGTCGCCAGGCAGTGGCTGAAAAACTGGAAATGGAAAACAAGTGAAACGCTGGAAAAAACGCGCCGCCATCATTGGTGGCGGACTAGCTGCCATCGGCATTGCCGCTGCGCTGGTATTAAATGCCCTCAATAGCAATATTGCCCTCTACGTCACGCCCAGCGATGTGTTTGCTGGCAAGGCGCCCAAACTTCAGGCTTTTCGCATTGGGGGGCTGGTCAAGGAAGGGTCCGTGCGCAGAGAAAACGTCACCGTACACTTCGTCATGACCGACCTGGTGAAAGACATTCCTGTTGCCTACACCGGCATATTGCCTGATCTGTTCAAAGAAGGAAAAGGCGCTGTGGTTCAGGTCAAACCTGGCAACGGCGGTGAGTACATCGCCACCGAAGTGCTGGCCAAGCACGACGAAAATTACATGCCGCCCGAGGCAAAAGACGCTCTGGAAAAAGCCCAAAAAATGAAAGGCGCAAGCGCACCATGATCCCTGAACTTGGCCATTTCGCACTGATCCTTGCACTATGCATATGCCTGGTGCAAGGCATTCTTCCGGTTTTTGGCGCCCACTATGGTCGTCGTGAGTGGACCGCGCTGGCGCGGCCAGCAGCCCAAGCGTCATTCCTGATGATGGCTGCGTCGTTTGCGGCGTTAGCCTGGAGCTTCTACGTCAACGACTTCTCGGTGCAGTACGTCGCCGCACATTCCAACTCCCAACTACCAACCATCTATCGTTTTGGGGCGGTCTGGGGCGGCCATGAAGGTTCGCTGTTGTTGTGGGTTTTTCTGCTGTCGGGTTGGACGGTTGCTGTAGCCCAGTTCTCTCGCACGCTCGATGACACCATGGTGGCGCGGGTGATTGGCGTGCTGGGGCTGGTCACTTCGGGCCTGCTGCTATTTGTGCTGTTTACATCCAACCCGTTTGACCGCCTGTTACCTGCGGCTGAGAACGGACGCGATCTCAACCCGCTGTTGCAGGACCCGGGCCTGGTCTTCCACCCCCCCATGTTGTACATGGGGTATGTGGGTTTTGCGGTGGCCTTTTCCTTTGCGATCGCGGCTCTGTTGTCCGGTCGGCTCGATGCAGCCTGGGCGCGTTGGTCACGTCCTTGGACTACCGCTGCGTGGGTCTTTCTCACGCTGGGCATTGCACTGGGATCGTGGTGGGCCTATTACGAACTGGGGTGGGGCGGTTGGTGGTTTTGGGACCCGGTTGAAAACGCGTCCTTCATGCCCTGGCTGATTGGTACTGCTCTCATACATTCTCTGGCGGTGACGGAGAAGCGTGGAACCTTCAAAAGCTGGACTGTGCTGCTGGCTATTGGCGCTTTTTCTCTGTCCTTGCTGGGTACGTTTCTGGTGCGATCAGGCGTGTTGACCTCGGTGCACGCCTTTGCGACCGACCCCCGGCGCGGTATCTTTATCTTGGTGCTGCTGTTCCTGGTCGTGGGCTCATCGCTCGTCCTGTTTGCGTGGCGTGCACCCAAGGTCGCACTGGGCGGGTCCTTTGCGTTGATGTCGCGCGAGTCGCTGCTGCTGACGGGCAATGTGCTTCTGGTGGTCGCCTGTGCATCAGTTCTGCTGGGGACGTTGTATCCGCTGTTCATTGATGCCCTGAAGCTGGGAAAAATCTCGGTTGGTGCGCCGTATTTCAATGCGGTGTTCGTGCCCCTCATGGCCCCTGTGATGTTTTTGCTGGCGGCGGTGCCATTGGCCCGCTGGAAGAATACCGATGTTAAAGAGATCGCCATGCGGATGTGGATTCCTGGTGCCCTGGCCTTGGTGGCTGGTGCACTCGTCCCACACCTGATGGGCGGTTGGACCGTGATGACAGGCTTAGGTGTGGCGTTGTCGGTCTGGATCGCTTCGTCGGGAGTGATTCAGGTTGCACGTCGACTCAAGAGCAGCTTTCCACCTGCGTCGTATTGGGGCATGCATCTGGGACACCTCGGTATCGCCGTCTTTGCCTTTGGTGTGACCATGGTGGGCGGCTTCCAGGAAGAGCAGGACGTGCGCATGGAGCCTGGCGATACGGTGTTGGTGGGTGGTTACCAATTCAAGATGATTGGTGTCAAGGACGTGCCAGGCCCCAACTACAGTGCGGCACGCGGCGAGTTTGAAGTGACCCGCAACGGCGGTGCACCCAACATACTCCAGCCCGAGAAGCGTAACTATTTTTCATCCACCATGCCGATGACCGAAGCCGCCATTGACGCCGGCTTTACCCGTGACGTCTATGTCTCACTGGGGGAGCCCCTTGAAGGCAAAGCGTGGGCGGTGCGCGTGTATTTCAAGCCGTTTGTGGATTGGATTTGGGGCGGTTGCCTGCTGATGGCGCTGGGGGGGCTGTTTGCCATGTCGGACCGGCGCTACCGTTTGCGGGTTAAAGAAGCTGCCGAGACACCCCAGTCGATGCCGACTGCGGGCAAGCTGAAGGGGGCGACGTCATGAAAGCAAAATTTCTGATTCCATTGGCACTATTCGGCGTGCTGGTCGTTTTCCTGGCGGCGGGCCTGCGACTTGATCCACACGAGGTCCCATCGCCGCTGGTCAACAAGCCGGCGCCAGCATTCAAGGTCCCGCAACTGGAGCAGCCTGGACTGCAATTTGCAGCAGAAGATTTGAAAGGCAAAGTCTGGTTGTTCAACGTGTGGGCGTCGTGGTGCGTAGCCTGCAGGCAAGAGCACCCGGTGCTGATGCAATTTGCCCGCCAGCAAATGATCCCCATCATTGGTCTGGACTACAAGGACCAACGCAAGGATGCAATGGGCGTGATCCAGCGCAGTGGTAACCCCTATGACGTCATCGCATTTGATAGCGACGGGCGTGTGGGCATCGACTACGGTGTGTACGGCGTACCCGAGAGCTATTTGATCGACAAGGCGGGCGTTATCCGATACAAACACATTGGTCCGATCACGGCCGAGGCGCTGGAAAAGACCATCATTCCCCTTATCAATGAGCTCAAGAAATCGTGAAAATAATTTACGTACTTATGCTTGCGTTGCTCGCTTGCGGCGGCGCAATGGCCAAGGAAGCTACTCAGTTGGCCGAGGACCCGGTGGTCGAGCAACGCCTGATTGTCATCTCCGAGGAAATGCGTTGCCTGGTGTGCCAGAACGAGTCCCTGGCGGGCTCTCGTTCGGACTTGGCAAACGACCTGCGTCGCGAACTGCGTACTTTGATTAAGCAGGGCAAAACCGATGCTGAAATTCGGGAGTTCATGGTCAGCCGCTACGGCGATTTTGTGCTCTACCGTCCGCCCGTCAAGCCCAGCACCTGGCTACTTTGGGCCGGCCCGTTTGGACTGATGATTCTTGGCGTGGTGGCCCTGTTTGTTTACTTGCGTCGGCGTAGCGCCGATGTTGGGACCGACGTGTTGACTGATGACGAACGCAAGCGCGCTGAGGCGATGCTCCAGGAAGGCGAAAAATGATTGGATTTTGGGTTGCCGGGGCTCTGGCGGTTGTGCTGGTGCTGGCGTTGCTGTTCAGGCCTTTCTTATTGAAGTCTTCCAATGTGAACGTGTCGCGACGTCAATTTAATGCCGCGATTTACCGCGACCAGCTTGCTCGCCTGGATCGGGACCGCGCAGAAAACACGTTGGCTGAGGCGGACTACGAACAAGCCCGTGCCGAATTGCAGCGACGCGTGATTGACGACACCACCGAGGCAGACGCGACGTCTACGCTGAAAGCGCCCAAGAAAACCATGCTGGCAGTTGGGCTGATTTTGCCTATTGTCGCCATCGGTCTTTATTTGCTGTTGGGTAGTCCGGCGACGCTTCAGCCCAACGGGCCACAACATGCAGTGTCCACACAGGACATGGACCGCCTGACTGAAGGGCTTGCCAAGAAACTGGAAAAAGAGCCCGACAACCTGCAAGGCTGGGCCATGCTGGCGCGCTCCTACAAGATGCTGGGGCGCAACGTGGAAGCCGAGCATGCCTTTGTGCGTGCTGGTGCTTTCCTGGATAACGACGCCCAGTTGCTCGCCATCTACGCCGATTTGGCGGCCACCAATGCCAATGGCAATTTTGCGGGCAAACCTACGCAGTTGATTGAAAAGGCCCTGAAGGTCGACCCCGAGAACGCTATGGCCTTGTGGCTTGCTGGAACAGCGGCCTTCCGTGGCAACCAGTTTGAATCGGCCATCCGCATTTGGGAGCGGTTGATTCAGCAAGTCGAGCCCGACTCTGAAGACGGTCGCATGTTGCAGGAGTCCATTGACGCCGCTTACACGGCGATTGGTAAGACGGCGCCCAAGGCGGCCCTCAAAGCGCCAGCTAAAGGCCCTGTGATGTCTGCCGCAAACTCTGGTGGCGCGCCCGCAAGGGCCGGTGCCGCCGCAAGCGTGAGTGGTCAAGTGGAGTTGGACGCCGCACTCAAAGCCAAGGCGGGGCCAAATGACACCGTGATGGTGATCGCCCGTGGACCGGGCTCGCGTATGCCAGTCGCGGTGGTTCGCGCCAATGTATCCGAACTGCCGCTGAAGTTCACGCTGGATGATTCGTTGGCCATGAGCCCGCAGGCGCGCATTTCCATGTCTGCCCAGGTCGAGGTCGAAGCCCGCATCTCCAAATCCGGCATGGCGCAGCCAGAATCGGGCGATTTGATGTCTGCGGTTCAGACCGTCAAGCTCGGTGCCAGCGGCATCAAGCTCCAGGTCAACAAAGTCAGGCCTTAAGCCGGGGTCGCTAGCGAGGTTGTACCAACGCCATGCTGCTTCACCTGCAAAAAACCTTGGCCGTGCTGGGTCTGCTGATGGCAGCCGCCTGCCAGCTGGCGCAGGCCGGCACGCCGGGAGAAGTGGCCATAGGCAGCGTGCTGCGCGAAGCGTCGATGCAGGGCATCTCAACACCCTCTCGACGGATGTCTGACTTTCGTGGCAAACCCTTGGTCATCAATGTGTGGGCCAGCTGGTGCGGCCCCTGCCGCCAGGAGATGGGCTCACTGGAGCGCCTGTCGCGCCGTTTTGGCGGAAAGCAGCTGAACGTTATCGGCATCTCCACCGACGACTACCGGGACCGGGCGCAGGCCTTCGTCAAGCAGTTCAACATCACCTTCAGCAACTTCATAGACCATGAGTTGTTTCTGGAAAACATGCTCGGTGCCGATCACCTGCCGCTGACTCTGCTGGTCGATGCGCAGGGCAAGGTATTGGGCAAGTATTACGGTGCGCAGGAGTGGGACAGTCCACAATCGCTGGCCATGATCGCTCGGACGTTGAAGGTCAAGCTATAGCGGTTCGTTGTACGCAGCGTTTGCAGGGTGGCGTATGTGCGAAAATACAGGCTGTGGAGTTTTCGGCATATGCGGCTGTAGCTCAGTGGATAGAGTATTGGCCTCCGAAGCCAAGGGTCGTGGGT
>JBAWYQ010000093.1:0-15459 GCA_037143475.1 Burkholderiales bacterium | reverse complement strand
CTTCAGGATACATGCTCTACTCGAACGACTCGATTCCGGTGGACACGGGGAAATTTCATCAAAAAGAAAGCAGCCCCTGGAGCTGCCGCTCAGCGTACCCCGTAGCGTTGGGATTTCCAGGACAGCGTGGTTCTGCTGCGCCAGCGGGACTACAGGCGGTTACACGCACCTCGTATATCCACGTTGACACACCGAGCACATCAGTCGACTTACTTAGTTGGCATTCAACGGTAGCAAAAAAACCAGTCAGCGTGCTGGTAGTTGGAAAGCTCAAACTATAGTTACTACCATCCCAGTTCGTGTTAACCGGACAGGTCGGACTGCTGGGATTGGCAGCGATTTTGTAGCGCACCCACTCCATACCAGCATTGGCTGCCTGCCAAGCACGCTCGCCCTTAATGTCCAACGCCATTCCCAACTGTTGGCTACTTGAAACATTCAGGATAAAGGCCCCCAATGCAGCAAGGATCACCAGCAAGAAAATTGCCGCCGGCAGCAAAAACCCCCTCGTCGCTTTCCTAAGGTGCCTGCTCATGGTCGATTCACTATAGTTACGCGTCGCAACATATTGACAGGCTCGTTGTCCCGGTCCTTTAGAGTCAAGTTCAGCGTGATGAGTTGCACCCTGGCTTTTGTGCTGTCGCAAGCCACCTGGCAGGCACTTACGTGGCTCGCAGCGACGACTCCGACGCCATTCTTCGTCAAACCACTCGACGTGTCGCAAACGTAGGTCACCGGCGTCGAGTTCACCACGTAGAACCGTCCGAACTCACGGTCATTAATTTCATTTATTGCGGTGGCTAGAAAATCCTGCACGTTAGCAGATGCCATGTTGCATTCGGCTGGATAAGTATTGCTGCCGAACGCCACGCCGTTTGCATCCAGAATTGGCAGGGAAGCAGCGTTGGAAACAAATGCGGAAAAATCACTGTGGCAATTGGCGACGCCTGAGCTCAGATTACCGACCACCACCTTGCTCGCCGACCCCGAAACGCTATTGCCGCGCGCATCCTTGGTTACAGACTCAGCATCGGCGCCAATAATGTCAAAGCGAGTTATGGCATTGCCAAAAGCCAGTGGGAAGTCGGCTCCACCGCTAGTTTGTTGCTCGCGATAACGACCTCCCGACCTTGTCGCAAGGAACTGCAATCCGCTGCCGGTGCAGGCAATGCTGTTCGGCAAGGCAGCCTGCAAATCGCGTGCTACAAAGCGCAGAGCAGCGTCGGCCTCCTCAGATAGTGCCGCACGACGGATGCTGCTGAAATAGCCATCCACTGGTGCTTTCATAAAAACCGTAATCATTGCCGCAACGACCCCGGTAATGACGATCACAATGATCAACTCAACCAGAGTGAAGCCGGCCATCGATTTGCTGCGAATCATTGGGGTACCTGACGGGTTTTAAAGCCTTCTGCAATCGCCTGAGTGGCACCGGGGCCAGTCACAGTTACACGGATCAGTAGCGAATCAACCGAAGAGACAGGGTTGGAAGTTGCGATGACATCTGTATCCAGTGTCGTCGGGACAATTATGACTGAAGCGCTGTAACCTGCGGGGGCAGCGATTGACGATTCAATAGGTAGGACAGAAGTCAGAGAAGTAGTTGTATTCACTGCGGACGCGTAGTCCTTGACCGTGTCGTACGGCCGTTCTTCGCCGACCTCTGGGCCATAGGAATCACCAATCCCGCCGGTACAGGCTGCAGCACTGGTTACATACTTCAGCTTCACATCCGCGCCATCGCAATAAGCAAAATATCCGGTCTGAATTTCCTCGAGCAGGCCTTCTGCAAGCGTTTGCGCCTGCTTTTGCAGCATGGGATCAGCGCTGTGCCAGACTGTAATATTAAGCACGCCGACGATGCCAACAAGCCCAACGGAAACGATAACAATGAAGATGATCAACTCGATCAATGTCAGGCCGAACTGGCGGCGGCGGACGCTTGACATCACTCGCATGGCGTCCCCGTACTGCAATGCACATAGCCGGTCGATTCAACAACGATCGTATAGGTGCTGTCGCCAGTCACCTTGAAGTGCGGTGCGACGGTGGGAACTGCAGACCCATCGCCACCGAAAGTTGTGGCCAAATCCGATCCATAACTGACGCCAGAGGGGCGCTGCCACTTTGCCGCAGGATTGGAGACTTCAGGCGCGCTACAGGTTTGCGACAACCCTCGCGATGTCGCCATTGTCATAGAGAGAACGTTACCGCCTGAGGTCGCACTGACGCAAACATTGCGCCCTGAAGCCACTGCCATCTTTCGGGCATACCCCAGCGTTGCCACGGTCTGATCCACAAATCCGCGTGTCTCAAAAGCGGTGCGGTCGGCAAAACGGGGCATGGCCACCACGGCCAGGACACCGATCAGGATGATCACCATGATCAACTCGATCAACGTAAATCCGCCAAATCGCCGTACGGGTCTATTGCCCATCTAGAAATTCTCCCTACGGTAAAGAAATCCCCAGTTGCCACGAGAATTCGAATTCGCTCCACCGAAAAGAACGGTAGCGCTCGGATCTTTGTCGTAAGTCGAACCACCAAGCAGGTAGCCAAGATTTGCAGCCGAAGCGCCGGTGCAGCCATTCGACGTTGTTGCCATATCCATACAGACCGTCGCTGTTCCTGCGCTGCTCGGTTTGTTGAGTAAGATGCTGCCGAAGCCTTGGTTAATCCCCGTTGCAGTGCCCGCAGTAGCGCCAGTCGTTCCAGATATTGCAAAATTTGAAGAAGCAAAACTCGTGAGGCTGTCATCTTTATTGGTGCGCCAATAGGTGCCGTCCCAATATTGAACCTCGGCCTGCATCTTAAACACGGCCAATTCTGAGCCTTGACCTGGAATCAGGCGTAGTTTCCCAAAGCGAACCGTCGTGTCAACCAGTTTTCGACGCAAGTTGACTTCTGTTGATCCAGGGTTGCAGGCGCTGTCCTGCGTGCCAGTGGTTATGTCCAGGTTGGAGCAGTGCCCCGTGTCCAATGAAGTTCTTCGCGGCAAACTGACACCATCGCTGTCCAGTGGCTTTACACCGATCGTCAGAAAACTTGTCGAGCCATCACCGTAGGGCCCGTCCGGTGTCGCTAGGCGCGAGAACACTGAGTACAACGTGAAATAGCTTACCCCAACGCTCCAGCCGTCTGTGGCACCGCCAAACGTGGTCTTGTTGCTTGGAGCCGCACTGTTGTTCGCGGCGGCTGTGTCAATGACTAGGCGGCTGGTCAATGCGGTCGAGCCTTTAATCGCAGCCAGCCCCATGCATTGCGTGCCAATAGTACAAATCCATTTGGTCAGATCGGTCGAGCCCAGTGTTGCTGCATCAAGCTTGGCAAAGCTGCCGGTGTAGTTCTGCGTGGGTCCTTCCGCCTGGTTGTAGGCCGTGACCGTCAGATTGAGCTTCATGGGTTCACCCATGTAAGTAAACGTGCCACCGGGTGCAGCCAAATCGCTGCGATTGACAAGCGAACCTGTCACACCAAAATGGTCTGGAATAAACCGCCCCACGTTGCCCGATGTCGTACCGATAACGTCGCCAGCCCCGAGGTAGTCACCGTCTGCCAACGACGGCGCTAGAGTGATGATCCCCACTTCGGGCCAGTTGAACGTCGTGCCCGTTGCCACACCAGCAACAAAGTTGCCAAATGCGGTTGGATTATTCAAGGCAGCGGCATTGCCACCCGAAGGGAGAACCAAAGCCGCATCAAGCTGCACACCCTCTGGGGTCTGCTCCTTCCCGAAGTTGGGTGTCGCCACATTGGACGTGTTGACGGCCGTTACGGTCACAGAGAAAGGCTGGCCGGCCTGGATAAAGGCTGTCCCGGTCGCCGTTGAAGCACCGGGGTTGTTGCCGGGGCTGGCGATGGCAGCGGTCGCGCACGAACCTGCCGCGTAGGTTGTGCACTTGATGGCGGAAAGCACAAACCCCGCTGGTTTAACGACAAAGTGACCACTCTTGCCAACCTGGGTGGTGGCAACACTGTTACGCATAAACAATTCGACCTCGCCCACGTCCGCATAGGTGAATGTGTAAGAAGTCGCAACACTGGGTGCACCCGATAAAAACGTCAAACTCGTCGCCGTCGACCAACTGGTGGGGTCGGCACCGTTGCCGGTGCACAAGGGGAGCGCGGCGGCGGTCGCGGTAAACGTGGCCTGCACCCCGGCATTGGCAATCGGGTCATGGCAAGTCAGGCCAAACTGGGTGCTCACGGTGGTCGAGGCGCTGGAGCTCAACTTGGTGGGTACACCCGAGGCGTTGACCGCCGTGATGTAGATACCGGTCTTGGACTGACCCGCAACCATCGACGTCCATGTGACCAAACCACAGGATTGCCCAGGCTGGCCAATGGCAATGCCATCGACGCAGGCACTATTGGTAAAGATGAAATAAGGTATGAAGTTGCCGCTGGTAAAGCTTGCAGTGTTGTTGCCGAGTGTCGGATCGTTGCCGGTGCTGGTCAGAACCGCCGTATTGGTGACGCTGCCAGTAACGCCGGCCCCAACGGAAGCAGAGATGACCAAATCGGGCGCCAACGCACCGTTGGCAAGCGTGCCCGGCCAGTTGCAGGTAACGACTTGGGCGTTGGTCGAACATGTCCAGCCCGAACCGCTTCCCGACACGTAGGTCAACCCGTTGGGCAAGGTATCAATAACTTGAAGCGCACCCGACATCGCGTCCGGACCACCGTTAGTGGCCTTCAAGGTGTAGGTAGTATTGGTGCCGGGGATCAGCGTTGTATCACCCGTCTTGGTCAATGCCATATCCGTATTGGCGACCGCATTACCCACGCAAACATCGTCTATGTGCCAATAACTCTTGTCGTAGCCACTACCGGCCACCTTGCGAAAACGTAAGCGAAAGCCGGCGTGTTTGGCGTCCGCTGGCAGCGCTACGCTGAAGGAGTCCACAGTACCCGCGGCCAATGTGCCCAGATAGGTCTTCAATGTGGTCCAAACCCCGGAACTATTGAGGTATTCGACCACCAGGTCTTCATTGGTGGCGGGGTCCAGCGTTCCCGCCCCACTTTTGACCCAAAACGTAATATTGCCCGACACGCCGGTCAGGTTGGTCTTGAAGGTCGATGCGGTGACGTAACCCCAGCGCATATCGAGTTCATGGGTGGGAGACAGATTCGCCAGGGTGCCGATACTCGCGTCACCGATATTGCCGGATGAATAATTCTCGGCGCTGATGCTCCAGCGACTCAACCCAGCCTCAAAGTTGTCGCAGAAGGCGCCTACATACGAGGGCGATGTGACTTTGCGGATCACCACGTCATCCATGTGCCAGTAGTCATAGCCAACCACGCCAGCGGCACCACCGGAACCGGATTGCCCGCTACCGGAGGGTTGGTAGAAGCGCATCTGAAATTTGTTGTGCAAGGCGTCTGGCGGCAACTCGATCGTGGGGGTAAAAATTTGACCGTCACACAATGCAGCGGTTGGGCTGGATGGATACTGCGCCAATGTCTTCCAAGTGAGGTTGCTGGCGTAATACTGAACCAGATAGTTTTCACCAGAGGCCTCCGGACACTCACTGAAGGTATCGCGCCCGCGGCGTATCCAAAAGCTCAACTGGGCCCCGGTTGTCGCTGATAGGTCAATGATCTTACTGTCAACCGACACGACATTCCAGCGTGTAAACATAGCCCTAGTAGGGTTGGGACGTGGATTGGAGTAGGTATTGAACGGCGGAATGTCGCTGTCAATGCCGGCGCAACCTGCGTTGCCTGATGTGCCGGTGCAGTTGCCTGCATTTGCCGGGGTGACGGTCCAGCCGTTGCCCACACTGCCGGGGTTGGAGCGCTCAAAATCATCACAAAATAGGATGTCGGCAGCACCCGTACACACTGTGGCGACCAATGTGTAGGTTTGCCCGGTGAAGTTTCCGTTGACGAGACCCGCACCACCCAAAGCAGTGCTTCCCGACACAATGGAATCGTTATCCACCAGATTCAAGCCCAGAGTTCCCGCAGAGCCAGTGTTCGCCGTAACGGTATATGTCGTGCCACTGCCCGTGACGCTGGAGATGCTCGCTCCGGACGCACCGGCGGTTTGGATCAATGCAAAATCCGTGGCATCCACACCGGTTACGGGCGTGTTGAAAAGCACAGTCCAGGAAACGGCGTAGCCGGCCCTGGCCGGATTGAAATCAACCCGATTGATCGAAGTCACCGAGGGTACCGGGCATGCAGAGGTGGAAAAACTCTGATCGCTGCCAGTCTTGGTGCCGGCAGTGTTTGTACCGCTGGCCTGGAAGTGATAGGTCGTGCCGCACGTCAGGCCGGTAAGGGCGGAAGATACCGCGCTATTGGTGGCACCGGCGGCCAATGGGCTGGCTGAGGCGGTGGCGATACTGCCATAACTTGTCGACGTCCCGTAATTAAAGGTCACCGTCGTGCTGGCACCGTTGCTGCTGACAGTCCCATTGAGCGTTGCCCCTGCTGTCGATATTGCGCTTGCGGCGGTGGTGGTAACACTGGGAAGGCACGCAGAGGTAGTGAAAGTGCCGTCTGAGCCGGTGCCGGTGCCGTTGGTGCTGACGCCCTTCACAAGGAAGTGATACGTCGTGTTGCAGGTCAAACCGGTCACTGCGGCAGATACCGCAGTATTAACAGCGTTGGCGGCCAGTGAACTGGGCGTCGCCGTGAGGGGCGTGCCATACCCACTGGTCAATCCAAAGTCAAAGGTGACGGTGGTAGATGCCCCATTGCTGCTCACCGTTCCATTGAGTGTGGCGCTGGTGCCCGTAATGGATGACGCCGCGCCCGTGGTGGCAGTTGGTGGCTTAACCACAATGACACCACCGGTCAATACATATGTCGTACTTGCATCAGAACTACAGCCATTGTTGCTATAGGCAACCAAATACAAGTTGTAGGTTCCGGCTGTAGCGGGAACCTGAATCGTGGTGTTCGCACTGTTAGTTCCAGCCGAGTCGTAGTTGGTGTTGTCCCAGCAAGTCAAAGTCCCCGGCGGCGTGGCCGAGATCAGCCAGCCAGTGCCCCGCCAGCGGGTGGGATTGCCGCCACCGCTGGAATCCGTCGTGACGTTGACCACCAGCGTCACAAAATCACCAGCGACAACCGTGACGCTGCTGGCGTTATTCAGTGTCGCAGAGTTAATCGTCCGGTTGGCATGGGCACTTTGCGAAAAGCCCAGCAATCCGAGCAACAGCAATGCTGCCATGAAAGCACGGCAGACAAGCCCTCTTGGTCCAGTCCCGCTTGGCGACTTATGACAACGGGTAAACACAGTCAGTAAGAACTTCATGGAGATCGCTCCAAAAACGCACAGCCCCTGCACTGAATGTAACCATATTGACATCATCTCACTGCATCGCGTGGCCAGGCAACCATTTGGTCCGAAAGCGGATTCCAGTCACCTCCAGTGGAACTCAGCTTACTGCTACTTTTGAAATAGCATTTAACCATCTGATGCAGACTAAATGTCAATTCAACAAAAAACACCGCCAACACACCCAAAATGCCCTTCACCATGATCAACTCGATCAGCGTAAGGCCGCGTAAACCCATCCTCGCCACCGGGCGAGCGTTTGTCAAAGCACTATGGGTATATAGGATGGTCATGGAAGTTAACGAATTTGCTACCAGTTCAATAGCTGCTTACGCAACAAGTACGAGGGCTATCGGCACATTCTATGCAGATTCTATTTACGGCAGGCATCATCCCGATGGTTTTGCGGGGCTTGCTGTGTTGGGTTGCAGTTTGCTCGTTAGCGTCGCCATGGAGGAATAGCTTCACAGTGCAACCCGTATGGACACCCCTTCACACTCCCAACGCTGGCTCGCTCCGGCGCCCCTATAGTGGGAGCGGCTATTCCATTTTGTGGATTTGGGCCACCGTGCTAGACGCCACATCACTCTCCAATTTTCGCCCTTCGCACCACGCAACCCACATACGGCGATAGAGAGCCTCCAGGTTACGCGTGAACTGCTCGGACTGGCGCAGGGGGCTCGCCTCCATGCGCGGACGGAGCTGACTGCGCAACTCCCCCAAACGAACCGGATTGGCGGCTAGTGCAATTGCGCCTGCCACATAGGTATCCAAGTTATCGAAAGCCAGTTCGTCAGCCAAGTCCAAATTCGCGAGTGCGGACACGGTCTGTCGCGAAACCACGGTGTCGCCGGCAATGGTGACCACGGGCACTCCCATCCAAAGCGCCTCCAGAGTAGTCATGCCGCCATTGAACGGAAAGGTGTCAAGGGCGATGTCAATGTCACCATACTCCGTCAACATTTCGTGGTGCAAGGAGCCCTCGCGCAGGTCCAAACGGTCCGGCGCAATGCCATGCTGTGCAAAACGAGCCAACAGACGCTCCTCGACCACAGCTTCTTTCATCGCACCCGATTTAATGACCAATCGACTGCCGCTGACAGAATGCAAAATCTTGCTCCACGCTGAGATGAGTTCGTCAGTCACTTTGGGCAACCGGTTAAACGAGCCAAAGGTTACTACTGTTGTCTTTTCACTAGGCGGCGACACTACATCCGGCGAATAATCAGGTGGTCCGTAGCAAAACCGGCTATGGGGCATGTACACCGGTACCTCTGAAAAAAACTGGCCGCTGCCCTGCGGGGATGTGAACGGGTCAGTGATGAAGTAATCGATGGCGGACATTCCAGTCGAGTGAAAGTAGCCAATCCACTCCACTTGCACCGGTGCTGGTCGCCGGGCAAATACTTGTAATCGATGGGAAGCAGTGTGCCCAGTGAGATCGACCAGAATGTCGATCTTCGCTTTTTCAATCAGCGAGTACAACTCGTCATCAGCAAGATAAAAAATATCTTCCCAGTGATTGGCCGCTTCACGCAATTCGGGCAACACTTCCTCGGGGCGGATGACCATTGAGAAGCAATGCACCTCAAATTGATCCGCGCAGTGATTTCGCAAAATGTCGCGCAGCAAAAACCCCACCGGATGAGCGACAAAGTCACCCGACACATAACCGATACGCAGTTTGCGTTTTTGATCACGGCTCCAATCATTGAATGAGCCACTGCGCAGTAAAGGCGCCTCATGCCGATCAGCCCACTGTTTGTGGCGCATAAACATGGTCTCGCGGTCCAGGGTTGCAACGTTGTTGTATTCGAACAGGATGTTGGAGCCCATGGTCGCCTGCCAGGGGTCGAGCCGAATGACGCGTTCATAAAGTGCCAGTGCGGCAACGGCATCCCCGCTGCTGCTTAAACATGAACCCAACGTGACTAGCGCAGCAATGTTGTCAGGATGGCGCGCCAAAATACGGTTACAAAAGCCTTCTGATTTCTGCAGGTTACCTGCGGCCTGGTGTGCTGCGGCGAGCATGCCCAAGTTTTGCACGCTGTCACCACGCTCCTTGATTCGGCGCTCCAGGTAGGCAATGGTGTTGACCATGTCGGCCTTGGACCCCAGCAGCGACGCTAGGTTGTAGTGAGCCTCTGGGTAGGCCGGCTGCAACTCCAATGCTTTCTTGTAATGCTTGATGCCTTGCTTCGCTTTGCCGGTGTGAACCAGGAGGTTGCCCAGATTGAGATGGGCCTCTGCGCGAAGCGGCTCCAATTTGACCAACTGTTCGGACAGAACAAGCGCATCTTCATACCGTGACAATTCAAACAAGGCGGCGGTCTTGTTCAGGCGAGCTTCAAAGAAGTCAGGATCAATTCGCAACGCCTTATCAAACCAGACCAGCGCTTCTTCATTTTGCCCTTGTGCGATACACCACTCGCCCAAATTGCTTAACACTTGGAGGTAGCCCGCATTCAATTGCAACGCTTGCTCATACGCATTCCTGGAAGCTTCGAATTCACCGATTTGCCGATAAGCCGCTCCAAGCGTGCACAATAAGGTTGCATCTTTCGGAGACTCGGCGATCGCCCTTAACAAATGCGGTAAAGCCGTATCGGGCTCACCCCTTGCCAGCCCACGGCGCGCCAAATTGTGCATCGCTGCAACGTCGCCGATGCTTGCAGAGCGACTGTCCAACGTATCTGCCACATTCCCAAGACCACGCCGCTCAAGCCAGCGTGTGACCCAACGCATCCATTTTCGGGGTTTCATCTCAATATCAGTTCACCGCTGGCAAAAATTGGCCCGCCATTGCCGCAAGTTCGGTCTCGCTGCGCTTGGTCTTGCTTGCCAATATCCACAAGTCAAATCCACCGATCCTGCGCATGCCGTAATACGAAGAGAAGCCGGCCGCCTTCACCGCTTGGATCAAGGTGGTCAATGTAAAGCCACAGTGGTGAGCCATCCATTGCGGGTTGGCCTCAACAAATGGCCGATAGCTGTACAGAATGTCAAACGGGGTGATAGCGCCTGCATCGGACTGGTAGGCCGTGTCAAACATGCGGTCTTGGGCAATCATTTCTGCAGCGGCCTGTACGTCGGGACAAGTGATAACCGCAAAACCTTGCGAATCCAGAACTCTAAAAAATTCCGCTAATGCCCTTGGGACGTCGTGCCAATACAGGTGCTCAATTCCGTGAGAGGAAAAAATTGCATCCGCGAATTCGTCGGGGACTGCGGTCATATTGACCATCGTGGCGAGAATGTCCGGTTTCACTGCTGGGTCAGCATCCAGACGAACTTCACGCCACGGCGCTTCTTTAAAGCCTGACAGGTGGATTTGCTCCATGGTGGCCATTCCGCAGCCCACGTGCAGCAGTGTTCTTTTCGACGGAACATGCGACGGAGCGGCGGGTACGATACTCAAACCGTATCGACTTTTAAAACCCTCCAGCCACCGCTGGCACCATAGCGATGCCCAGCCAGCCAGCCCCCTCATGAAGCAGAAATAAAGGCGTTGAGTACCAAGGAAAAAACCACTTTTCGCACCACGTCGCCATCGAAACCTGCCACGAACAAACGCTTCTGAAATTGATAGGTAGCAAAAGCACGCGCAATCGGTCCTAGAGAAAATCGGGATCGAATGGCTCGCGCATCACGGTGAAATGCCTGCAATGCTTTATCCCACTCTGCTTCGCTCAAACGCTTCTTCTTATTGGCAGAAGGAATGCACTTGAAAAAGGCCTCTTCTAACGCGAGAGATGCGTCTGATGCTTTTCCCAAAACCACTCCCTAACAAAAGACGCAAGCTGTCATTATCGAGAATGGGTATCGAGTCCGATGCGGCAGGATTAGCCCGTGCAAATGATGGTCGCAGTCGCCGTACTGCCAGCAGCCCCGCCTGAGTAGCTCAAGGTTGCCTTTCCGTTTGCCCCTGCCGTCGATAACAAGCACGAAACATCACCACTGATCGAGAACTTGGTATCCCAACCCACCATGCTGCCGGTCAAGGCGGCACCAGCCCCTGCAGCAGCGAGCTGAATATTCTTGGCGGCGTTTGCGCTGACCTGGTATGAAGCATAGTTAATGGCAGAGTAAGAAGACAGCGCACCGGCGGCGCCCTGAATGGCGGCGAGTTGCGCATCCGACTTTAGATCGACAAACTTAGGCAATGCCACAGCCGCCAGCACACCCAAAATCACAATAACCATCACCAGCTCAATCAGCGTAAAACCACCTTGATTTTGTTTCATAGGTACCACCTTTAATTAATTGATTCTGTCCGGACGAAGGGCTTGCACTGGCACAACGACTGCATACGTTGTTGAATATACACAAATTTTAATCCCAGCACATCGCGTTGTGGATAAAGTTTGACCGCTAACCGTATGAATTAGTTCACAAAATGGCCATAAATCAGGGGTTTTGCCGATCCGCATCAATTTAGCGGCTGGTCCAGCCAGACGTATCGTGCCTGCGCAATCAGCCGAACCTCGCCCGGCGCCGGGCTGAGTCGAAACCAGATAACGTCGGCAAACTGCTCGGGCTCCAACCACTGCGGGTACAGCAGGCGGTAACCCACGCACGCGCATTCGGGGTCAAAAACCCAGTTGCCGGGCACTATGGAGTCCGCTTTGCTGGATGCGACTTCGCCGGCAAAGTTGGCGGGCAGGCTGTCCAGCAACGCAAAGGGATTGCGGGTGGCGGTACCGGTGGCGGCAGTTGTTGTTGGCTGGGCCCTCTTGAGGATTTGCTCCAGCAGCATTGCTTCGCGCAAAATTTTCAGGGTAAAGCGGACCGCCAACCGCTCGCTCTGCGCCTGCACGGTCTGCATCTGACGGCCAAAAACCCAAACCAGCGTCATCACCACCAGTGCCAACGCACTCCACTCCACCAACCGCCGGCTGAGCCATGGCGACACCGGCGGCACACCCTGACCGCGACCCGATTCGGCCACCGCTAGCCGCCGCCGCGGCCTTGCGCCGCCTGGCCCATGTTCCACAAGGGCAGAAACACGCCCAGCGCCAGCAGCAGCACCAGCACACCAATGACTGCCAGCAAAATGGGCTCAATGGCGGCGGACAGGCCTTTGATGTTGTAGTCGGTCTCACGCTCGTACATGGCGGCTATTTCAAACAGCAGGTTGTCCAACTCGCCGGTTTCTTCGCCCACATTGATCATTTGCAGCACTACCGGGGTGAACACACCAGTGGCCGACGCGCAGCGCGAAATGCTTTCGCCGCGCTCGATGCCATCGCGCATTTGCTCGATGCGCGCGCCAATGTAGGCGTTGTCCACCGTCTGCGCCACCACCGTGAGCGCCTGTACCAGCGGCACGCCGCTTTGGCTGGACAGCGCAAAACTGCGCGCAAACCGGGCCAGCGTGGCCTTGAGAATAATCTCGCCAATGATGGGCAGCTTGAGTTTGCGTGCGTCCCATCTGTAGCGACCCTCCGGGGTGCGCAAATAGCTGCGTACCCCGAACCAGATAGCGACGCTGCCTGCGATCAACAGCGACCACCACTTGATCATCCAGGCAGAAAAGCCCAGCAACCCGCGGGTGATCAAGGGCAGCTCGGCATTGAAGCCGGCAAACACCTTGGCAAATACCGGAATGACAAACACATTGAGAATGACGACGGCCACGGCCATGGCAATCAGCACAAAGATGGGGTAGCGCATGGCCTGCTTGATGCGCTCGCGCACGTCGCGCTCGAACTCCATGTGTTCGTTAAGGCGCAAAAAAACCTCGGTCAGGCGGCCGGTCATTTCGCCGACCCGGATCATGGAGACATAAAAGCCACCAAACAGATCCTGATGGCGAGCCATGGCGGCCGACAGCTCACGGCCCTGGTCCAGGCTGGAGCGAATGTCCTTGAGCAACTCCACCATGGCCGGTTTGACGGCCGATGCCTGCAAGCCGGAAAAGGCGCGCAGGATGGGCACGCCCGCCTTGTTGAGGGTGTACATCTGGCGCGAGAAGACCATCAGGTCTTCGTCCACAACCGGCTTGCGGTTGATGCGTGTCCACCAGGTTTCCGATGTGGTTTCGACCTCGACCTTGGCGGGTGCAATGTGCACGGGTGCCACGCCTATGGCCTTGAGCTGGTCTGCCACGCCGTTTTCGGTCATGGCTTCTAACTGGCCATTGACTGCCTCGCCCCGGTTGTTGCGCCCCCGCCATTCGTACAGTGCCATGCGGGTCAGGCCTCGTCGTCCGAGTCACCCACATCAAAGCCAACCCGCAAGGCCTCGGCCAGCGAGGTGCGACCCTGGCGCACCAGCTCCAGTGCATGAAAGGCCATGGTGTGGCCCTTCATGCGCTCCCGCGCCGTGCGCATAAAGGTGGCAGGGTCTGAGCGCGATGCGGCTTGGGTCAACTCCGCATCCATTTCCAGCAATTCGTAGACACCCTGGCGCCCCGAATAACCGGTGCCGTTACAGGCGGAGCAACCCATGCCGCGCTTGGGCGTAACGGTGTCACCCGCATCCAGCATCGAGTCCAGCCACCCCCGCTCTTGTGGCGTGGGGTGATGCGGTGCGGCACACTCTTTGCAGTTCAAGCGAACCAGGCGTTGGGCAATGACCGCTTGCAGCGAAGTGGACACCATGAACGGTGGCACACCCATGTCCAGCAGACGAAACGGCGTGCTCATGGCGTCACGCGTGTGCAGGGTCGACAGCACCAGGTGCCCGGTGATGGCAGCGCGCATGCCGATTTCGGCGGTCTCGGCGTCGCGCATTTCGCCCACCAGAACCACGTCCGGGTCCTGGCGCAGCACGGCTCGCAGCACGCGGGCAAAGGTCAAGTCGATCTTGTCATTGACCTGCACCTGTGAGAGGCCGGGCAAGCGGTACTCAATCGGGTCTTCGACCGTGATGACCTTGAGCTCGGCCGCGTTGATTTCGGCCAGCGCGGCGTACAGAGTGGTCGTTTTACCCGACCCGGTAGGGCCAGTCACCAGCACCATGCCAGCGCTGCGGCCCAGCACTTCGCGAAAGCGTTTGAGCATGCCGTCAGGCATGCCAATGCTGTCGAGGCGGCGCATGCCCCCGCCCTGGTTCAGCAAACGCATGACGGCCGCCTCGCCATATGCGGTGGGCAAGGTGGAGAGGCGCACATCAATGGTGTTGTCCTTGATCCGCACGCTAAAGCGGCCGTCCTGCGGCAATCGCTTCTCGGAAATGTCGAGGCCGGCCATCAACTTGAGTCGCTGCGCCAGCGCCGCGCCAATGCGTTTGTCGGCCTTGGTCTGGGTTTGCAACACGCCGTCCACGCGCACGCGCACCTGCAAGCCGTCTTCTTGAGGCTCGATGTGCACGTCTGACGCGCCAACCTGCATGGCATCTTCAAACAGCGACTGCAACAGCCGAACTACGGGAGCACCTTCCAGCCCAACGGATGCGCTGAGCTCGCCAAAGTCAACCGCATCGCCGATGTCTTTTTCCAGAGCGCGGGCCAGACCACTGATTTCTTCGGTACGCCGGTACAACCGGTCAAACGCCAAGGCCAGACCACTTTCTGGCACCGCCGCAATGGCAACGTTGCGTTTGAGAATGCGGGTCAGTTCGTCAAAGGCAAACAGGTCCAGCGGGTCGCCCAGCGCCACCAGCAGCGTGTCGCCCTTGTCCTCAAGCACCAGTGCCTTGAAGCGCCGTGCGGCCGACTCGGGCAGCAGCTTGACCACATCCGCCCGGAACGGAAACGTCTTGAGGTTGACGAAGGGAATGCGCAGCTGGCGCGCCAAGCCGTTAGCCAGCAGTTCTTCGGTAATGATGCCGGTCTCAATGAGCAGGCGGCCCATTTTTTTGCCGGTGGTGCGCTGCAAATCAAGTGTTTGCTGCAACTGCTCTTGCGAGATCAGGCGCTGCTGCACCAGCACATCGCCAAGGCGCAGTTTCTCAGGCCGGCCTGGTGCCGGTCGCGGTGCGTCCGGCGCGGCGCTCGCGCTAGCTGCCATGTTCATGCCGTTGATCCTTGTGCGTTGAGGCAAAAATAATAGCACGCGGCACAGGCAGGGCTCCTGACGCAGAGTTTCATGCTGAAGATACTCGCCTTATACTGAACCCAATATTCCTTGGAGAACCCCCATGAAACGCACTCGACAAACCGGCTTTACCATTATTGAGTTGGTGATGGTGATTGTGATTTTGGGTATTTTGGCGGCGATTGC
>JBAWYQ010000092.1:0-15492 GCA_037143475.1 Burkholderiales bacterium | reverse complement strand
TGAGTCTTGGAAAGCCATCGGCTGAGGCGCTGATGGCGCTGGATCGCCAATGGCGAGCCAGCAACTTGTTGCTGGCACCGCATCGGTTGGGTTTCTTTCTGGCCATGGTGGTTCTTGTTGCATCGGGAGTTTGGTGGGCACTGGTGCAAACTGACAGGGTGAGCGTTACGGTGGTTTTGCCCTACACCTTTTCGCCCACGTTGGCCCACGCTGCGGTGATGACCTATGGATTCATCCCCCTGTTTTTCTCAGGATTTTTATTCACCGCCGGGCCAAAGTGGCTGGGTGTGAAGCCTTTCACAACCCGGCTACTGATGACGCCAGCGATCATGCAGACCTGCGGTTGGCTCTTGTGGATCACGGGCATACACCTGCACCTGCTGTCAGCACTGTTTGGACTGGCGTTGGCATGGAGCGGCTTGACCAGCATGACCTGGTTGTTCTGGCGTTTGATCTGGCGCAGTCGTGAGCACGATCAATTACATGCCCGCATCGTCGGTTTCGCTTGCTTGGTTGGGTGCGTCAGCCTGGGTGGTTTGCTAGCCAATATGGTGGTTGGCGCCACGGCGCTGGCGTTAGCCTGCGTCTTGACCGGACTGTGGGGCTTTGTGGTGGTGGTCATTGTTACCGTTGCACACCGGATGATTCCGTTTTTTACATCGAGTGCCATGCCTTTCACCTCAGTATGGAGGCCTTTTTGGGCCTTGGGCCTGATGCTGGGTGCTGCGGCCCTTGAGTGTGTGTCCGTGTGGGTCGAGCTTGATGGCCCATTGCGCGGTCCTATGGCGCCTGTCTGGATGCTGGCACGTGGCGCATGTGAGCTTACCGCTGGCAGCGTATTGCTGTGGCTTGCCCGGGTTTGGGGCCTGGCGCAAAGCTTGAAGAATCGCTTGATTGCTATGCTTCATATTGGATTCATGTGGCTGGGCGTAGCGCTGTTTCTGGGCGGGTTGTCACAGCTGATGGGCTTGTTGCAAAGCGCACCCGTTTTCAGTCTAGGGTCTCTGCACGCGGTCACGATCGGCTGCCTGTCATCGTTGATGTTGGCCATGGTGACACGCGTATCGTGCGGCCACAGCGGACGAGCGCTGGTTGCAGACCAGCTGGTTTGGTCCCTCTTTTGGTTACTGCAAGCGACGGCATTGCTGCGTATCGCCGCGGCTGCACAAAGTGCACTGGCAAGTTGGTTGCTATTGCCATCAGCGCTGATTTGGGCGGCAACAATGTCGCTCTGGGGTCTGCGAATGGGAGGTTGGTACGGACGGGTGCGCGCCGATGGGCGTCAGGGATAGGCCGATGGAGGACGTGATGCCCGATGGTGAACTGGCGAACATGGTAGCGACGCTGATGCAGTCGCGTCAAACCATTTTGCCCAAGCGCCTGTCTGCACCCGCGCCGGATGCGAAACAACTCCTTTTGATACTGGAGGCCGCGGCTACGGCCCCTGACCATGGGCAGTTGCTGCCCTGGAGGTTTGTGCTGGTTCCTTCTGAAGTACGTGCTGGGTTGGCGGAGGTTTTTGGTTCAGCCCTGCACGAGCGCGATCCGCTGGCAAGCCCTGAGCAGGTACGCCAAGCGCGGGAAAAGGCATACCGCTCGCCATTCCTTTTATTAGTGATTGTTGATGGCCGGCGGGGCGATCCCGACATCGATCTGAATGAGCGCATTGTTTCGGCCGGTTGTGCCGTGCAGAATATGCTATTGATGGCGACTGCCCTGGGTTATGGCTCGGCGCTAACCAGTGGTAAGGCCTTGAAATCAGTGGGTTTGCGATCGTTTTTTAATTTGACAGACGGTGAGCACGCCTTGTGTTTTGTGAGCATCGGCACTGTTTTGTCGTGCAAACATCAGCGTTTGCGGCCGATGGTGGCCGACTACGTCAGCACGTTGAGTTCAGACGGAACCTCAGACGGCTGACGGTTTCAAATATGCCTCGCATAGGGCGGTGGCGGCTGGAAAGTCCAGGCGACCAATTGCTTCGCCCAACGGATCGACCAGTGCGCCCCAGCGCTGTCCCTTGCCCAGGCGAATGTTGTCAAATACTTCCAAAGCCTGCATGTTGGAGGTTTTGAGCCAGTTCAACAAAATCGTCAGGTTGGCGTGTAGTTGCTCTTCCGTCATTTCAGTACCGATGTCTGACACCGGCGCCTGCGAGATCTGTTGCAATACAGGCGTCAATGCATTCACAGATGCATTGACTGCGTTGCGCAATTGCGAAACGACTTCGAAGTGTTCGGTTTCTGCAATGCCGCTCTTTACCCGGGTTTCAATCTGCGCTGCAATGCGTGCCAATTGTGAGGCTCCCACAGCTGCGGCAAGCCCCTTGAGTGTGTGCAGGGTTCGCGCAGCATCTGCGGGTTGCACTTGGGTTAACTGGTCGGCAAACTGGTCAGGCACTAGCATTACATCGCGAATGAATGCGTCCAGAATACGGGTGAATACGGTGGTGTTTCCACCCAGGCGGCTCAGCGCTCCCTCTATGTCCATTGCAGCGGGCGGGCTTGAATCGCCGGGAAAATGTGCGGGGCTTGCCGCGACGTGCGGTGCCGGGTTCACATGTGCGATTGTGGAGTATCCGGTGCGCTCTAACAGCACGGCCACCAGATGGTCCAACTCGAACGGCTTGCCGACATGGTCATTCATGCCCGCTTCCAGGCAGGCTGTGCGGTCTGATGCCATCGCGTTAGCGGTCATGGCAACGATAGGTAAATCTACCAGCCCCAACTCCTGTCGAATCACGCGGGTGGCGGTATAGCCGTCCATTACCGGCATCTGCAAATCCATCAATACCACATCAAAGGCTTCTTTGGCTTGCGTTACCGCGGCGACACCCAGTTGCCCGTTGTCTGCCAATGTGACACTGGCACCTTCCTGGCTTAAAAGTCCCTGCGCTACGAGCTGGTTGATCTTGTTATCTTCGACCACCAGTATGCGCATTCCTGCCAGCCGCCGCTGGACGCCAACGGCTTTATTGGCAGGATGCAGCGAATGTTCCGACAAATGGACATTGGTCACGGGTGTTAACCCGAAGCGGATTTGAAAATAAAAGGTGCTGCCTTTGCCCAAGGTGCTATTGAGCTGGAGTTCGCCGCCCATCAGGTCAACCAGCCGCTTCGAAATGGACAACCCCAAACCAGTGCCTCCAAAACGCCGTGTGGTGTTGGATTCGGCCTGTGAGAAGCCACTGAAGATGTGTTCCTGCTTTTCAGGGGCAATGCCAATGCCGGTGTCGCGCATGGAAAACTCCAGCACCACGGCCGCATCCAGGCGCTCCACCATGCGCACGGACAGGACCACCTCCCCCTGACTGGTGAACTTGATCGCGTTGCCTCCGAGATTGGTCAACACCTGACGCAAGCGCATGTCGTCGCCTATCAGCCCTTGTGGAACGCCGGGTTGCACATCAAAACGGATCTGAATGTCTTTTTTCTCCATGTTGGCCGAAAGGACGACTTCCAGTTCTTGCAGCATCTTGTCGAGTTGAAAAGGCTTTGGATCCAATGTCATCTTCCCGGCCTCCACCTTGGAGAAGTCCAGGATGTCATTGAGCAGCCCCAGCAGGGAGCGTGCCGCACCTTCGGTGTTGGTTGCGTAGCTTTTCTGACGGTCGTCCAGCTGGGTTCCCTGCAACAATTTGAGCATGCCCAAAATGGCATTCATGGGCGTGCGTATTTCATGGCTCATATTGGCCAGAAATTCGCTCTTGGCCTGGCTGGCCGCTTCGGCTGACTCCTGGGCCTTTTTCAGCTCCGTGATGTCAAAGCGGAATCCCACGATCTGTCCCAGCGCAGTCTTGCGCTCCACAATGCGAAGCCAACGCCCATCCGCAATTTTTTGCTCCAGCAGTGAGTTGCCCTTGCGATGCTGGGCAACCCGTTCGGCAACCCACTCATCAACACGCTCCTGCGCTTCGGGAAACTGGCCCCGCTCGGCGCCAAATCGGACAATCTCTTCAAAGGTGCGCCCCGGAATAATGGCCTCCGCCGATGCCCGGTAGACATCGCGGTAACGTTCGTTGCAAAACAGGAGGCGGTCGGCATCGTCAAAAATCACAAAGGCTTCATCAAGCGCTTCCATTGACGTGATCAGCATGTTCTCGGTCGCTCGGCGGGCAACCTCTGCCAGCAGCAACTCGCTGGCAGACTGACTCTGTGCATTGAGCGCCAACAGATGGCGGTTGTAGCCCGCTACAAGCTGGCCAATTTCGTCGTTGGCTCGCGGTGCGGGCAAAGGTTCGTGCAATGCACCTGGACGCCGTTGGAGTTGATTGAATCCGTTGGAGACCGCTCGTATAGGTGCTACCACGGTGCGTGCGTAACGCCAAGTCAGTGCCAGCACCCCCAATAGACCAAGTGCCAGCAGGGCGACGGTAGTCAGCGTGAGTTGGTCAACCCGGCTAGTCACCAGTTGGCGCGGAGTCAGCATCACAAGGTAACCAGTGCCACGGTCATGATCCGCTGAATTGACATCCATCAGAACCTGCTGTCCGTCGAGGGTGAATTCCTGCGTACCCTTCTCCTCTCGCATCATCTCAATCAGTGTTGGTGTAAGCATCTGCCCGACCATCTGGAAGTTCGAGTGCAGTGCCACCCGCCCGCTGGGGTCGACCTGCATCAATTGCTGGCCAGCAGGCAGCGGAACGCGCTGCAAATATTCCTTCATGATGTCATCGTTCAGGCTGATAACCAGGAGTCCTGCCACATCGTACTTGCCGGACTTTGGTGAAAAGTGCCGTATTGCCCGCAGCACGTTGGTAACTTGCCCAACGCGTGAGCTGCTGTTGATGTTGGGGCCAACGCCTATCCATACATTGGGCGACGCGGAGTGCGTGGCTTGCTTTAACAGTTCGCTGGACACTTCTGGTGAAACGGTACTGGCATTGAGCGTTTCCCCGACATGAAAGTGCGTCCCAGACGCGGAAAATAGATCCAGTGACACCAGCCCCTTGACGCGAACATAGTTGTTCAGCGCATAGCCAATTTGGGCCCGCGTATTCAGTGCGTCAAACCCGCTGCTTTCGGGTTCGTCGGCGGTGCGAAGGGCTCCGCCAACCGCCTCGTTGCCTGCGATGTTGGTGGCAAGGTCTTCCACCTGATCGCGGTAAAGCGAAAGGTAAGAAGCAAAACCGCCCAATACGCGGATGTTTTCCGACTGGGCCTGTTCCAGCACGATGCGCCTTGAAATCTCCAGGGCACTAAAACCCAGCACTGTCAGTGGCACGATGCCCGCCACCAGCAGGTAAGCCAGCAGCTTGACGGTGATGTTGAGGCGCAGCTTCACGGCGCGACGAATAGGTGGGTTTACTTGAGTTCAGCCGCTGTGATCAGGCGGGTCTCAATCATGGTGATCGGTGCCACAGGCTCGCCCTTGAGCAACCGCAGCGCCAGCAACACACCCTGGTAACCTTGTTCTGCAGCCTGCTGGTCGACGGTGGCTGCCAGACGCCCGGCCTTGATTTCGGTAAGTGCTTCTGACAAGGCATCGAAGCCAACGACTCTAACGTTGACCTTGCCAGACTCTTGAAGGTACCTGCTGGCCCCAATCGCCATCATGTCATTGGCGGCAAACAGCAATTTGACATCAGGATGCTTGGTAAATAGTACCTTGCTGACGTTATAGGCTTCATCTATTTTCCAGTTGGCCGTTTCCGATGCGACCAACTTGACTTGTTTGTTATCGATCAATGCGCGCTTGGCCCCCTCCATGCGCTGGCGAGCATTGTCGGCACTGCGAATACCCTCCAGAATGGCCGCCTGGGTAGGGGCGCTGGCTTGTGCGGCCAGAAACTGGCCTGCTTTGTAGGCGCCAGCCTCGTTGTCCACGCCCACAAACGGCAAAGCGCTCAGACCGGCCTGCTTGAGCGCATCGGGGTCCAGTCGGTTGTCGATATTGACAATTTTGATGCCGGCATCCGCCGCTTTTTTCAGTGCAGGTATCAGACTGACCGAGTCTCCCGGGGCAATAATAATAGCTGCGACTTTGGCGGCAACAAGGTCGTTGACCAGTTGAATCTGTTGCTCGATCGACGTTTCCTGGGCCGCAGTCTTGACGGTGAGCGTAATGCCAAACTCCTTCTCAGCCCTGCGTGCCCCTTTCTCCATCTCGATGAAAAACGGGTTGGTCAATGTCTTCATGACAAGACCAATGGGGTGTGCCGCGGTGGCGTTTGGCACCTGTCCAGATGCGGGCTGCACGGGCGTTGTCACGGTACTGATGTTGGGGCCGCTGGACTGACCACAGCCCAGCAAACCGGCACTCAACGCAGCACAGGAAATTAGTTGGATCAACTTCATCGTGGACCTCTTGGTAGGGAGTTGCGGTTTGACGACTCCATACTACCGCATGGACGTGGTCCAATAGACCCATGAACCCCGATGCGCACAAACTCTGGCAGGCCCCGCAGTGGGCTTTTGCCATTCTGCTGGCTTTGCTGGGGATGCTGGGGCCCTTCTCGATTGACACATATTTGCCGGCGTTTGCCGACATGGCTCAATCGCTCGATGCATCGCCGGTGCAGATGCAGCAAACCCTGTCAGCCTATCTTTTTGGTTTCGCCTTCATGAGCCTGTTTCACGGCGCCATCTCAGACAGCTTTGGCCGTCGCCCTGTGGTGTTGGGGGGGCTGGTTGCGTTTACTGTGGCGTCGGTGGGTTGTGCGCTGGCACAAAGCATCGGACAGCTGATTTTGTTTAGGGCCATGCAGGGACTGTCCACAGGAGCGGGCATTGTCGTATCCAGGGCGGTGATTCGCGACATGTTTGCCCCTTCGCAGGCGCAAAAAGTCATGAGCCAGGTCACCATTTTCTTTGGTGTGGCACCGGCTATTGCGCCCATGGTGGGGGGGTGGATGCTGGTGCACGTCAGTTGGCATGGCATCTTCTGGTTTTTGGCGGGTGTTGGGTTGGTACTGTGGATTGCCATTTATCGACTGTTGCCAGAAACCCTGCATATCACGCAGCGCCAGGCTTTTCACCCGCGGCACCTGATGGCGGGCTACTGGCAATTGGGATCTGACCCGCGCTTTTTTCTCCTTTCATTGGCCAGCGGCATCCCCTTTAACGGAATGTTCCTATACATTCTCAGTGCACCGGTATTTTTGGGGGAGCATCTGCAGTTGGCCCCGCAACAGTTTTTCTGGTGCTTTTTGGTGACTATTGGCGGCATCATGGGTGGGGCCATGGTCAGCGGGCGATTGGCCGGAAAAATTGCGCCCAAGCGCCAGATTCGCGTTGGACTTTTAATCATGCTGGTGATTGCAGTCATTAATCTGGCCGCCAATCTGGCGTTTAAGGCACACGTTAGTTGGGCTTTATTGCCCCTGGGCGTTTTTTCGTTTGGCTGGGCTCTGATGGTTCCGGTTGTCACATTGTTGGTGTTGGATTTGCACCCTGAGCGACGCGGCATGGCGTCAAGCCTCCAGATGTTTGTTGGTTCTACTGCCAATGGCATTGTTGCCGGGGTGATTTCCCCTCTGGTGATGCATTCCACGGTGGCGCTGGCGACGGCATCCCTGCTCATGCTGTGTATCGGGTTGTTGTCGTGGGCCTATATTCGCCACCGTTGGCCAGAAATTGGACATACCATTGCGCATGGCTAGACGGTTGCCCTCCCTATTAGTCGCCGGTATTTGCGCCCTGCTCATGGTGGGGCATGGGGGTGCTATGGCGCAGACGGATGCCGTCGCGCGCATCGAAGCGTTGCAAACCCTGTCCGAGAAAGACAACGCACAAGCCCTCAAGCAGTTGCAGGACTTGGGGCTGTCGCTGGGGTCCGCAATGCCCTACACCGTTCGCCGTGAGTACCTTTTTACCGTGATGGATCTCCAGGTGGATGCCGCCAAGATGGAGGCGGCCGAAGCCTCGGTTGCGGAACTGCTGCATCTGGCTCAGGCCAACAAAGACAATGTGGGTGTGGTGCTTGCCACGTCCAAATCAGCGGCCATCATGGCTCTATCAGGAAAGACGGATGCCGCCAATGCCCAGCTCGTCGCACTTGAAGCCACGGCCTTGCAAACAGCCGATGCCCAGGCTCTGTGGCATTTTTACTTGGTATTGAGTCGCGTCCAACTGACAATGGGCCGGTTCGAGGCTGCACTGGAGAGCACATTCAAGAGTCTGCAATACGCCAAGACACTCGCCAAGCAAGCCAGAACCTCGCACCTGCGATCGTTGAGTTATCTGGCCAATGTCTATATGGCCATGACCAACTGGGACAAAGCCCTGCAAATCATAGAAGACGGTTTGGCCGTTGCCAAAGAAATCGGCTCCAGCAAGCTCCAGGGCACGCTGTACCTGAATCAGGGGGCCGTATTGGCCAGCTTGGTGCGCCCCAAAGCGTCCGTTGAAGCGTATGAGAAAGCGCTTCGAATCGGTCGAGAGGCGGGCCTGGTCGGCCTGCAGGGAACGGCGCTCAACAATATTGCTGATAGCTATCTGATCAGTAAGGACTACCCCAAGGCCGAAGTGGTTGCCCGTCAGGCGCTGGACAAATACAAAGAGGCCGGCGAGATGGGTGGCATCGTCTCCGCACAGAGCAATATCGGTTTCGCTTTGATGGGCCAGGGCAAGACCCGGGAGGGTGCTGCCGAAGTCCGCTCTGCCATTGAGCTCAGTCGGCAGTCGGATGCCAAGACGGACCAGGAGGCCATTTTGGGTGAACTCGGACGCATGTATGAGCAGACCGGGTTGTACCGTGAAGCCGTCACCACCATCCGCGAGCAGCAGACGCTGACGGCGCAGTTGTTTCGCGCGGATCGCGAGAAATCAGTCGCCACATTACAGGCCCAGTTTGACGCTGTGCAGCGGCAAAAGCAGATTGAGTTGCTGGCGCGTGAAAATAACCTGAAGGACGCTGAAATCAGCAACCAGCGCCTGCAAAAAGTTGTCACGCTACTGGGAGCAGTGGTCACCGTCATGGGGGGCGTGTTTGTATTCTTGTTGTACCGGCGCGTGCGCAAGAGCAACAGCAAGCTTCGCGAGGCCAACCTAAAGCTTGAATTTCATTCAGTGCGTGATCCTCTGACCGGCCTGTTTAATCGCCGGTCTTTCCTGGAGTTGATGGGCAAGCGTTCAGCAGACCCCGTCAATTTGCGCCGCGAAGACGATAGCCCCGACGGGCTCATGATTCTGGATGTTGATCATTTCAAGCATATCAACGACACGCTGGGTCATGCCGGTGGTGACGTGGTTTTGGTAGAGATAGCCAAGCGTTTGCGCAGTGCGGTGCGCGACACCGACATGGTCATGCGCTGGGGTGGCGAAGAGTTTTTGATTTACTCACCCAAGTCCAGCGCGGATCATCTCAAAATTCTGGCACAGCGTGTGCTTAAAGTCATCGCTGAAACGCCCATGGATGTGGGAGACAAGGCGATGACCATTACGGTCACCGGAGGCTTTTTGACGTTGCCTTTTTCCGGCTTGCCAGAAACCGACTGCAACTGGGAAAAGGCCATGCAAATTGCTGACATGGCGCTATACCTGGGAAAGGTCAACGGGCGTAACCGCGCCTATGGCCTGAATCGTTTGCGGGCCCCTTTCGGGCAGGTCATGCCTGTGTTGGAGCACGACATATCGGCCGCCCTTAAAGCCGACATGGTGGAGTTGGTCGAGGTGATGGGGCCGGCGTTGCGTGAAGACGAGACCATCAATGTTGCAACTGGGGAGAGCACGGAGGTATGAGTTCGCCTACGTTGGATCGTGTTCTGGACGCCGTTTTCCGTGTAAATGGTGACTATGCCATTAACTATATTTCCGAGTCAGGTCGGCGCTGGTTGGGTAGTCCGTCTGCGCAAGACAGTCCCAGGAATTTCTTGGCTTTACTGCATACGGAAGACGTGGGCCGATTCACGGACGCTTGCAAGGACAAGCCAGAGGATTTTTCCTGCGATGTCCGCGTCATCAAGAGCGGTGTTGAGTGCTGGGTCAATGTGCGCGCCTACCGATTGGCTTCGGTTGATCAGTATGTGCTGTGTTTGATCGACATTTCATTATGGAAAACCAACGATGCAATCTATCGACATGCCGCAGAACACGATGAATTGACCGGACTCGCCAACCGGGGGTTTTTCAAAAAAACGGTGGAAGCTCAGTTGCATGCGGGTCAGTCCACGTTTTCCATTGCCTTGCTCGATCTGGACGGCTTTAAAAAGGTCAATGACACTTATGGACATGCCATGGGTGATGCGGTCTTGATCGAAACGTCAAAGCGGCTGGCACGCATTGCATCACCCGACGACGTGCTGGCGCGCCTGGGCGGTGACGAGTTCGTGTTGTTGTTGGTAGGCCAAGATGCAGCAGCTGCGCAAGCCGCTGTCAAGAGGGCACTGCTGGCCATTGCCCGGCCTTACGACACAGCGCCACATAGTGCATACCTCGGTGTAAGTATTGGCATAGCGCAGTTCCCGGATCATGGTGAGGACTACTCCACGCTGCTCAAGAACGCTGACACGGCCATGTACCATGCCAAAAATGCCGGAAAGAACCGGGTCTGCATTTATGCAGCCGATGATGTCAGCGTCGATTTTTCGATCAAAGCCGCCATGCATGACGGAATTCAGGAGGGGGAGTTTTATCTGGAGTACCAGCCGCAATACGATGTGCAGCGCAAGTTGATCGGTGCGGAAGCGCTGATGCGCTGGACCAGTCGGGACTTTGGCCGTGTGGCGCCTGATAAATTCATTCCCATTGTGGAAGAGTCGGGCTTGATGCCGTTTTTGGGCAAGTGGGCATTGCGTTATGCCTGCCATCAGTTGAAAAAGTTTCACCAGAAGTTGCCAGGATTCGTCATGTCGGTGAATGTTTCCCCAGTGCAGTTTGGGGCCGATGGATTTGACACCCAAGTGCTTGATGCCATTACCGAAACGGGGGTCGATCCGACCACCGTGATTCTAGAAATAACAGAATCCACCTTGATGCACAGCCAGGAAAAAACCGAAAGAGCATTGGCCTTGTTGCGAGAGCGGGGTATACGCTTTTCGATTGACGATTTTGGTACGGGCTTTTCCAGCCTGGCTTACCTGACGCGACTTCCCGTGTCCAGCATCAAGATCGACAAAGCCTTTGTGCGCGCGATCGAAGAGCAGCGCACGGCCTCTGCCACCGATAAGAAATTGATCACTGCGATGATTAATTTGGCACACAGCATTGATCTGAAAGTGGTTGCCGAAGGAGTGGAAAACGAGGCGCAGTTTGATTTTCTCAAGGACGCAGGTTGCGATTTGATTCAGGGCTATCTGCTGGGCAAGCCCATGTCGGCGGACGCCATCAGTCACCTGCTTGATCTACATGTGGGGACACCAGCATGATTGATCGGGCTGCGACGGTTGAACGACTTCTTGGTGCCATGCGGATTTCCAAAGGCTTTCCAGCCTTGGAGAACACCGTGGCATCCGTGATCAGTTCGCTGGGTAACGACAAGCACGCCGCGGGCGACGTGGTTCAGCATATTGTTGAAGACTTTGCGCTCACCCAAAAAGTGCTCAAACTGGCCAATTCAGCCATGTACGCACCCTTCTCGGACGGCTCTGGCAGTGTGTCTGCGGCGCTGGATGTGTTGGGGAGTGACGCCTTGCTGCACATCGTTTTGAGCACCGCGCTGGTCACTGATGCGGAGTTGCAAAGTGATGAATCTCTCTCCAAGACCATGTTGTCGTCCGAGTTGGCCCGCAATGTTTGTGCGGGCCGATCCGAAGACGTGTCCATTGCGGCCCTCATGTACAACCTGGGCACGTTGCTGGCGCAGAAATATCTGGCCACCGAATCCACGGCCATTGCACTCAAAGTAGCGAACGGGGTCGAGGAAGCTCAGGCCGCGATCGAGGTTTTGGGTCTGACTCTGGAACAATTGGGTGCCGAGGTGGCTCAGCACTGGAAGTTGCCGAGGAATATTGTTTCCGTCATCGATGGAACAGGCGATCCCGATCTGGTTGCCATTGCCAGGTTTTCTAAATCCGCATCCACACTGATCCACGCGGGCAAACTCGAAGCGGTGGACCAACTGGTTGCTGACCTGGATGTCAAAGGGATTGATAAATCCGGTGTTAGCAGCGTTATTCGCCAATGGTCAGAGCAGATTACCCCGCACGGGAAAGCAACCCCCGGCATGTCCAATGAGGAAGTGCTGGACGATTTGTTTTCTGCGCTGGCGGCAGACAAAAAGCAGACCGTCGAGGCCCTGGCGGCAGCCATGTTTCCGACCTTCGCCAAGACCTTGCAGACGGCGCACTGTCTGCTTTTCATGCTGACCAAATCGGGGGACTTTGCGGTTCGCTACGGCTATGGCAAGGGTGTTGACGAGTTGCGCAGCAAGTTGCGCATTAGTAAGGATTACCAGCCCACTGCTTTTCATGCCGCCATCAAGAACAATGTGGACGTTTCCATTGCCGATGTGTCCCGCCTGAAGGTCAGTGCGCTACCCGACGGCTACACCGCGCTGATGCCACGCGTCAACAAGTTTGTCATCCTGCCCATTGCCAATGGTGCAGTTTCGGGACTGGTTTATTGCGACTGGGACTCAGAAACGGTTTTGAGTGCGACTGAAATGGATGCGGTCAAGAAATTGCGGAACCTCTTTTTGCCCTTCTTTCCATTTTGACTGCGGATTGCTATTATTGTTATAGCTTTTCACGCAGTATTTACGGGGGCTATAGGCGGATTTGATTCATAAAAGCGGATGGCGTTGCGACCCGCATCCTTGGCCTGGTACATGGCGGAATCGGCCCACTTCATGAGGTCTGTTGGACTGGCTTCGTGGTTAAGGAAGATAACCACGCCGACGCTGGCGCTGCAATGGTGCTGAACCGTGGAGTCCGCGGTGCCCGACTGCGTGACCGTCAGCTGGTATGGCATGGCCAGCGCAGTCCTGATTTTTTCGGCCACAGCGGTGGCTTGCTCGGTAGATACTGCATAGTCAACGTTGAGTTCACTCAGCAACACCACAAACTCGTCACCCCCCAGTCGGGCTACCGAGTCGGTCTCACGTACACAGTCGGTCAAGCGCCTGGCTACCTCGATCAGCAGCAAATCGCCCGCGCCGTGCCCATGCGTGTCGTTCAGCGGCTTGAAGTTATCCAGGTCCAGAAACATCAGGGCTCCATGCTGACCGCTGCGCTTGCTGGCAGCCAGTGCCTGGCCCAATCGGTCGTCGATCAGGCGCCGGTTGGGTAGTTGTGTGAGGGGGTCAAAGTAGGCCATCTGTCGGATTTGCTCCTGCAGCGCATTGCGCTCGGCCTCTGCCTGGTGCCACTCGGTGATGTCGGCATGCGTGCCAATGACGCGCAAGGGCTTGCCCGCCTCATCACGGCTGACCACCAGACCCCGGTCATGAATCCACTTCCAACTGCCATCCTTGCAAAGGATACGGTATTCATGGAGGTAAATGGGCGTCAGTCCATCCAGATGCGATTGCACATCGGCCATGACACGCGCCAGTTCGTCGGGGTAAATCCGTTGGCTCCATTCGCTCAGGCTGTTGCCAATCTCGTCCTCGGTGAAGCCCAGCATCTCTTTCCACCGGGTGCTGAAGAACACGGTGCCTTGCAGCACGTTCCAGTCCCACAGGCCGTCCCCCGACCCATCAATGGCAAACTTCCAGCGAAACTCGCTGTCCACCAACGCGGTTTCCCGATTGCCCAAAGTTTCCAGCAGATGATTGAAGCCGCCAATCATGGCGCCGATTTCGTCCTGGCGGGTGACCGGTAGTGGCTTGACTGGCAGGTTTGTAGTCGCCAGACGGGTTAGTTTTTGTGCCGTGTTTAGCATGGGTGATAGTTGCCGCCGCAGCATCCACCAGGTCAGCCCGCCGGTCAGCAAGGTCAGCAGAACGGTTGCCCACAACATGCGTTGCCGCTGCTGGTAGATGGGTGACAAAGCCTCTATGGTGGGAATCGTGACGACAGCACGCCATCCCGCTATGGGAATGATCCTGCCCGAATTCATCACCTCTTTTCCAAGTGCATTGATAAAGATGTCGGTTCCTTCGAAGCCATCAAGCATGCGGTCCATCCCCGCAATCAGGCCGACAGCAGGTAGTCTTTCCATGACCCGCGTTCTATCGGTTGCGGAGATGATCAGTCGCTCCGACGGTTCAATCACTAGAAACCCACCGGATCTCCCGTACTTGCCTCCTGTAATCTTGTCCAGAAAGTTGGGCAGACCCAGGTTGACGGTACCTACCAGAGTGCCGATCACCGTACCTGCGCCATCGCGTATCGGGGCGCCAATGCTAAACACCGGTGCTCCCAGCTTCTTGCCCATGACAGGACGGCTAATCACCGTTTTGCCCTGCTTGAGTGGGCCGCCAATTGAATCACGGTCCATGTAGTTGGTACCAATGCGACCGGCGGACAGCGGCACATCGGCAATCGCCGTGCCGTCAGTTCCCGTGACCAATATGCCACCATTAAACAGGTGTTGCAGGAGTGGACGCTGCTCCAATCGGGCCTGCAGCCCTGCCGGATTGCCGATCAGGGGTGCATCAATCTCCTTGGCAATGCGTTCCAGCGCCTCCACACGGTTAACGAGTTCGTCATTGATTTCTGACGCGACAAGAGAAACGACCGAGTACTGCTGCTCGCCCAACACGCGCTGCATATCCTCTTGCAGCATGCGGCTTGCATAGAACGACAGCGCCCAGAGGCTGTTTACGAAAATGACCAGCGTGAAAATGGTTACCCGGTTTTTTAGCGAGTGCCACGGGGAGATTTTTGAGTTTGTTTGGTTTTCCATGGCTGAATCACCCCACTTGTACGCCAGCGCAGACTTGGGAAGTTGATGTGCATCACTGTTCAGTAAATAGTCGGGTGTCATATACTGTATAAAAATACAGTTTTAATGATTCCATGTCTGCCACTGCTCAACTTCTCTCCCGCACGGGCGTTCACCCGGACGTCTGGCAGGCCGATACGCTGGCGGGTGCACCGGCACGGGTGCTGGCCACGGGTGATGCGCTGTTGGATGCGCAGTTGCCCGGCGGCGGTTGGCCATTGGGGGCGCTGAACGAGATATTGCAGCCCGTTGGCGTACACAGCGAGTGGCGCTTGCTGCTGCCTGCGCTCGCTCGCTCTGGAACTGGTACGGTAGTGCTGGTGGGGGCGCCGCACCCTCCGTTCAGCCCTGCGTTGGGCGCGCAGGGCTTGGCACCCAAGCGCTTGCTGTGGGTGTCCGTATCACTGGGCGCGCAGCGTCTGTGGGCCACTGAGCAGGCCTTGCGTTGCGCCGATGTGGACGCCGTGCTGGCCTGGTTGGTGCAGGTGCGCCCCGAGCAACTGCGCCGCCTGCAAATGGCAGCTGCTGAGTTTGACAAGTTGCTGTTTGTGGTGCGCCCCGAGCAGGCGCAAGCCGAATCGTCACCCGCCGCGTTGCGCCTGTGGTCTGCGCCGTCTGAACAGCAGGGCGATACGCTCGAGGTGCGCGCACTCAAGCGGCGTGGGCCGCCTATGAGCGAGTCGCTGCACCTGACGGCGCGCCCGGCTCGGCTGTCAAGGCTGCTTGCAGC
>JBAWYQ010000091.1:0-15701 GCA_037143475.1 Burkholderiales bacterium | reverse complement strand
CGCGTTCCGGTGATGGCCGGCATTCTGGCCGCTACACCCGCCGTGGTCGCCTGGATGGACCGCATGACCGCGATCGGTCATGGCAATTTTGAGAAATACACTGCTACGGAAGCGATAGCGGCTTGCGCAGCGTCCACGGGGGCTGCAGCCCAGCTGGATACTATTTTTCAGGACGAGCACGGTATTCCTCTGGGCAGCCGCGTAAGCGTGGCCGCAGATGTGTTTGGCCAGGAAGCCACCGAGGGCGAACTGGTTGCCGCCACCCGCACCCGCTACACCCTGCGCCGCACCGACGAGCGCGCCGGCACCGTGCATGTGCACTTCCCCCGCATTGGCTATGTGCTGCGGGCGGTGCAGAACGCATGATTTCGCTGGTCTGGAAGCGGGTTGCGTTTGGCGACCTGACCCCGCACCAGCTCTACGAGCTGCTCCAACTGCGCACCGATGTCTTCGTTATGGAGCAGAAATGCGCGTTTCAGGACATGGACGGTACCGACCACCTGGCGGTGCACTTGCTGGGAACCACCTCAGGAGTGGGGCAGGGCGAACGGCTCATGGCCTACGCACGGCTGTTCCCGGCTGGAATCAAGTTTGCCGAGGCCAGCATTGGCCGCGTCATAACCCAGGGCACCGTGCGCGGCACCGGCCTCGGGCATGTGCTGATACGCGAGGCCATCGATTCAATAGCGGCACTATGGGGTGTGCAGCCCATTCGCATTGGCGCGCAGTCCCACCTGACCGACTATTACCGCCAGCATGGCTTTGTCGAGGTGGGTCCAACCTACCTGGAAGACGGCATTGACCATCAGGACATGCTGCGAACCCCCACCACATCAACCCACAACGCAAACACGCACGGAGCAATTTCCCAATGATTTCTGACTTCAAAAACAAAACCGCCGTACTCACCGGCGCGGGCTCTGGCTTTGGCCTGGAGTGCGCCCGTATTGGCGCCAAGCTGGGCATGAACCTGGTGCTGGCCGATGTGCAGCAAGACGCGCTGGACCGCACGGTTGCCGAAATGCAAGCTTCGGGCGTGCAGGTGCTGGCCATGCGCGTGGACGTGTCCAAGGCCGACCCGATGCAGGCTCTGGCCGATGCCACGTTTGAGCGCTTTGGCGCTCCGCACTTTGTGTTCAACAACGCTGGCGTGGGCGCTGGTGGCCTGATCTGGGAAAACTCTCTGCAAGACTGGGAATGGGTGTTGGGCGTCAATGTGATGGGTGTGGTACACGGTGTGCGCCTGTTCACCCCCATGATGCTGGCCGCCGCCAAGGCAGACCCCGCCTATCAGGGGCACATCGTGAACACGGCCAGCATGGCGGGTTTGCTGAACGCGCCCAATATGGGAATCTACAACGTGAGCAAGCATGCGGTGGTGTCGCTCAGCGAAACCCTGTATCAGGATTTAGCGCTGGTCACGGACCAGATCGGCGCCAGCGTGCTGTGCCCATTCTTTGTGCCGACCGGCATCACGCAAAGCCACCGAAATCGACCTGAAGCGCTTAAAACGGGGGGCAACAAACCGACCCAGAGTCAAATGATCGGGCAGGCGATGAGCGACAAGGCAGTTAGTAGCGGCAAGGTGACCGCCGCCGAAGTAGCGCAAATGGTTTTCACCGCCATTGCGGCGAATCAGTTCTATATCTACAGTCACCCCAAGGCCATTGGCTCGGTGCAGACCCGCATGGAAGACGTGCTGCAAGCGCGCAACCCGACTGACCCGTTTGCGCACAAGCCGGAGCTGGGCGTGGAACTGAGGCGCGCACTTCGGGCGTAACCGCCATGGACGACGAACAGCCCTGCAAGCCCGACTCGGTTTCAGTTAGACTGAACCAAAGGAATCATCTCTATGGCAGGCGTATTCGGTAAAGATCCCAACATGAAGAAAAGCAACCATGCAGAGCTCGAAAGGCTCAACTTGGAGCGCAAACGCAAGTTGGCAGAAGCGGCAGTCAAATTCACCAAAAAGAAACCTGTGGCTCCCGGCAGCGAAGCCGTTGTGAAGTAAATGGGTTCATGGGTTGGGGTTACCAACAACCAATTGTGAACCCGCATCGATGGGGTGACACCATGCCATGCAATTTTCTTTCAACCTTGGTATTTCACCTGCTGCGTGCATTTGCCGCAGCGATTGTCTGCATCTCGATGGCCCATGCCGCCGATGGTCCGGGGCGGCGAGTAGCCCTTGTGATTGGCAACGCAAATTACCTGCAGACGGGCCTGCCCAAACTGACGAATCCCACCCATGATGCCGAAGACGTCGCCAGAGCATTGCGTGGTTTCGGCTTTGAAGTGTTGGAACGAAAGAACCTGACGCTTGAAGGAATGAACCAGGCCATCGCCGAATTCGGCAGCAAGATCGGTGGCAGCGAAGCCGCACTGTTTTACTATGCCGGGCATGGAATCCAGGTCAAAAATCAGAATTACCTGATACCGGTGAATGCCACGATAGAAAGCGAAGCCTCGGTGCCCTATCAGGGCGTCAGTCTCAATCAAGTTCTTGATGAGATGGACAACGGCAAAAGTGGTGCCAACATCGTGATGCTGGATGCCTGCCGAAACAATCCGATCAGCGGCAAATTTCGCTCCGGCCAATCGCGGGGGCTGGCCAGTCCCGGCAATACGCCCAAAGGCACTGTGATTGTCTATGCCACCGACCCTGGCAACGTCGCCGCCGATGGCGAAGGGCGCAACGGGCTATTTACGGCCGGTCTGTTGACCGCCTTCAAGGGAAAAGACTTGAGCCTTGACGGCATTTTGACTGCCGCTAGCGCCGAAGTCGAACAGGCCAGTGGTCAGAAGCAGACGCCTTACGTCAATGGCCCGAAAACCCTGCAAAAAAGTTTTCATTTCCGCGTCACCGTTGAACCCGGCCAAGCAGAAATTGAAAAGACCTTTTGGACCAGTATCGAGCGCAGCACCGATGCCGCTGACTTTGAAGCCTACCTGAAGAAGTACCCCAAAGGCAGCTATGCATCGCTGGCCGAAAACCGCCTTAGAGCAATGAAGGCCGACCAGTTGCAGTCTTCCGCTACACCAGCGCCGACTTCATCCACTGCGTTCGATGGGCATTGGGCCATCATGCTGGTCTGTGAGGATGTTCGTGACAAAGGCAATTTGATCAAGGGCTACACCCACCGATTTTTCGTCGACGTCAAGGACGGTCGGTTGAAGGGGCAACGCGGACAAGCCGGCCAGGCGGATTCTTTATCCCTGGACGGATTCATTGCAGCGGACGGATCGACTGAAATCACCGCCAAAGGCCTCACTGGCAAGCCGGAATATAGCGTGGGCCTGGTTCAACCCAGCGCACCGTTCACTTACCATATGCGCGGCGCCTTCACAAAAACAAGCGGCAAGGCAACGCGCATTGAACTCAGGCCCTGCGAAGCCACTTTCTTCAAGAATTAGTGCGTTTTCACGCTTGCGCGCCAGCATGGTCTGGCCGCTGAAAACGCCGTGCTCAGTGGCACTTAAGGTCTGGCGCTCAATCCCTCGAAGCAAGTGCTGAGCACTAAAGCGATGATTTCGTCGTGGGTGTACAGCTCGCCCATTTTCAGAAATTCCAGAACCGGGTCGCAGGCGCGGGCGTACAGGGTGTAAAGGACTGCAATGGATGGCAGCTTTGGATTGATTGCGCCTTGCGCCTGAGCCGCCTCAATCCATGCACCCAAACGGTCGCTGACGTCCATCAGCCCATCCATGTAGTCCTTGCTGCCCATCAGTGCGGTGCGCAGGCTGGAATTTTGGCTGGGCAGTGAGGGCATTTCGCCGGCAAGCTTCAGACCCATGGTCCACGCGACCACGCAGCGCAGTTTGTCTATGGGGGTGGAGTTGTCGGGCAGCGCATCCAGAAATGCCTGTGCCCGTCGCATGACCGACACCATCGCTGCGGCTGCCAGGTCTTCTTTGCTGGGGAAGTGCTTGTACAGGCTGGCTTTGGCAATGCCCACATCGGCCGCCACTTCATCCACCGTCATGGCCTCAAAGCCTTTTTCAGCCAGCAGGCGGTTGACGGACTGGATGATCGCGTCTTCACGCGCCAGAAGCATTTGTGCTTTGAAAGAGACCTTGGTGGGAGTAGTGCTAGCCATGCGTCAAATTGTATCCTCAGGAGTTGGAAACTAGAATGGATTGGAGAAATAAATACTATGCAGTAGAAATATATACTGATTAGTATAGAATTAGCCCCATCATTTAAAGGAGTGCGCGTGTCGAACAAAGTTGCCATCGTCGGTTCGGGAATTTCTGGCTTGGCAGCAGCCCATGCGTTGCACGGCAAAGCCGACATTACGCTTCTGGAGGCCGGCGCCTACTTTGGCGGGCATACCCACACCGTCGACGTGACGCTTCCCACGCCCCACGGCGAGGTCACGCACGGGGTGGACACCGGTTTTCTGGTTCTCAACGAGCGGACCTACCCCCAGCTGATTGCGTTGCTGGCCGAGCTGAACGTGGCCACCGTCAAGTCCGATATGTCGTTTTCGGTGCAGTCGCAGGATTACGCCAATGGCCAACCCATGGAGTGGAGCGGCTCCAGCCTGAACACCGTGTTTGCACAACGTTCCAATCTGGGCAACCCGCGTTTTTGGGGAATGTTGCGGGACCTGCTGCGTTTTAACGCACTCACTACCCGTATTGCCCAAAGTGGCACCGAGGCCGAGCATGCCCAGGCACTGGGTGACTTTTTGCGTGAGCAGGGCTTTGGGGCCGCGTTTTGCGAGTGGTACTTCCTTCCCATGATGGCGTGCATCTGGAGTTGCCCCACCGCACAGATGCTGCAGTTCCCGGTTTCCACCATGGTGCGCTTTTGCCACAACCACGGGTTGTTGCAGGTCACGAATCGACCCCAGTGGTGGACGGTGCAGGGCGGCGCAAAACACTATGTGGAAAAAATAACCGCCAACATTGCAGACAAGCGGCTGAACACGCCAGTGCACCGAATCGAGTATCGGCAAGAAACACCCAACGACAAAAGCCATGTGCTCATCTACAGCGGCTCAGGCGCTGAGCGGTTCGACAAGGTCATCATCGCCACCCACTCAGACCAGGCCCTGCACATGCTGGCCGAGCCCACCGCGCAGGAGAGCGAAACATTGGGAGCCATTCACTACCAGTCCAACAAGGCCGTGCTGCACACCGATGCATCGGTGCTGCCAACGCGCAAGGCAGCATGGGCCGCCTGGAATTATGAGAGAACCGCCGCACCCGGACAAAAAGACGCGCAGGTGTGCCTGCACTACCTGCTCAATCGCCTGCAGCCACTGCCGTGGGAGCAACCGGTGGTGGTCACTTTGAACCCGGTGGGCCCCATTGCAGCTGACAAAATTCTGGGTCAATACGACTACGCACACCCCGTTTTTGACCTGAATGCCGTGGCAGCGCAGTCGCGCATGACTGCCCTTCAGGGCAAAAATGGCCGCTACTACGCCGGAGCGTGGATGGGCTATGGTTTCCACGAAGACGGTCTTAAAGCCGGACTGGCGGCCGTAGCGCAGTTGTTGGCGGATGCATGACCCAAGCCGCTGCGCTCATCGGATTCGGCCAGGTGCGCCACACCCGGGCACGCCCGCAGCGCCACGCGTTTGCGTACCCCACCTACTTCTTGATGCTGCCCCTGCGCAGCCTGCAGCAGCAAGTACCGCAACCGGGCCAATGGCAGATCAACCATCCGGGGCCGCTGAGCTTTTTTGAGACCGACCATGGAGACGGCCGACCGCCCGCACAGGGCGGAGCCATAGCCTGGCTCGACGAATTGTTGCAACGCGAAGGCATTGTTGACGCCACCGGCGAGGTCTGGCTGCACACCTATCCACGGGTGCTGGGCTACACCTTCAAGCCCGTGAGCTTCTGGTATTGCCACCGCGCCGAGGACGACCAGGGTGGCGCACTGCGCGCCATCGTAGTGGAGGTGAACAACACCTTTGGCGAGCGGCACTGCTATGTGCTCGACGCGCCACGCTACGGCGTGGAGCAGCGGGCAGACAAAGTGTTTCATGTATCCCCCTTTAACCCCGTTCAGGGCCATTACCGCTTTCGCTTTATGCGCAGTGGGCAGGGCGAACAGCTACGCACCGTAGCGCGCGTGGATTTTTACGATGACGCACACAACGACAGCAGTGTTGACGCTGCCGTGCTGCAAACCAGCGTCAGTGGCGCGTTGCAGCCCCTCACAACCGCTGTGTTGCGCCGAGCACTTTGGCGCTACCCCGCCATGACGCTGGGCGTGGTGCTGCACATTCACACGCAAGCCTTGCGCCTGTGGCTGAAAAAAGTTCCGTTCTTTCGCAAGCCAGCCCCACCGCAAGCTTTTGTTTCGCGCTAGTTCTCACCCCAGGAGTTGAACATGAACACTGCAACCCGCACCGTACCCGGCATCAACTTTCCGAAAGACGCGCCTGCCGCAGCCCGTAGCGCATTGCGTCTGCTTCAAAACCTGCGCCACGGCGCGCTTACGCTGCACCTGCCCGATGGTTCGCAGCGCCGCTTTGGGGAACACCCGCAACAGCACGACCTGCACACGCCCAATCACCCAAGCGCCAGCATCACGCTGCACAACTGGAATGTGTTTGGTGCGGCGCTCAAGTCCGGCGACATTGGCTTTGCCGAGAGTTTTATCGCCGGGGATTGGAGCACGCCCAACCTGACCGAACTGCTCAAGGTGTTCTCAGCCAATCGCCAGGCAGTCGATGCCATGATTTTCGGCACCTGGGTCGGGCGCCTGCTGTACCGCGTCAAGCACCTGCTCAACCACAACAGCCGCACCAACAGCCGCAAGAACATCCACGCCCACTACGACCTGGGCAACGCGTTCTATCAACTGTGGCTGGACGAGACCATGAACTACTCCAGCGCCTGGTTCGAGGGCGACCTATCCCGCCCACTACCCGATGCGCAAAACGCCAAAGTGCGCCGCGCCCTGGACATGGCCCGCGTGCAGCGTGGTGACCGCGTGCTGGAAATCGGCTGCGGCTGGGGCGCTCTGGCCGAGCAAGCCACGGTGGACCGGGGCGGATCGGTCGTCGGCGTGACGCTGAGCACCGAGCAACTGGCCTACGCCAATGCCCGCATGCAGCGCTTGGGCGTGCGCACCGGTGCTGGTGGTGCGGCTGACCTGCGCCTGCAAGACTACCGCGACATCCGGGACGCGCCATTTGACGCGATTTGTTCCATTGAAATGGTGGAGGCCGTGGGACAAGCCTATTGGCCCGAATACTTTGCCACCATCAGCCGCCTGCTCAAGCCCGGCGGGCGGGCCTGTGTGCAAAGCATCGTGATTGACGACGCGCTGTTTGACCGCTACGTGGCATCCACCGACTTCATCCAGCAGTACATCTTTCCCGGTGGCTGCCTGCCCTGTCCACGCGAGTTTCGCCGCCAGGCCCAGGCCGCCGGGCTGGAGGTGGTGGACGAATTCGCCTTCGGCGCCGACTATGCCGAGACCCTGCGCCGCTGGCGGGATGCATTTCTGGCGCGCAAGGCCGAGGTGGCCACGCTGGGGTTCGATACACGCTTCATGCGCATCTGGGAGTTCTACCTGGCCTACTGCGAAGCGGCGTTCGATACCGGCGACATCAGCCTGGTGCAGTACACCCTGCAAAAGTCGACGGTCAAGTCACTATGAAAAACATAGCTGCCTACGCAGTATTAGCGGGGGCTACAGGCCTATTTGGCTTGCAATCACAGGCCCAGCCACTGCCGCCAGAGTTGCGCACCGACGTGCCTGCCGCCACTCTGGCAGGCCAGGCAACGATGACGTTCTGGGGCTTTGACGTCTACCAAGCTACGCTGTGGGTCGTGCCCGGTTTTGCCGAAGGCAGCTATGAACAAAGTCCCTTTGCGCTGGAACTTTCCTACCTGCGCGACTTCAAGGGCGCAGACATTGCCAAGCGCTCTCTGACGGAGATGCGCCGCCAGGCACCCATGACACCGGCGCAGGAAATGACGTGGGAGGTCCAGATGCGCGCACTCTTTCCGGACGTGAAGGCGGGTGACCGCATCACCGGCGTCAACCAGCCCGCCACGGGTGCGGTGTTTTGGAGCAATGGCCGCTTGCTCGGTGCAGTGCGCGACCCGGCCTTTGCGCGGCAGTTTTTTGGCATTTGGCTGGCTGCACAAACGTCGGAGCCGCAACTGCGCCGCGCCTTGCTGGCGCAAGCGAAGTCGACTGCCCAGGCTGGTACCGCACCGTGAACCTGCACGTGGCAGCGGCAATCGAACCCAAAGCGCTTGATTGGAGTGTGAGCGATGGCCTGCGCTATGGTCTGCTGGGCTTGCCCTTGGCGTTTTGCGCGTTGCCGCTGTACGTGTTGATGCCCAATCTGTATGCCCGCGAGTGGGGTGTCTCCCTGACGGCCTTGGGTGCAGTGCTTTTGGGTGCGCGCCTGCTGGATGCGGTGATTGACCCGTTGCTGGGGCGCCTGTGCGACCGCCTGTATGCCAGCTCGCTGCGTGCCGTGCTGGCCCTGGGGGCCGTGGCTGCAGCGGTGCTGGCCTTGGGGTTTTCCGCCTTGTTCGTGCCGCTGGTGGATTCGCCCGCCGCGCTGCAGTGGTGGGCCGGGTTCTGGTTGGTGGTGACCTATGCGGGCTATAGCGCTTTGTCGGTGGCACACCAATCCTGGGGGGCCATGCTGGGGGGCGATGCGCTGTACCGCAGCCGCGTGGTGGCCTGGCGTGAAGGGTTGGGGCTGGTTGGCGTGCTGATGGCAGCGATCACACCGGCGATATGGGGGGTGCCGGCCATGTTGGCGCTGCTGGTGACAGGGCTGGTGCTTGGCTGGTGGCTCTGGAGCCATGCGCCCCAGCCGCGCGTTCAGCACCACCCTTTGGCGCAAGCGCAGGCTTTGCCGGAGTCCACCGGTGCACTGTGGCATCCGTGGCGAAATGCCGGCTTTCGTCGCCTGTTGGGCGTGTATCTGCTCAATGGCATTGCCAGCGCCATCCCCGCGACCTTGGTGCTGTTTTTTGTGCAAGACCGCTTGCAGGCCAACGCGTCCATGCAGTCGGCCGCGCTGGGCGTCTACTTTGTTTGCGGAGCGCTGTCGATGCCGCTGTGGCTGCGCCTGGTTCGCCTCTGGGGGCTGGCGCGCAGCTGGCGCATCGGCATGCTGTTGTCCATTGCCGTGTTTCTGGGCGCCAGCCTGCTCGGCGCGGGGGATGCGCTGTGGTTCCTGCTGGTGTGCGCCTTGTCGGGTGCGGCGCTAGGCAGTGACCTGGCTTTGCCCGGTGCACTATTGGCCGGGGTGATCGCCGGGGCCGGTGACACCGGTCATGCGGAAGGCGCGTATTTTGGCTGGTGGAACTTTGCCACCAAGCTCAACTTGGCGCTGGCGGCCGGTCTGGCGCTGCCATTGCTAGGTTTGTTTGGCTATGCACCCGGCGCGCGGGATGCGAACGCCACCGCGTTGCTCGTCATTGCCTACTGTCTGTTGCCCTGTGCGCTCAAGGCATTGGCCGCCATAGCGCTGCAATTTCTGATCATCCAACCCACGGACCAGCCGCACACGCCATGAAACGACACAACCCATTCCACCGGTCCTTGCTGCTGGCAGCCGTCGTGTCTAGCGCGCTGTTAGGCGCATGCAGCACACCGCAGATTCAGGACTACGCCCAGGAAACCCCAGTGCTGGAACTGCGCAACTACTTCAATGGCACGCTGGATGCCTACGGACTCTTCACCGACCGCTCGGGTAAGGTCGTAAAGCGCTTCACGGTGGTCATGAACTGCACCTGGACGGACGACCAGGGCGTGCTGGACGAAGCGTTCACCTATTCCGATGGCACGACCCAGCGGCGCATCTGGCGGCTGACGCGCCATGCCGACGGCCACTACACCGGCCAGGCGGACGACGTGGTGGGCACGGCGCAAGGCCGGCAAAGCGGCAACGCCTTCAACTGGACCTACACGCTGGCGCTGCCCGTGGAGGGCAGGGTCATCGAGGTGCAGTTTGACGATTGGATGTACTTGATGAATGACAAGGTCATGCTCAACAAGGCCGCCATGCGCAAATGGGGCGTGGGTTTGGGTGAAGTGACGCTTTCATTCACCAAGCGGTGAATACCCCATGGCCCTGAACACAAAAATGGTTGACTGGCACGGCCGCACCGTCTGGCTGGTGGGTGCGTCCACCGGCATTGGTCGCGCCACGGCATCGGCTTTGCACAGGCAGGGTGCGCGGGTGGTGGTCTCGGCCCGCAACGCAGAAGCGTTGAATATGTTCGCTGATGCGCACGTTGGCGCGGTGGCCCTGCCGCTGGACGTGACCGATGCGCCGGCCGTCAAAGCGGCGGCGGGCGCCCTGGTTGCAAAGGGTCCGCTGGATTGCGTGGTGTATTGCGCCGGCCACTACCACGCCATGAACGCCACGCACATGGACCTGAGCGACCTGCTGCGCCACAACGCAATCAACTACCTGGGCGCTCTCTACCTGCTGGATGCAGTGGTGCCGCACCTGCTGGCGCAGCCTGTCAATCAGCACACGAGTCAGCGCGGCCATATCAGCCTGATGGGCAGTGTGGCGGGCTATCGGGGGCTGCCCAACAGTCTGGCCTATGGTCCGACCAAGGCCGCACTCATCAACCTGGCCGAGACGCTCTACCTGGACCTGGCCACCGAGGGCGTGGGCGTGTCGCTGATCAACCCCGGCTTTGTGGACACGCCATTGACCCGCCAAAACCAGTTCAAAATGCCCGCATTGATCAGCCCTGAGCAAGCGTCGCAAGAAATTTTGACGGGCTGGGCGCGTGGGGAGTTTGAAATCCACTTCCCCAAGCGCTTTACCCGGTGGATGAAAGTTCTGCAGCTGTTGCCCTACGCAGCATTCTTTGCCACTACCCGCCGCCTCAAACAAACCTAGAAACTCCATGAACACCGCTGTTGACCACATTGTGCAAGCCTTCGAGACGTTGACCCCTGCCGGGGTGGAGACGCTCGACGCCATTTACGCCCCCGATGCGCGCTTCAAGGACCCGTTCAACGACGTGCAGGGCCTGGCCGAAATTCAGCGCATATTCCGGCATATGTATGTGAACCTGGAGAACCCGCGTTTCACCATCACCGCGCGCATCGTGCAGGGTGCGCAGTGTTTTTTGACCTGGGAGTTTCGCTTTTGCTTCAGGCGTTTCAGGCAGGGTCAAACGCAATGCATCGTGGGTGGCTCGCATTTACTGCTCAATGGCGATGGCCGCATCACCCTGCATCGCGATTATTGGGATGCGGCTGAAGAGTTGTATGAGAAATTGCCCCTGGTCGGTAGCCTGATGAGATGGCTGAAACGGCGTAGCAATTCGTAAGCGCGGGAACCATTGCGCGAACCAAGTAAGTATTGCGCTTTGCTACAAAGCGGCGTAGGCTCAAGTCACCCTGATTTGAGAAAGTCCAGCATGAAACCCGCCCCGATCAAAGGCCTTCGCAACTATGCCCGCATCCCCTTTGCGACTGAGGTGACGTTGCATCTGCATGGCAAAAACGTCAAGGTTCAATTGGTCGATATCGCGCTCAAGGGCGCGCTGGTGCAGAGCGAAGCAATCGACGGCGTAGCCCTACACGACAAGTGTCGCCTGGAGTTGCCGCTGGACCAGGCGGGTGACGTGGTGGTGATGTCGGGAATCGTAGTTCACCTGGAAGGCCAGCATATTGGCATTGAATGCCAGGATATTGACCTCACCAGCCTGACGCACCTGCGCCGTCTGGTCGAACTGAACACGGGGGATGCCGAGTTGATGAATCGCGAGCTTTCACATTTATTCGGGCAAGCCAGCCGCTGAACCAGCCGCCAGCCGCCACAGCGAGGTCACCTCGGCTGCACGGGCCGCGTGTAAAGGGTCTGCGGTGTCCGCCACTTTGCCGTGAATCGGTTTGGCGTCCATCTTGCCAACCACCGTCAACCCCGCTTGTTCGATAGCCCCCAGCAGTTCGGTGCGGGTGCGCAGCCCCAGGTGCTCGGCAAAGTCCGACAGAATCAACCAGCCCTCGCCATGGGGCGTCAGGTGCGCCGCCAAACCGGCCAAAAAACCCAGCAGCATGCGGCTGCCTTCGTCGTACACGGCATGTTCAATCGGTGAGCTGGGCCTGGCGGGCAGCCACGGCGGGTTGCAGACGACGATGGAGGCGCGTCCCGGCGGAAACAAATCAACCTCAAGCAACTGCACCTGTTGGGCCACACCGAGTTGTTCCAGGTTGGCGCGGGCGCAGGCCAGAGCGCGCGGGTCCTGGTCCGTCGCAACTACTTGGCCTATTTTGCGACGCGCCAACACGGCTGAGAGCACCCCCGTGCCGGTGCCGATGTCAAACGCCACCCGTTCAGACTGGCCCGGCTCGGCCTTAGGCAGGGGGGCTGTCGCCACCAAACCGACGTATTCGCCCCGTACGGGCGAGAAAACGCCGTAGTGCGGGTAAATGCGGTTGTTCGGGGCATCACCCAGCGCGGCAATCTCCACCCCCTTCTTGCGCCACTCGTGGGCACTGGTCATACCCAACAAGTCGCGCAAGCTCGCCACGCTGGCGCCATCGGTGTCCACCACAGTGCCCCAGGCTTGCGCGCAGGCCAGGCGCGCATCGGGCGCCCGGCGCAGGGGAACGCTGTAGTCGGCATTAAACGGTAGCAACACCATGCCCAAAACCCGAGCCCGCTGAGCCTGGGCTTGGCGATGCTGGTGGAATGCCTCGCCCGGCACGGCTGTGGGGGCTGGAGTTGTAGCGACCTTGTTTTGTGCGCGCTTCTTGCGCTCCGGTGTTTTGTCGATGCGCCGTGCCAGAGCCTGCAGCAGTTGGCGGGCATTCTGAAAGTCCCCTCGCCACAGCAGCGCTGTGCCTTCGCAGGCCAGGTGGTAGGCGGCGTCGGCGGTCATGGTGTCGTCGGCCAGCACCACCCGTTTGGGGGGCGCTGCGCCGCGCTCGGAGCGCCACAGGGCACTGCAGGCTTGACCGGATTCAGTCCAATGGAGGGTGGGGGCAATAGTCATCCAACACTTTTAACAGAAAGCTTGGGGCGTTTGAGCAACACCACCTGTGGCAAACTCCCGCCCTTGATCCCATTCCAGAGTTAGTGTCACTACCCCGCCATGCAGAAAATCATCGCGCAAATCGCGCAAGAAATCCGTATTCGTCCCCAACAGGTTGAAGCCGCAGTCCAGTTACTCGATGGTGGTGCCACGGTGCCATTTATCGCCCGCTACCGCAAAGAGGTAACCGACGGGCTGGACGACATCCAGCTGCGCGAGTTAGAGGCCCGACTGTCCTACCTGCGCGAGCTGCGCGACCGCAAAGAGGCGGTCATGAAGGCCATCGACGAGCAGGGCAAACTCACGCCCGTGCTGATGGCCGCCATCCACAACGCCGCCACCAAGCAGGAAGTGGAAGACATTTACCTGCCGTTCAAGCTCAAGCGCCGCACCAAAGGCCAGCTGGCCCGGGAGGCTGGGCTGGAGCCGCTGGCCGATGCCCTGTTCAACGACCCCACGCTGGTGCCCGCCGAGGCGGCTATTCCCTACGTCATTCCCATGCGGCCGGTAGTGGAGGGCGACGACAAGCAACCCGACTTCTCCACCGTGCAAGCCGTGCTGGATGGCGTACGCGATTTGCTTTCCGAGCGCTGGGCGGAGAACCCGGCGCTGGTGCAAGACTTGCGCGAGTGGTTGTGGAATGAGGGCTTGCTGAAATCCAAGCTGATGGACGGCAAAGACGAGAACAATGCCGACATCGCCAAGTTCCGCGATTATTTTGACTACGACGAGCCCATCGGGCGGGTGCCTTCGCACCGGGCGCTGGCCGTGTTCCGAGGTAGGGCGCTGGATATTCTGGATGCCAAGCTGGTGCTCCCAGAGCAGGACGCTCTGCCAACCGGGCTCCGGGCTACCGCCCGTGCCGCTCCGGCGATCTCATTGGCCGAGGGCCGCATTGCGTTGCGCCTGGGCTGGAGCCACGCGGGCCGTGCGGCGGATGACCTGCTGCGCAAATGCGTGGCCTGGACCTGGAAGGTCAAGCTCAGCATGTCCACCGAGCGCGACCTGTTCACCCGGCTGCGCGAGGAGGCCGAAAAAGTCGCCATCAAGGTGTTCGCCGACAACCTGCGCGACCTGCTGCTGGCAGCGCCCGCTGGCCCCCGTGTTGTGATGGGGCTGGACCCGGGCATTCGCACCGGCGTTAAAGTGGCGGTGGTCGATTCCACCGGCAAGCTGGTCGAAACCGCCACCGTGTTCCCGCACGAGCCGCGCAAGGATTGGGATGGTTCCTTGCACACCCTGGGTGCTTTGTGCCTGCGACACGGCGTGAACCTGATTGCCATCGGCAACGGCACCGCCAGCCGCGAGACCGACAAACTGGCCGGCGACCTGATTAAGTTGATGGCAAAACAGGCTGCAGCCCCCGTAGGACGTGCGCAAGCCGCTATCGAAAAGGTAGTGGTTTCGGAAGCTGGGGCGTCGGTCTACTCCGCCAGCGAATTCGCCTCGCAAGAAATGCCGGACGTGGACGTGAGTCTGCGCGGCGCGGCCAGCATTGCCCGGCGTTTGCAGGACCCGCTGGCCGAACTGGTCAAGATCGACCCCAAGAGCATTGGCGTGGGCCAGTACCAGCACGACGTGAACCAGAGCGAACTGGCCCGCTCCTTGGATACCGTGGTGGAAGACTGCGTGAATTCGGTCGGTGTGGACTTGAATACCGCCAGCGTGCCGTTGCTGTCACGGGTGTCAGGCTTGTCCGGCACGGTGGCCAAGGCGGTGGTGCGCTGGCGCGAAGCCAATGGCGCCTTTGGCAGCCGCCAGGATTTGCTCAAGGTCACCGGGCTGGGTGCCAAGACGTTTGAACAAGCGGCCGGTTTTCTGCGCATACGCGGGGGCAACAACCCGCTGGACGTGACGGGGGTGCACCCCGAAACCTACCCCGTGGTTCAGGACATCATTGCCAAAACCGGCAAACCGGTGACCGAGATCATGGGCCGTGCCGACATGCTCAAGACGCTGCGCCCCGAGCTATTTGCCAACGACAAGTTTGGCGTCATCACGGTCAAGGACATTCTGGGCGAGCTGGAGAAACCCGGCCGCGACCCGCGCCCCGACTTCAAGGTGGCCCGCTTCAACGATGGCGTGGAGGACATCAAGGACCTGAAGGAAGGCATGATTCTGGAAGGCACGGTCAGCAACGTGGCCGCGTTTGGCGCCTTCATCGACCTGGGCGTGCACCAGGACGGGTTGGTCCATGTCAGCCAACTCGCCCACAAGTTCATCAACGATGCGCGTGAGGTGGTCAAAACCGGCGATATCGTCAAGGTGCAAGTGGTCGAAGTGGACGTGGCGCGCAAACGCATTGCCCTGACCATGAAGATCGGTGCAGCACCCGCCCGGCAGAGTGGCGATCGATCCGTGGACAACCGCTACCAGTCCGCCGGGCGGGGGCAAGGCCAATACGCGGGTCAGCAAGCCGGGCAGGGCGCGGGGGCAGTGGGTAGCTCGGCGATGGCGTCTGCGTTTGCCAAGCTCAAGCGCTAAATGGCGGATGAGCGCAGTTAATCAGACCGAGCGCTGCAAGCGAAATGGGGTCCGATCACCGGCAGCGTAGCGGACGTGTGCTCTGACCCCAATTTCGTGTGGTGGCCGGAGTGGGGATGCCTGGTTAAGACACATTGCTGCCGTCCACGCGGCACTCTTGTAAGTCGGGTATGCCGCGATTCCTGCCGTTCGCGTCGGATCATTGCCGGGCA
>JBAWYQ010000090.1:0-15728 GCA_037143475.1 Burkholderiales bacterium | reverse complement strand
TAGCTGTCGACCCGTGTAGGGGAGTCGCCAAGTTGGTTAAGGCACTGGATTTTGATTCCAGCATGCGAAGGTTCGAGTCCTTCTTCCCCTGCCAAATCTGTTGTCCGGAACATTCGGACAACAGCACGCGCAACGTACAGGCATAAACCTACTTCAATCGCTGGAACCCGTATGCAGGCTTCTCCCCCCCCAGATTTCATGGTTTTTACCGGCAATGCCAATCCAGGCATGGCTGCAGATATTGCGGGTCACCTCGGCATTTCGCTGGGTGCTGCGACCGTCGGACGATTCTCCGATGGTGAGGTCACGGTAGAAATCAACCAGAACGTGCGTGCACGCGACGTTTTTGTGGTGCAAAGCACCTGCGCGCCCACCAATGACAACCTGATGGAATTGCTCATCATGGTGGATGCACTGAAGCGCGCATCGGCCGAGCGCATAAGCGCCGTGATTCCCTACTTTGGTTATGCACGCCAAGACCGCCGCCCCCGATCCACCCGCGTGCCCATTACTGCCAAAGTGGTGGCCAACATGTTGCAAGCCGTTGGCGTTGCGCGTGTATTGACCATGGATTTGCATGCAGACCAGATTCAGGGCTTTTTCGACATCCCGGTAGACAACATCTACGCCTCTCCCGTGCTGCTGGGCGACCTGCGCCAAAAAAATTACGAAGACCTTATCGTGGTCTCGCCCGACGTGGGCGGTGTTGTGCGCGCCCGCGCGCTGGCCAAACAACTCGGTTGTGACTTGGCGATCATCGACAAGCGTCGCCCCAAAGCCAACGTCAGCGAAGTAATGCATGTGATCGGCGAGATCGATGGTCGCAATTGCGTGATCATGGATGACATGATTGACACCGCCGGCACGCTGGTCAAGGCAGCCGAGGTGCTCAAGGCGCGTGGTGCAAAGAAGGTCTACGCGTACTGCACACACCCCATTTTCTCTGGCCCCGCTATCGAGCGCATTGCAAACGGTGGTGCGCTGGATGAAGTCGTGGTGACCAACACCATTCCCCTGAGCGATACCGCCAGGAAATGTCAAAAAATTCGCCAACTCTCCGTGGCGCCGCTGATTGCTGAAACAATCCAGCGCATTGCCAAGGGTGAGTCGGTCATGAGTTTGTTCTCGGATCAGGAAAATCTTTTTTAACTGATCCAGACAAAAAGCTAGCGCACGCTGCATAAGGCAGTGGTTTTGCGCTTTTGTTAAACCGGAGTCGCACTGGTCGCGGTGGACTCCTTCAGGAGTAAATTATGAAATTTGTCGCTTTTGAGCGCGCCAAGCAGGGTACGGGTGCGAGCCGCCGTCTCCGCAATTCGGGTCGCACACCCGGTATCGTCTACGGTGGCACGGGTGAACCCCTTGTGATCGAACTGGACCACAACGCCTTGTGGCACGCCATCAAGAAGGAAGCATTCCATGCATCCGTTCTTGACATGGAACTCGACGGCAAAGAAAGCAAGGTTCTGCTGCGTAACGTGCAAATGCACCCTTACAAACAATTGATCTTGCACATTGACTTCCAGCGCGTGGATGCCAACACCAAAATGCACATGAAGGTGCCATTGCACTTCAATGGCCAGGAAGAATCTGTTGCCTTCAAGGTTGACCATTGCCTGATCACACACGTGCTCAACGAAATCAACATTACCTGCTTGCCTGCCGATCTGCCTGAATTCATCGCTGTCGACCTCAGCGGCCTGAAGAAGGGCGCGTCGTTCCACCTGAGCGACGTCAAGTTGCCAAACGGGGTGAAGGCTGTAGTCAAGGGCCGTGAGAATCCGGTTCTGGTGTCCGTGGTGACCTCTGCTGCGGAAGCCTCTGCCGAGGCGACTGCCGAAGCCGCCGCTGCTGCACCAGCAGGCAAGGGTGGCAAAGCGGCTCCAGCCGCGAAGGCACCTGCTGCTGCCAAAGCACCCGCCGCCAAGAAATAATCAGTTTACTGACTGATTCACAGCGAAAGCTGTCGACGGCCCACTTCGGTGGGCCGTTGTCGTTTAGCGGTTGCTTCATTTTGGCCTACCATTGCAGGTAACTTATTCCCTCCGCTTCACATGATCAAACTGTTTGTCGGCCTTGGAAACCCTGGCCCGGAATATGAAGCGACCCGCCACAACGCAGGCTTTTGGTGGGTTGACGCATTGGCTCGCGAACTCAAAACCGGTTTATCCATGGATAAGGGCTACCACGGCATGGTTGCTCGCGCCACCGTGCACGGCAACGTCGTCTGGCTCCTGCAACCACAAACGTTCATGAATCTGTCAGGCAAGTCGGTCGGCGCACTGGCGCGATTTTTCAAAATCACTCCCCAGGAAATCCTGGTCGCCCACGATGAACTCGACATTGCGCCGGGCCAAGTCAAATTAAAGTTTGGTGGCAGCCATGCGGGCCACAACGGCCTGCGCGATATACACGCACAACTGGGCAGCGGAGACTACTGGCGCCTGCGACTCGGCGTGGGTCACCCAGGCAACAAGGACGAAGTTGTCAACTGGGTCTTGAAAAAACCATCGCAGGACCACCGTATCGCCATTGAGCAATGTATTGACCGGTCGCTTAAGGCATTACCCGCCTTCCTAGCTGGTGACATGGAAAAAGCAACCTTACTCGTGCACACCAGCAAACCGCCACGAGCCCATTCTCCTGCGCCCCAAGCAGCCCCGCAGCCACACCTGAAAGCTATCCAATGAAGTTGATTCACACTGTTGCTATATTTTCAATAGCTTTATACGCAATTTCCACGGGGGCTACAGAACAAAATGTCTACAAGTGTGGCAACGCTTACGGTCAAAAACCATGTATTGATGGAGTGGTGGTGGATGTGCAGGACTCCCGCACTCCCGCACAAAAAGCAGAGTCAGATGCGCTAATCAAACGGGACTCGGCAGCTGCCAATGCCATGGAGAAAGCTCGTCTGAAAGACGAAGCACAACAGCGCGCAGATAACGCCAAGTTGGCTGCCGCTGCCAAGAAGGCATCTGCAAAGCCAAAGCACAAGGCCAGCGAACCCACTGAGGGCGCAGCTTCGCCCGCTAAAACCAGAACCAAGAAAAAGTTGACCAAAAAGAAAGTGGAATCCGTCCACTTCAAAGCTTTGCCCGCCCCAGAGAATCCGAAGCGGGCAGCCAGCGCCAGCAAATAGCGATGCACCCCATGCACTGACAATGGCACGCTGCAAGCCGGAGTGCAACAGTGCCTTGGTTTATAGTGAACCAAATGCACGCACCTGGCGTCGGGGTAGGCGACGGCATTTCGAATCACTGGGGCGGATCCATGGCAGACACGTTTGACAGAGTCGTTTTAGGCGGACAAGAAATGGTCTTCCGATGGGGTGATCCGGGAGACTCCGCGTATGTCATCGAAGAAGGCTGTGTGGAAGTGCTAACCGGTGGCGGCCTGGAGCCGCGACGTATAGCCATCCTGACCAACGGCGCCATGTTCGGTGAAGTCGCGCTACTGGACCGCCAACCACGCACTGCGACCGTGCGCACTCTGGTAGCGACCCGGTTGATCCGCATCGACCGAAGCCACGTCGAGGAATTGCTCGTCCGTTCAGACACCGTCATTCAGTACCTGATGCAGTTGCTACTGGCCAGATTTCGCAGCAGCCACGACGCCGCAGGCCTGCAACTGCGCCATAGTACCAGCGACGACAGGTCAAGCGTTGACCCGGCCGAATCGATTGATCTGCACACCGCTGCTGTTCGCACTTTGTCTCTTGCGCAGGACCTCTCCGATGCCATTGATCGCCATCAGCTCGAACTGTTCTATCAACCCCTGATCGCCTTCGACCAACTGGCGGTGGTGGGTTTCGAAGCGCTGATACGCTGGTGTCACCCCACCCTGGGGCTGGTCAGTCCGGCCGAATTCATTCCATTGGCAGAGAAGACCGGTCTCATTCACCGGATCGGACAGTGGGTGATACAGCGGGCCGTGGCCGAATGGGCGGAACTCCGCACCTATTGCACCGTAGACAGCCAGCACCCGCCGTTCATCAGCATCAACCTGTCCGCACCCGAACTAGCCGGTGACGACATCGTGCAGGTCATTCAAAACTGTATGGCGCAGTACCATATGGACGCCCGAGAACTGCACGTCGAATTGACGGAAACCATCATCATCCAGAACATGGCCGCGGTCGCCAGCACCCTTCACCAGTTGCGTGCACTTGGAGTGGGCATCGCGCTGGACGACTTTGGCACGGGCTATGCAGGCTTGGACTACCTGCAGTCTCTGCCCTTCACCTGCCTGAAAATCGACAAAACCTTTGTCCAGCAAATCAATCAGTCAGAGCGCAGCGTACACATCATCAAAGCCGCGTTGGAACTGGCACGCTCCATTGGGATGAGCACCATTGCAGAAGGCATTGAAGACGCCGGGATTAGCTCGCAACTGGCCGCGTTGGGCTGTAGCCATGCGCAGGGCTACTACTTTGGCAAACCCATGCCCAAGCAACAAATCGCCGCGTGGTCAGCACAACACCAGATTCGTCAAGTTGCCCACCAGGCACAGCGCAGTCCCTAAGCTTTGAGTGCAGTGACCGGGATCAACTGCAGCCGACGGTATTTTTCCCACAAAGTGGCCTTGTCCTCAATAAAGAGAGGGTTCACCGGTATGCATGACACGGGACACACCTGCATGCATTGCGGCTCATCAAAATGGCCCACGCACTCGGTGCACTTGTTCGGGTCAATTTCATAGATATCCTGCCCCATGAAAATAGCTTCATTGGGGCACTCGGGTTCGCAAACATCGCAATTAATACACTCGTCAGTGATGATCAATGCCATGGTCGCGGTTCAGGCTTCATCCGGTTTAACAATCACCACTGGGACGGGGCTGGCATGCAGCACTTCATTGGAAACTGAGCCCAGCATCGCGCTGCGCAATGCGCTGTTGCCACGCGCGCCCATCACGATCAGGTCGCAGGCAAAGCGCTCGGCAATATCAACAATGGTGTGTGCCGGGTCGCCCTTGGCGACTTCGCATTCGTACTCCACGCCAGCGGCGTCCAGCAGCGCCCGTGCGGATACCAGGGCATGCAAGCCGGCCTCACCGCTGACACGGTTGATGACCTCGGGATCGTGGGCGACCAGCAACTCATACAAATTGGCAGGCTCCTGCACATTGGCCAACACGGCATCGGCCCGCAGGCCTGCGAGCACCATGCGAATGGCAAAGCGGACGGCCTCCAGAGACAACTCGGAGCCATCAACGGGCAGCAAAATTTTCATGATGATCCAGATTGGTTGTAGAAACGGTAATGAATCAACGTGCGTCGCTTCATTGGGAATTGAGTTTTTGCAGCAGTCGCTGGTGCACGGTTGGCGCAACAAACTGTGCCACATCTCCTTTGAGCGTGGCAATCTCCCGCACCAGGGTGCTGGAGATGTACTGGTAGCGGGAATCCGGTGTCAGAAACACGGTCTCCACGTCCGGTGCCAGCGCCCGGTTCATTCCGGCAAGCTGGTTTTCGAAATCGAAATCCGTGACCGAACGCACACCCCGCAGCATTGCCTTGGCACCGTGGCCAACCGCAAAGTCACGCACGAGCCCGATAAAGGGTTCTACCCTTACGTTTGCATAGACCTTCACAACCTCGCGAACGGTATCCAGACGCTCTTCCAGGCTGAACAGAGTTTTTTTGTGGTGAGCGGCTGCCACGGCCACGATCACTGTACTAAACAGATCTGCGCCACGGCGAATCAGGTCCTGGTGGCCCAAGGTGATAGGGTCGAAGGTGCCGGGGTAGACGGCAATCACTGGGTTGGACATAGCATCTCCGAGGACCGGCTGGTCCCGCTTTAAATCAATTATGCAGCGACTACAGCGACCTTGGGTGCGGCCCGCAGCACATGGGCATGCACGGCACCAGCCTTCAGGTGGCGGTGGACCACCAGTCCCATGGGCTCCAGCAGCGCATCGGTCCATGCCTTGGGCGCCTCAAGATAGATAGACCCGTTCACGGCCAATGCACGCGCCGCAGCCGAAAGAGCAGGCTCGTACAACTCACCATCAAACGGCGGGTCCAGAAAAATAACGTCCTGGCTGGCTGGCGCAAGCTGCCGCAAGGCTGCGACACCCTCGCCCCGCTGAGTGACCAACTTCTGCACCAACCGGGGTTCCGGCAATTCCAGTGCCTGCAATTGGGTCAGTACGCGTTGCAGTTGAATGACCAATGCACCATCGTGCTCCACCAGCAGCACCTGCGCAGCGCCCCGTGACGCCGCCTCAAAGCCCAGCGCACCCGTTCCAGCAAATGCGTCAATACAGCGCATGCCGGTCATGTCCTGTCCAAGCCAGTTGAACAAGGTTTCCCGTACACGGTCCGGTGTAGGCCGCAAACCCGGTTTATCGGCCACCTTGAGCTTGATGCGCTTCCACTGTCCACCTATCAGGCGGATCTCGCCGGGCTGGCGCTTGTGAACCGGGGTTCGAACAGGCTTGCCCGCAGGTTTGGCAGTGCGGCTGGGTGTTTTCGAAGAGGGCTTGCTGGGTTTCGTCATTCCCCAAGCTTAACGGACTGCGCGGGCGTTTCTCTAGTTTCATAGAATGGGGGATTCCACGAACGCGCGTTATGTTCAGCTTTTTCAAAAAGAAAACCCCTCCTCCCGCCCCCGTACTCTCGCCCCTCGCACAGCCTGTCGCCCACGTAGGTGGCGCGCCTGTACCCAACGGGCCGTTGGCTACCATAAATTTTGCTACTCCAACCGGTGGGGGATCCCTCATTGGCAGCGCGCTGGTCATTCCGATTGATATCCCCGATCCCGCGGCAGCACCGCCAGAACGGCAGAAGTGGGTTGACAAGCTCAAGGCGAGCCTGGGCAAGACCGCCAGCGGCATTGCCACTGTGTTTGGTGGCTCGGTCATCGACGAGGCGCTGTACGAGAGCCTGGAAGATGCCCTGCTGATGGCCGACGCTGGCGTTCCGGCGACGCAATACTTATTGACCGAACTGCGCCGAAAGGTGAAGGACAGTGGCGTAACCCACCCCATTGCGTTAAAAAACATTTTGGTGGCCCTGCTCACCGACCTGCTGCAACCGCTGCAAAAGCCACTGGTGATTGGCGAGCACCGCCCCACTGTCGTCATGGTGGCAGGCGTCAATGGCGCGGGCAAAACCACGTCCATTGGAAAGCTCACCCGGCATTTATCCGAACACGGCGCCAGCGTGCTGCTGGCGGCAGCCGACACCTTCCGCGCCGCGGCACGTGAGCAGCTCAGTGTGTGGGCTGACCGAAACCTGGTAGACATCATCAGTCAGGAAGGCGCCGACCCGGCTGCCGTGAGCTTTGACGCCGTGAGCGCCGGCAAGGCACGCGGCAAGGACGTGGTGCTGGTTGACACCGCGGGGCGACTGCCCACACAGCTGCACCTGATGGAAGAGTTGAAAAAGATCAAGCGCGTCATTCAGAAGGCTGACCCGACTGCACCACATGAAGTCTTGCTGGTGATCGACGGCAACACCGGACAAAACGCGCTGATGCAGGTCCGCGCGTTTGACGACGCCTTGACGCTTACCGGCCTGATCATCACCAAGTTGGACGGCACCGCCAAGGGCGGCGTGCTGGCGGCGATTGCGCGCGAGCGGCCCGTCCCCGTCTATTTCATTGGTGTAGGCGAGAAGCTCGAAGAACTGGAGACCTTCAGCGCGCGCGAGTTTGCGCAGGCGCTACTGGGGTAGTGCGGCAGCCGGGTGTTCACGAACCGGGCGTAACTGCAGGCTCCAGTTATTGGCAAAGCTGCCGATAACTAAGGGAACCAAGCATTTAAGAGGCTTAGCGGTATGACAACAACGACCCTGCTCCAGCGCCCCACAACGCAGCTCGAACTCCTCCTGTGGAGTCGACAACTACAGAAGGCTCGCTTTGACGAAGTCGCCGCGTTGCGCTTTCTGTCCAACGCCATCGTCTCCTTGCGAGACGCCAAAACGCCCGAAATCAGCGCCATTGGGCGCTACCTCATTGCGCATGAAGGGATCTACGCCCTGTGCCTGGGCACTATTTATTTGCACGGCATGTTGCCCGTGCACCAGGAAGGCAGCCGGGCCATGGCAATCCAGTTGGCCTTTGAACTGCTGGATATGACCATTCAAGATCTGCACAAAGTGCTGCACGCCAACCGGCATCTGGAAAACATTGCCTGCCAACCTGACGCACCCATGGAAAAAGCCACGGTGCACGAGCTGGTGGCATTGGGTGACCGTGCGCTGGACCAGGCGCGCCTGGTCTATCCAGACTGCTTTTTCTAAAAACCGCGGGTGACTCCGCGCGGTCATCACGGACAATGGTCGGTTTTCGCAACCGCTAAACGCCCTGTCCATGACTACCTTACTGCCCCGCATCGAACTCGAATCTGCCCCCAACCCAGTGGCGGCAGTCATCTGGCTGCACGGCTTGGGCGCTGATGGCAATGACTTTGCCGGATTGGTGCCCGAGTTGGATCTGGACGACTGCCCGCCGATCCGATTCGTCTTTCCGCATGCGCCCAGCATCCCGGTCACCCTCAATGGTGGCTACATCATGCCGGCCTGGTACGACATTCTGGGCGCCAATCTGGTGGACCAACAGGACGCGGCCGGAATTCAAAAGTCCGAAGAAGCCGTCGTTGCACTGATAGAAAACCAGGTGGCACGCGGCATTCCGTTTGATCGCATCGTGCTGGCCGGCTTCAGCCAGGGTTGTGCCATGGCACTCCACACCGGCCTGCGCCTGCCACATCGTCTGGCGGGCATCATGGCGCTTTCAGGCTACCTGCCGTTGGCCGACCGCTTTGCCACCGAACGCATGCAGGCCAATGCCAATACCCCCGTGTTCATGGCGCACGGCACGCAAGACCCTGTCGTGGTGCTGGCTCGCGGTGAAAAATCGCGCGACGCGCTGGTCGCCATGGGACACCCGGTGCAGTGGCACACCTATCCCATGCAGCACGCCGTGCACCCGCGTGAAATAGCCGACATTGCAACTTTTTTGCAGCAGGTGCTGAAAAATGCTGCTCCCATCGCGTGAGCGCGTGCACCCACCCGCTGGTGCTGGGCATCGACTTCGGCACCTCCAACTCGGCTGCCGCGCTGATTGGTGCCGATGGCCAGATGCACACCATGGCTTTGGACGGCGCCCGCACCGAAATGCCAACGGCCCTATTCTTTGCCAGCGAAACCCACACTGTACTGTATGGCTCCGAGGCCATGCAGGCCTACCTGAACGGTACCGAGGGGCGGCTGCTACGCTCCCTCAAGAGCCTGCTGGGCAGCCAGTTGATGGAAGAATACACGGCAGTCAACGGCCAGAGCATCCGCTTCTTTGACATCGTGGTGCTGTTCTTCAAGGAACTCAAACGCCGCTGCGAAGAGCAAGCCGGTCAGACGCTCACGCGTGCAATGCTGGGCCGCCCGGTGCACTTTGTCGATGACAACCCCGAGCGTGACGCGCTGGCGCAAGAGACCTTGGGCCGCGCCGCGCGCGAGGCCGGCTTTACTGACATTGCCTTCCAGCTCGAACCCATTGCTGCCGCGCTGGACTACGAGCAGCGCATCGCCACTGAAACCACCGCCCTGGTAGTGGACATTGGCGGCGGCACATCCGACTTCACCGTCATCCGCCTGAACCCCGCGCGCAGCCAGCAAAGCAACCGCGCGACCGACATTCTGGCCACGACCGGCGTGCACATCGGTGGCACCGACTTTGACCGCCTGCTGGACCTCGCAACGGTGATGCCGTTGCTGGGCTACAAGCACATCGGCACTGGCGGGCGCCCGGTTCCCAACAGCGTTTTTTTTGACCTGACCACCTGGCACCTGATTCACCAGGCCTACACCCGCAAGGCCATGCACTTTGCCAGAGAGTTATGGACCGACTACGCAGACCAGACCTTGCACGCACGCCTGATGGACGCGCTGGAGGGCCAGCACGGCCACCGCATGCTGGCCGGGGTGGAGGCCGCCAAGATTGCGTGCTCCATCTCGGGTAATGATGCGCTGGTGGACCTGGACTTTCTGGTTGCAATGGGAAAAGGCCCGTCGGAGCATCTGGGCGCCACTGTGACAGCGCACGTCATGGCGAACGCGTTGCAGCACGCGCTGAGTCAAGTCGTGCAGTGCGCACAGTTGTGCGTGCAGCGCTCGGGGCTGCCCACCGTCGATGCGGTCTATTTGACTGGCGGCTCATCCGCCCTGCGCCCACTCATGCAGGCGCTGCGCACCGCCATGCCCGACGCGACCGTGGTGGAAGGCAACCGTTTTGGCGGTGTGGCGGCCGGGCTGGCGTACGCAGGAGCGACGCTGGCAAACTGACGAGCCGAAATTACTATGTTTTTGATAGCTGCTCACGCATATTGCACGGGGGATAGCGGCATATTTGGTTGGAATCCGCTAACAGCTGGCAACCGGTTCCCATAGAATCGCGCTCGAGGGAACCATCGCATGACCAAAGAGGCACAAGCCCGCATCAAGATCAACAAACTGCTCGAAGCGGCGGGTTGGCGCTTTTTTGACGATGCCAGCGGCCCTGCCAGCATCGTGCTGGAGCCCAAGATCAAACTCACCCAGGCGCAGGTCGATGCCATGGGACGCGACTTTGAATCCAACAGCAAAGGCTTCATCGACTTCCTGTTGCTCGATGAACAGGGCTTTCCCCTAGTGGTGCTGGAAGCCAAAGCCGAGAGCAAGAACCCTCTCGCTGGCAAAGAGCAGGCCCGTAAATATGCCCGGTCGCAGAACTGCCGCTTTGTCATTTTGTCCAACGGCAACCTGCATTACCTGTGGGACCTTAGCCATGGCAATCCGCACATCATCACCGCGTTCCCGGCGCAGGGCTCCATCAAGGGCTTCGCCAAGTTCCAGCCCGACCCCGCCCGCCTGGTTGCCGAAGATGTGCCGCTGGACTACATCGCCCGCACCCAAATGCCCGCCTACGACCAGGAGGCTGGCTGGAAGGACGAGGCCCAGCGCGCCACCTACCTCCAGAAAAACCGGCTGCGCTTCATGCGCGCCTACCAGCAGCGCGCTACCCAGAGCATTCAGAGCGCAGTCAAAGACGGTGCCACACGCTTCCTGTTGGAGATGGCCACCGGCACCGGCAAAACGCTCACCGCAGCCGCCGTCATCAAACTGTTTTTGCGCACCGGAAACGCCCGGCGCGTACTGTTTCTGGTGGACCGACTGGAGCTGGAAGACCAGGCCAACAAAGCCTTCATCTTCTTGCTCAAGAACGACTACAAATCCGTCATCTACAAAGAAAGTCGGGACGACTGGCGCAAGGCCGAAATCGTCGTAACCACCGTGCAAAGCCTGCTGTTCAATGCCAAGTACAAGCAGTTTGCGCCCACCGACTTTGACCTGGTGATCTCGGACGAAGCACACCGCTCCATCGGTGGCAATGCACGCGCTGTGTTTGAGTATTTTGTGGGCTACAAGCTGGGCCTGACCGCCACGCCCAAGGACTACCTCAAAAAGTTTGACGCCGCACATCCCAGCACCCGCGACCCGCGCGAGTCAGAGCGCCGCCTGCTGCTCGACACCTACCGCACCTTTGGCTGCGAGTCCGGCGAGCCCACCTACCGGTACTCGCTGCTCGATGGCGTCAAAGACGGCTTTTTGATCAACCCACTGGTGGTGGACGCACGCACCGCCGTCACCACCCAACTGCTGTCCGACCGGGGCTATGCCGCCGTGGTCACGGATGAAACCCCGGAGGGCGAGAAATCCAGCGAACAGGTCTTCAAACAAAAGAACTTCGAGAAGCAATTTTTCTCGGAACCCACCAACCACCTGTTTTGCGAAACCCTGCTGAAACACGGCCTGCGCGACCCCATCAGCGCAGAGTTTGGCAAAACCATTGTGTTTGCCGTCAGCCAGGCCCACGCCAGCAAGATCACGCAACTGCTCAACGAACTGGCCGACACCCTGTACCCCGGTCGCTACCAGTCGGACTTTGCGGTGCAAGTCACATCCCTCATCCCCGACGCGCAACAGTTCACCATCAACTTCACCAACAACAACCTGCTGGGCTCGGCCAACGCGCTGGGCGCCTACAAGACCAGCAAAGCGCGCATTTGCGTCACCGTGGGCATGATGACCACCGGCTACGACTGCCCGGACCTGCTCAACCTGGCCCTGATGCGCCCGGTGTTCTCACCGTCCGACTTTGTCCAGATCAAAGGTCGTGGCACGCGCAAACACGACTTTCGGGAGCAGTTGCAAGACGAATCGCTGAAAGCCGAAGTCACCACACCGCACAAGACGGCCTACAAACTGTTCGACTTCTTCGCCACCTGCGAGTACTTTGAAGAAACATTCAACTACGACGAAGTGCTCAAGCTGCCGCGCCCAGGTGTGAGCCGTGGTGACGATGAAGGCCCAGGCCCACAGCCACCCGGCGGTGGCGACACGTTTGAGCACACCGCACCCGACAGCATCGCCACGCAGGTGGAGCAGCAGGTCGGCTTTCAGGGCATGAAGGTGGACCGCATGTTCTTCGAGAAATTTGAAGACAAGGTCAAGACCAACCCGGTAATCGTCCAGCAAGTGGGCGATGCCCAGTGGGACCAGGCCATTGCCACCATCACCACCGAGCTATTTGACAAGCCCAGCGAATACTTCAACCTGGACAAGCTGCGACGCGCCGCTGGTGTGGACCGCCGCCTGGGCCTGCGCGAGATTCTGGAAAAAGCCTTTGGCTTCATCCCCGGCTTCAAAAGCAAAGACGAGTTGCTGGAAGACGAGTTCGACAAGTTTCTGCTCGACCAGCAAAACGCCACCGGCTTTTACGCCGACAGCACTGCCAGCAGTGTGCAGGCCATGAAGTACTACTTCAAAGCCTACGCCACCGACCACCGCCTGCGCGACATCATCGAGACCAAACGCCTGACCGACCTCAACGTCTACCCCGCCTTCGGCATGAGCGACTTCAAAGCCGTGCCGCCCGCGTGGCGCACCCGAATCCCCGAATACGTCAAAGACTACGTGCCGCTGAATCAGTTCATGTAGCTGGATTTTTATACGAAATGTCTGTAATATCAGTCCTTATCTACTTTAAGACTAATTTAACGGACATGAAATACAGAGAATCACCTCTGATTCCAGCCAATCGCCTGGTCGAAGCCGCAGCCGTCGGCGCAAAGCTCACGCGTCTGCGCACAGCCCGCAAGCTGCGCCAACTGGATGTCGCGGCCCGTGCCGGACTGTCTCGCTCCACTGCCGCCCTTATTGAAAAAGGGGACCCGAGCCGCACAGTTGCACAGATTCTTCGCTATTTGGAGGCCATTGCACCAGGACTCTCCCTACTCGCGCTGTTACAAGAAAGCGACCCTTCATTGAAAGCCCTTGCGCAGCTTGAAGTGACCCAGCGTGTACGCCCCTTGTCCGCAACTGAACTGCAAAAGCTGGACTTCTGATGGCACAGCGGGAAGTATTTGTCTTTGCCCATCTGCCACAAGGCTGGGCACCGGCGGGGCGCTTGTCGATTACGCAAGAGCGCGACGTACAAGCCTCCAGCTTTGCCTATGGCACCCGTTACATCGAGCGGTCTGATGCCTTTGAATTGGACCCTGTCGGCCTGAGTCTGGCGGACATTGCGCATGTGCGCGGCGCTGCAATGTTCCCTGCCAACCAGCTTACCCAGTTCGGCGGCATCCGCGATGCCGCGCCCGACGCCTGGGGCCGCCGCGTCATAGAGGCGCAACGCCGCGTGCCTGCCAACAGCCTGACCGAGGCCGACTATCTGCTGGGTGCAGGCAGCGACCGCGTGGGTGCGCTGGACGTGCGCGAATCGCTGACCAGCCCGGTGCAAGCCGGTGCCACGCCCATTCAGTCTCTGCCCTACATGCTGGAAGCCGCTGAGCGCATTGAGCACGGCTTGCCCATTCCTGCAACACTCGCTGACGTTTTTGGCTCAGCCCCCGGCGCAGGTGGCGCGCGGCCCAAGGCTTCGGTGCGTGATGACACCGGGCTGCTCTGGCTTGCCAAATTTCCGGCTGCGGGCGACACCTTTGATGTCGCGTGGGCCGAGTGCTGCACCTTGAAACTGGCCCAGCGTTGCGGTCTATCGGTACCGCATGTCAAGGTGCAGGACATTGGTGGCAAATCAGTGCTGCTGATTCGCCGGTTTGATCGCTACTGGCAAGCACCCGGTCCCGTCATCGACTCTGACACTGCGCTGCACAGCACACTGCCAGGTCCGGGGTTGGGCGAACAGCGCCTGCCGTTTGTCAGCGGGCTGACGCTGGTGGCCTGCGATGAATTCGAGTCACGCCTCAAGAGCTATGCCGATCTGGCCCAGGCCGTGCGCGACCATGCCCACCCCAGCCTGATCCGCAACAACACCGAAGAGCTGTTTGCCCGCATGGTGTTCAACATCTTTGTCAGCAACGATGACGACCACCTGCGCAACCACGGCTTTGTGCGCGACCCGCGCCTGCCCGGCTGGCGCTTGAGCCCGCTGTATGACGTGGTGCCCCGCCCCAGCGTCGCCTTTGAGCGCCAGTTGCACCTGCAGGTGGGCACGCAAGGCAAGCTGGCCACGCTGGACAACGCCATGTCAGCCTGCAGTGCCTTTACCCCACAGCGCCCCACGGCCATCGCCATCATTCGCCGCATCTGGGGCGAACTGCGCCAGTGGCGCACCGCGTTTGAACACATGGGGGCAACGAACGCTGGTATGGGCCGCCTGATCGACCAGCTCGCCCCCGCTCTGCGTGACATCGATGCCATTTGTTCGCCCGCGCTGCAAGCCGAAATACGCAAACCTGATTCTGAAAGAACTCCCACCCATGCTTGACGCAGAAACCAAACGCCGCATCGACTCGTGCCGCGACATCCTGGTGGGCAAGGTGCCCGATCCCAAAAGCCAGGTCGAGCAAATCACCATCGCGCTGATCTACAAGTTCATGGACGACATGGATGCCGAGGCCGAAGAGCTGGGCGGCACGCGCACTTTCTTTGCAGGTGACTACGCCCGCTTTGGCTGGGCTCAACTCATGGCCCCCGGCCTGGGCGGCTTTGAGGTGCTGGCGCTGTACAGCGAAGCCATACAGAACATGCGCCAGAACCCCGGCGTGCCCGAGCTGTTTCGCGACATTTTCAAAAACGCCTACCTGCCCTACCGCGACCCCGAGACGCTGAAGAGCTTTTTGAAAGAAATCAACGTCTTCACCTACGACCACTCGGAAAAGCTGGGCGATGCGTTTGAGTATTTGCTCAGCGTGCTGGGCAGCCAGGGCGACGCGGGCCAGTTCCGCACGCCGCGCCACATCATCGACTTCATGGTGGCGGTGCTGGACCCAAAAAAGGGCGAAACCATTCTCGACCCGGCCTGCGGCACGGCCGGTTTTTTGATCTCTGCCTGGAAGCACATACTCAAAAACAATAGCAGCTCACGCACGATTGACGGGGGCTACAGCCCTGTTTCGCTTGAAAACGAAGGCACCAAACCCAGCGGCGACCTGCTCACACCGATCGAGCGCGCCACGCTGGCGGGCAACATCCGTGGCTACGACATCTCGCCCGACATGGTGCGCCTCTCGCTGGTCAACCTGTACCTGCACGGCTTCAGCGACCCGCACATCGTCGAGTACGACACGCTGACCAGTGACGAGAAGTGGAACGAGGTGGCCGACGTCATCCTGGCCAACCCGCCGTTCATGAGCCCCAAGGGCGGCATCAAGCCACACAAACGCTTCAGCGTGCAAGCCACCCGCAGCGAAGTGCTGTTTGTGGACTACATGGCCGAGCA